>CAYRYG010000025.1:0-1873 GCA_964428465.1 uncultured Gammaproteobacteria bacterium
TCGGGGTACAGCTCGCGGACGCCGCCGAAGTCGAACGCGCGCCTCAGGCGGCGGACGCCGTCCTCGGTGCTCGACCCCCAGCCGTTCGTGCCGCGGGCGAGCTCGAGCACGTGTTCGCGCGCCACGTCGACGCGGTCGAACCGGCCGCCGCGCTGGAGCAGCGACCGCGCGACCGCACGCCAGAGCTGCCAGTCGTCCGAGGTCCCGCCGAGCGGGATCTTGCGGACGCTCTGGAACCGCAGCGGCTTGAGCGGCGGGGTGAGCCCCAGGAGCCCGCGCCCGTCGGTGAGGGCGAGGATCTCCGCGGGAGTGAGCGTCTCGTGGTGGACGCCGAGCGCTTCCAGGGTGACGCCGACGGCGCAGCCCTGGACGTAGGGGAGAAGGCGCGACATGCGCATGGGACGGTCCTCGTTGAATGAGCGGATCTTTCTTCGGCACGTCATTCGCGGGGCGAATCACGGTCCGAGTAAAGAGGGAAGCGGGGCTTCCCGAGGTTCAGGCCGGGAACTGGAGCGCGGCGATCTTGGCGCCGAGCGAGCGGCCCGGAAGGAACGCGAGCTCGACGTTCGCCACGCGGCTGCGGCGGACGCGCATCGCGAGGCACGGGCCGTAGAGCTGCCCGTCGACGGCCGCGCGGACGGGGCGCTTCACCGGGTCGAGCGCCTCGATGGTGATCGTCGCGTCGTCCGGGACCATCGCGTGGTGCCAGCCGGCGGGATCGGCCACCGCGGAGGCGGCGAGGACGAGCACGGGGGTGTCGATGAGCTGCGGCGGCGCGCCCATCGCGCGGGCGTAGGCCGTGGAGCCCGCGGGCGTGGAGACGAGCACGGTGTCGCACGCGAGGCGCGGGATCTCGTGGCGGTTCTGCCCCTCGGCCGCCACGCGGAACCACGCGGTCTGCATGCCGTCGCGCTCGAGCCACACGTCGTTGAACGCGTGTCGCTTCCTGCGGTCCCACGTCCCGTCGGGGAGTCGGAACTCGATCTCGAGCATGGACAGCAGATGCGTGTCGAAGGGACTTCCGACCGCGACGTGGGCGTTGAACCCGTCGCCGTCGATCTCGTTCAGCAGGAATCCGCGGTGGCCCGCGTTGATCCCGATGATCGGGATGCCGGGCCGCACGGAGCCGATGACGTCGAGCATGTGTCCGTCGCCGCCGATCGCGACGACCGCGTCGGGAGCGTTTCCGTCCCGCGGGCCGATGCGTTCCATGATCGCCCGCGCGCGCTCGTTCCCGGCGGCCGGGATGACGAGGAGCTTGGGGTCGGGCGGCAGGACCAGGCGGCCCTGCCGTCGCGGACCGGGAGCGCCGGCGTACAGGCCGTAGCGGGAGACGTACGCGGCGATCCGCGCCGGGACGCCGGCGAGTTGCGGCTGCCCGCGCGCGAACGCCGCGCGCGCCTTGCGGCTGGACTCCGGTCGGTTCAGATCCGGCAGCATCTCGCGGCGCGGGGGGAGGTCGGCCTCGGTGATGGGGTACTCGGGACGGGGAAAAACGGCGAAGTTCAGGTTCTCCCACACCCATCGGCCCTCGTGCCAGGACGACTGGATCTCCGACGCGCCGCGCGCGCCGCCCGCGATGAGGTCGGATCCCACCGCGTGCCACACCTCCCACCCGTCGCCGAGCTCGCCCTTCCAGAGACGGTCGAGGGTGAGGGTGGTGAGGAACTGGTCGCGCTCGAGGTCGGAGAGGTCCAGCGTGACGCCCATGTCCGCGAACGCGATCCGCGCCATGTTCGCGCGGTGCGCGGCGTCCACGGCGTTGGTCTCCCACTTGTCGGGACGGATCCCGCAGGGAAGGACGACCACGCGGTCGAACCGCTCCTTGAGTTGCCGGACTGCCGCGTCGTGCGCGGCGGTCGGCGGGTTCAGG
>CAYRYG010000025.1:1902-15340 GCA_964428465.1 uncultured Gammaproteobacteria bacterium
AGAGATTCTCGGGAAGCTGATCAGGCCGCGGCGCGGATCTGGTCGGAGGTGACGAGGTGCACGCCGGCGTCGATGAGCTGCCGGTACATCGCGTCGCGACCCTCGGGCGAGATGCACGGCGAGAGGTCGGTGACGAAGTAGACCTCGAAGCCGAGCTGGCGGCCGTGGAGCGCGGTGAGGCCGGCGCACACGTCGCCGGCGATGCCCCAGACCACGATGTGCGTCACGTCGCGCCACTTGAGGTGGAGGTCGAGGCGGGTCGACGCGCCGTCGTTCTCGAGGAAGCCGGAGTAGGAGTCCGCGTGCGTGCGGTTCCCCTTGTTCCACACGAGCGTGGATTCGCGATCGATGTCCGGGTCGACGCGCGCCTCGTCCGTTCCTTCCATGGCGTGGTCGGGCCAGAGGATCTGGAATCCGACCTTCTTGAGGTACCGCTTCAGGTCCTTGAGCTTGAACCTGGCGTGCGGGGCCATCCGATGCCGCTTCTTCGTCCAGCCCTTCACCTCGTCGTAGGTGAGCTTGTGGAAGTCGGCGTAGCCGACGAAGCTCGACGCGAGCGAGACGTGGCCGCGGCAGTGGACGTCGCGCAGCGCGATGCGCAGGGCGGAGTCGAACTTGCGGATCATCTTCAGGCCCTTGAGGACGATCTCGTGGCCGCCGACGACGCCGAGGCCGCCGGCCGGCATGAACGTCCGCATGATGTCCACGGAGATGACGGCCCAGATGGTCGCGTTGATGAGGACCGGGCCTTCGATGGTCCGGACGATGGGGTGTTCTGCCGACATGGCAATGAGCTCCGTGCTGAGGTTCTTCTTCCGAGCCGTCCACGGGATCGTGTACGGCTGGGATAAAGAGGGGACGGTCAGGGTCCCCAGCGGGTGTCGTCGAAGCGGGTCTGGCCGAGCGCCGGGCCGTGCGACAGGATGGTCACCGGCAGGCCGAGCGCGCGCTGGATCGCCGAGATGTGGCGTTCGCGCGCGTCCGCGATCATGACCCCGTTCGCGGTCGTGCGGTACACGGGCTTCGTTCGGAAGAGCAGGTTGCCGAGCCGCTCCTGCCGGGACAGGTCGCGGTCGTGACGGACGATGAGCTCGCCGCGCGCGTCCACGAGGTCGTCGGGACGCTCGGGGTAGTCGTAGGCGTCGCACACCATCCAGGGACGGCCGGACGGCATCTGGTCGATGCAGGTGACGGCCAGCTCGTCCACGCCGCCGGTGGCACGAAGCGCGTAGCGCGTGGACACGAGGTCGAGCCACCCGACGCGGAACTTCCGCTGCCAGGGGCCGTTGCCGTTGTGTGCGTCGACGAACACGTCGTCGAGCGCCGGGTCCTCAGTGACGAACGGACCGGCCCCGTGCCGCGTGGAGTACGCGCGGATGATGCCGATCTTCCGCACCGCGCCCGTCCAGCCGCACTCCGCGAGGATGGCCTCGGCGTTGGCGGACGTGGTCGTGCTCCAGGTGGTGTACGGGTGGAACCCGTGCCACTCGTCGAGCAGCACCCCCTGGCCGCCCTCGAAGACGACGTCGGCGTTCTGTTCGAGCATGAAGCGCAGCCAGTCCTCGTCCACGATCCGGACCAGGCTTGCCATGCGGGCGTATTCCCGCGCGGCGCGGTCCACGATCCCGTCCTCGGTGAGCCAGCGGACGTCCGTGGCCACCGCCGGGTGGTCGCGCAGCGCGTCGATCGCCTCGGCGAGCTGCTTGCGCTTGTGCGCCTGCAGCCACGCGAGCTTCGTGCGCAGCGTCGCGGGCACCAGCAGGTCGCGCGCGTACAGGACGCGGTCCGGGTGCACCAGCGCGTCGAGCGCCGTTTCGCCGACCCCGTATCCGCAGCTTCCGTGCCGGTCGTCGCCGCGCATGGTTTCCCGGAGGCGGTTGGCCGCCTGCTGGAACGGGCTGATGACCCGCGCGCGCCGGTCGACCGTGATCCGCGAGAGGATGTCGGTAACCCCGAGCTCACGCAGGTGCTCCGCCTCTACGAGAAGGTTCGCCGGGTTCACGAGCTTGAACCGCGAGATGTGCGTGTGCACGCCGGGCTCGAAGCTTCCGCTTCCGATCTGGGCGAACGTGTGCTGGCGTCCGTCCTCGGCGTGAAGGTTGTGGGCGTTCTGCGGCCCGCCCGCGAACAGGACGACGAGCTTGGCGCCGGTTCGCCGCACGATCTCCGCGGTGGCCTTGGCCTTGCCCATGTCTCCGTACGCGGCGTCGACGCCGACGTGTGCCGTCTTCGAATGTGCCATTCCTCACCTTTCCCGCGCGACAAGTGTCGTGCGAGTAAGAAAAGAGGGGACTCGGAGAGTCCCCGAGTTGTCGTCGGTCAGATGCGCGAGGCGCGGCGCCGGGTGTTCGGGCCGGGGTCGACCCCCTCCACGGTCCCGGCCTTGCCGATCGAGGCGGCGAAGGCGGCGAGCGCGCGGCGAACGCGGTCGATGGTCGCGGACGGCGTGCCGGCCGCGGCGGCGCGGGCGATGCCCTCCTCGAGGGATGCGACCGAGCCGTTCAGGAGGCCCGCGACGATCGCCGTCTGCACGGCCACGTCGTCCGGGCTGTACAGGTGGATGGCCCGCGCGCCGAGGCGCTGTTTCCACCAGGCGAAGACCTGCTCCTGCGTGTCCGAGTCGTAGTAGTTGGTGTGGGAGAAGAAGAAGATCACCTCCCACTGCTTCTGCGCCATCTCGAGCACGGTCTCGATCGGGATCGCGGTCTCGAGGGTCTCGCCCGTCACGCGCCGCACCGTATCCGGCTCGATCGTGGGGTTCGACATCTCGTCGCCGCAGATCACCAGGCAGCCCTTGCGGCCTTCCTTCTCGTACCCGTCGCAGCTCGTGTGCGTGGCTGCCCACCAGATGAGAAGGCCGTAGTCCTCGCAGTAGCGGTGCGGGCCAGCGCCGCCGCCCGCGGCGACGTAGAAGTTCTCGAGGTGCGCGCGGATCTTCTCGTCGACTTCGAACTGCGCGACTTCGAGCGGAACCGTGTCGAGGCTGTCGCGGATCATCGCGAGCAGTACCTGCGGGTCCTCGAGGAAGCCGTGATCGTGGAGCAGGGCCATGAGGGTGGTGAGCACCCCGGTGGTCATGCGCATCGGCCAGTCGTCGTGAGACCCCGAACCGTCGATCCCGAGGATCAACTGGCGCGGGTGGGGGCTCTTCTCGCTGGCGCGGCTCTCCCGCACGCGGACCCCGTGGGGGTTGAGCGACGGGTGGAGACCCCGCGCGGTGAAGACCTCCTCCTGGCGCCTGGTCGTGCGGTCCTCGTCGAGCTTGGCGCTCGCCTTGGTGCTCCAATGGTTCTTCTCGTAGCCTGCCATTTGGTTTCTGGCCTCTCGTGTGGAACCGGTCCCTAGGGGGCGACCGGCATGGTGAACGTGACGAACCGCTTGGGACCGTAGACGCGCTGGGCCGTCTCCCCGAACTGGATACGGAGCTCGTCCGTGTTCGGGAAGTGCGGCAGGCCGTCCTCGGTGGGGAGCATGAGCCGGAGCAGGTCGATGAGGAAGACGGGGTCCTTCCCGCGTTCGTCCTCGAACACCCGCATGGGCACGTCGCCCGTGAGCGGGTCGCCGCCCAGAATCTTGATCATGCACCGGGCCAGCATCGCCGTGTCGTCCGCCGGCATGGGCGGGCGTTCGCCGAGCACCCCCTTGGGATACCAGGCCTCGTAGCCCGCGACCTTCGCCGGCAGCGTCTGTCGCTTGGCCATGCGGGTGGCGTAGCACCAGTTCCACAGCATCCCCGCGTGGTCGTGCGGCCGGTACATCACGTGTTCCGGCAGGACGGCCCCGTGGACGGTGCCGTTGCGGTGCAGCCACGACAGGAGCTCCAGCATGCGGTTGCACATCCACACCATGTGGCGCGCGGACAGGCCCTGCGGGTACGCGCGGCAGACCTGCTCCAGCGAGACGTACTCGTCGAAGCGGCCCTGGCCGGACGCGAGCACGTTCACCGCGCGGCCGTCCGCCGTCTGCGTGGCGTCCACGAGGCGGGGAAGGTAGCGGGTGAACAGGTCGGTGCCGTTGACCGGGCTTGACCAGAGGGCACGCAGCGCGTCGGCCTCGCGGTCGAGCAGGTCGGCGTCGTCCGGGTGGGTGACCACCTTGAGCAGGCACGGAACGCCCTCGGCGTCCGTCTCGTAGTAGTCGCAGAAGTCGCCCTGGGCGAAGAGCTTGCCGGCGCGATAGACGCGTCCGTGTTCACGAGCGCACATCGTTGGCTCCAATGACAGGGGTGTGAAAGAGCGAAGCCGTTTTGGTCTTCGACTCCGCCCTTCAGAAACGTTTCTGGAGGATGGAGGAAAAGAGGCGAGCGTCGGCCCGAGATGGGCCTAGCTCGCCAGGGTGGTTCCGCGCTAGTACGCGCGGGGGGGCGGGTCGCCGCGCTCGTTGCCGCGCCCGCGCGGGGCGACGGGCGTGCGGGGGAGCTTGCGGTTCCGGACGACCGCGTCGAGGCGGTCCCACTCGATGTCCGCGCCCAGCGACGCCAGGCTGCCGATGTACATGGGCAGCGAGGCCGAGTCCTTCTTCGGGATCTCGAACACCCCGAGGAGGAAGACCGCGACGTTCTGCTCGGCGAGGACGAGGTCGGAGTTGGCGCCGAAGCCGAGCTCCTGGAGCATCTCCTCGCGGTCCTGGACGCCCAGGGCCGTGTAGAGCTCCTGGTTGTCGAGGATCGCCGTGATCGCCGCCTGCTCGGGGAGCAGGGCCGCCGCCGTGATCGCGCGGGTCGCGGCGAACTTCTTGTTCGTGCGCTCGATGAACCCCTCGATCGCGGCGATGACCGCGGTGGGCGGGGGCGGCTTCATCATCGCGGCCAGGGCCGGGTTCACCGGCATGCCCGCGGCCATGCCCAGGAGTGCCTGGGTGAACGCCGCGGAGTTGCCGCCGCCGGTGATCATCTTGTCCACGTAGGCCTGGAGGACGTCCTGGACGCCCTTGAGCTCCGTGAAGATCGGCGTGAGGCTGGCGAACAGCTTCTCGCGCTCCGCGTTGGAGACGTAGCGGCGCCGGTCCGTGATCCCGAGCTCGTCCCGGATGACGGCGAGCATGTCGCCGTACTCCTTGCTCTTGGCGATCGAGTCGATCTTCAGGTACACGTCCGGCACCTGCCGGCCGGTGCGCTCGCAGCGGTCCTCGATCTTGCCGCGCAGCGTCTCCTCGATGTCCGCGAGGCCGAGCGCGTCGGCGAGCAGGACGCTCACGGCGCCGACCAGCGTCTCCGGCTTGAAGCGCACCACGCCTCCGACCTTGAGCGCCGACAGCAGGCCGACGCCCTTGGGCACGGACGGGAGCATGCTCAGGGCGGGGACGAGCGCGCTCGCATCCACCGTGGGGCGCTCCGTCTCCGGCGCGGGGGCCGGGGCGTTGCGGATGCCCTTGATCGCCGCGCGGGCGGTGGCCTTGGCCACGCCGGCGCCGGTGAGCGCCGTGAGCAGGTCGTTGTCCGGGGTGATGTCGGGGTCGCCCAGGTTGTTGACCGCGGCGTCGGTGATGGTCTCGCCGAGCTCGCCCTTGAGGGCGGTCGCGATCTCTTCCTCGGACTTGCCGAGGGCGGCGACGAACGCGGTGAATCGGCCCTTGAGGGCCTCGTCCTTGATCTCGATGACGGCCATTTTGGTGGCCTCCTGTGAAGAGAGCGGTTGAACCGTCGGTTCCTCGGAATGATTCCTCGACGGGCGCTGGGTTAAGAGCATTTCTTATCCCCGCGTTCGTCGACGAACGGCCCCGGAATTTCTCATATTTTGAGGGAATTGTCAAGGCGTGACACCGGAGTTCGCCTGTTTCCCAGAAAAAGAGCAATTTTGGGCATTTTACGTGTCATTTTGACGATATCTACATCACGTCGACGTATTCCATCTTTCGCTGCTTGAACTTGAACAATTCCGCCGGGCGATGCGCGCCTCCCGCGGACTTTTTGCCGGTCGGTTCCACCAGTTTCAGGTCGAGGACCTTGCGGCGGAAGTTGCGCTTGTCGAGCGTGCGGCCGAGGATGATCTCGTACACCTCCTGCAGCTGCGAGAGAGTAAATTCCTTGGGCAGCAGGCTCCAGGCGACGTTCGTGTACTCGAGCTTCGCGCGCAGGCGGCTGACCGCGACCGCGAGGATGGACTTGTGGTCGTACGCCAGGGCAGGGAGCTTGCGCACCGGCCACCAGCGGACGTCCTGGTACTTCTCCGTGGTCTTCAGTTCCACGTGCTCGCTCGACACGAGCGCCACGTAGGCGACGCTAATGACGCGGCCCAGGCGGTCGCGCTTCGGGTCGTCGAAGGTGGCCAGCTGCTCGAGGTGCGCGTCGGACACGCCGGTCTGGGTCTTCAGGATGCGGCGCGCGGCTAGCTCGCTGGTTTCGTTCTGTTCAATCAAACCGCCCGGCACGGCCCACATGCCGGTGTAGGGGACCTTCTTCATCTGGATGAGCAACGCCATCAGCTCGCCGTTTCGGACGGTGAAGATGACCGCGTCGGTCGCCACCTTGATGGATTGTGTCGCGGGATGGGAGGGCATAGGTTTGACAGGTCAGACAAGTCAGACAGGTTGGACAGGTAGCCCGAGTATCCTGTCCAACATCGTGTCTTACATACACAAAGTAATACGTCCGTGAAATCGTGTCAAGGTGACACGATCCACAGACCCGAACTCGCCAAAAAACCGCCCGGTCAGGCGGCTTTCGCGGAAAGGACGATCAGCTGCCCGCACGCGGCGGCGATGTCGTCGCCCATCGTCCGGCGCCGCGTCGCGATGACGTCGGCGTTCTCGAGGATGGCGAGGAAGCGCTCAATCTGGCCGTCCTCGCTGCGCGTGAACTCGCAGTCCGTGAGGTTGTATGGGATCAGGTTGCACTTCACGTTGCCGATCGACTGCACGAACGCGGCAAGCGCCTTCGCGTGCGCGTCCGTGTCGTTCACGTCCTTCAGCATCACGTACTCGAACGTGAGGTGGTGGCGCCGGTTGCCGAGCACTTTCAGGTAGCGTCGCGCCCAGTCCGCAAGCTTCGGCAAAAAGTCATCGTACGAGGTCGGGACAATCTGCTTGCGCGTTTCCGCGATGGCCGAGTGCAGCGAGACGGCGAGGCGCACGTGTGGCCATTCCTTGTCCGTGAGCATCTGTTCCAGGCGCGGGAGCACGCCGACCGTGGACACCGTGATGCGCGTCGGGCCGAGGTCGGTCTGCGCGAGCAGGACGTTGAGCGCGCGCTTCACGTTCTCGTAGTTGGCGAGCGGCTCGCCCATCCCCATGAATACGATGTTGGAAATGCGCGACGGGATGGCGGAGAAGTCCGAGTGCAGCCCCTCGCGATGCTTGTTGTCCTCGAGGAAGTGCTGCCAGAAGCGGTACTGGTCGATGATCTCGTCCGCGTCGAGCGAGCGCTTGAGCCCCATCTTGCCCGTGGCGCAGAACCCGCAGCGCATCGCGCAGCCGACCTGCGAGGACACGCAGATGGTAAGCTCGCCGCGCGCGTTTTCCATGAGCACGGTCTCGATGACCTGGCCGTCGCGCAGGGTCAGGAGAGCCTTGTGCGTGTCCTTCTTCGCGCTCGCCATCACGTGCGACGCGGATACGGTCATCCACGGCAGGTGCGACAGCGTCGCGCGCATTTCCTTGGTAAGCGAAGTCACGCCATCCCAGGAACGGATGGTCGGTACAAAAAACGCCTGCTCGATTTGTCTCCATCGGAAGGCAGGCGTTTCGGGGAACAATTCGGAAAATTGCTCCTTGCGGTCCATGCTACTTGGCGGCCTTCGCGGCGGCCTTCGTGAGGCGGATCGCCTTGGTCTTGCGGCGGGCCGCGATGTTGGTCTTGCGGTCCTCCTTCCACTGCGTACGAATTTTTTTGCGCATTCCCATAAGAGAAAAGTGATGGAGTCGTGAAGTGATGGAGTCGTGAAGTGACGCAAGTAAACCAAGATTGTGCTATATTGTCAACAGTTGATATGACGTCCATTGATTTTACAACCGTTTTGCTCCTGGCCACGGTCGCGGCGTTCGCGGCATCGGCCACCCTGGCGCTGCTGTTGCGCTCGCGCCCGGCGCTGTCCACCGCGCTGTTCGCCGCGCTCGGAATCGCGTTCGCCGCGCTCGTCGGATCCGTGGTACTGGACGTGGCCGGACCGGACCGGATGACCGTGGTGACCGAGTCCTCGCGCGCGCTTTCGCTTCTCGCCGCCACGCACCGACGCCTCCTCATCTTGCTTCCACTCATCCTGACCGGCACGTCGCTGCTCATCCTTTCCGTCTACCACGAGCGCGTCGCGGAGAAGCATGCGCGGGAGTATCGTAATTTTCTCATCGTGTCCGCCGGTATCAGTCTGATTTCGTCGGTTCTCGTGGCGGTCGAGTCGGCGGTCTAGACGCTACTAAAGTGGCTGTGAATTCATAGGGACTTTAGTCCCGTTGCGTATGTTCCGTTGGATGAAAAGAAGGATCCACGAGCCGGTCGCGGTGGCGGCCATCATCGGCGCGGCCTCGGCCCTGCACGCGGCGTGGATCGTCAACCTGCTGTTCTTCCGACAGTCGCGCACGGACACGCTCGCGGCGCTGTACCTGTTCGTCGCGTGCGTGTACGCGATCATGTTCGCGCTCACCCTCGCGTGGTGCCGCGGCCGCGACTGCGGCGACCTGCGCGAGCGCGCCATCCACGCGCTTTCGGTCGCCACGATGGTATTCCTTGCGATGACCTTTCCGTTGGTGTACGGTTTTGCGGTATAACATCCTGGTTTGACACGTTTGACAGGAATAACAGGTCAGACAGGATACCCGGGCAACCTGTCTGACCTGTCAAACTTGTCTGACCTGTCAAACCCGTCTTACGACATGTCTATGACTATTACAGTCCGCAAGGGCAACCTGATTGACGAGAAGGCCGACCTCCTGGTGCTGAACCGGTTCGCGGGAGAAAAGACGGGCGGCGCGTATGCCGCGGTGAACGAGCGCCTCGAGGGGCTGCTCGATACGGTCGCGAAGGAAGAGGGGTTCAAGGCGGCGCTCGGGTCGACGCTCCTGGTTCGGACCGTGGGCCAGATTCCGGCCCGGCGCGTGCTCGTGGTCGGACTTGGCGATCAGAAAAAGTTCTCGGAGGAGGCCGTGCGCGTGGCCGCGGCGGTGTCGTTGAACGCGGCGAAGGCGATGGGCGCGAAGACCGTGGCGTCCGTGCTGCATGGCGCGGGCGGCGGCGCGCTCGACGCGAAGACCTGCGGGAAGGCGATGGCCGAGGGCATCCGGCTCGCGGACTATGACTTCGGGCGTTACAAGAAGGAGGCCGCGAAAAAGTCGCCGAGCACGTTTTCGATTTTGACGACCGACGGTAAAAAAGCACGTTCGGCCGCGGACGGCGCGGCGCTTGGCGAGCGGTACGCACGCGCGACCGTGTTCGCGCGCGACCTCGTGAACACGCCGGGGCAGCACATGCGCCCGGTTGACCTGGTGGAGGCCGCGAAGGCGGTGGCGAAGGGGAAGGGGTCGATCCGCGTAAAGGTGTACGGGAAGGACCAGCTCGAGCGCATGGGCGCGGGCGGCATGCTCGGCGTGAACCAGGGCTCGGACCACGAGCCGTTCCTCGTGCACATGGTGTTTAGGCCAAAGGCCGCGAGGCCGCGAGGCCGCGAGGCCAAGCGCGTGTGTCTCGTCGGCAAGGCGGTGACGTTTGATTCGGGCGGCCTGTCGCTGAAGCCGGCCGGCGGGATGGAGACGATGAAGTGCGACATGGCCGGCGCGGCCGCCGTGATCGGCGCGTTTTCCGTCATCGACGAGCTGTCGCCCGCGCTCGAGGTGCACGGCATCTTCGGCGCGGTCGAGAACATGCCGAGCGGGAAGGCCATCCGGCCGGGCGACGTGGTGACGGTCATGAACGGCAAGACGATCGAGATCAAGAACACGGACGCCGAGGGCCGCGTCACGCTCGCGGACACGCTCACCTACGCCGCCAGGCAGAAGCCGGACGCCATCATCGACCTCGCCACGCTCACCGGCGCGTGCGTGGTCGCGCTCGGCGAGGAATACACGGGGCTGATGTCGAACGACGACGATCTCGCGGCGAAAGTGGCGAAAGCGGCGAAAGGGGCGGGAGAAAATATGTGGCGGCTGCCGCTGCCGGAGGAATACAAGGAGCTCATCAAGACCGACATCGCGGACTTCAAGAACGACGCGCCGCGCTGGGGCGGGTCGCTTACCGCCGGGCTGCTGCTGCAGGAGTTCGTCGCGGGCCTGCCGTGGGTCCACCTCGACATCGCCGGCCCCGCGTTCGCGGAACGCCCGCTCAATCCCTACACGAAGAAGGGCGGCACGGGCCACGCCGTCCGCACGCTGCTCGAATACCTGCGCGCCGTATGATCGAAGTCGGGTCCACGGTTCGGAAGCTCGTCTTGGTTTGTACCAACTGCCGCGACGACGGCCGCGAGTGCTGCGCGGACAAGGGCGGTGCGGAGCTTCATCGGAAGCTCAAGGAGGCGGTGAAGGCCGTGACGCACGACGTGCGCGTGTCGAAGTCCGGCTGCCTCGACCGCTGCTCCACCGGCGCGAGCGTCGTCATCATGCCGGACAACGTCTGGCTCGGACAGGTGGAGGAAAAAGATATACCGGAGATTTTAAAACGAATTGGATATTAGATACTGGATATTGGATACTGGCAGCTCGTTGCCAATATCTATTCTCTAATATCCAGTATCCCGCGTTATGAACGTCACCGTTTATTCCACCCCGACCTGCCCGTATTGCAAGCTCGCCAAGAAGTTTCTCACCGAGCACGACGTGAAGTTCACGGACATCGACGTGTCCGAGGACGGCGCCAAGGCGCAGGAGATGATCAAGAAGACCGGCCAGATGGGCGTGCCCGTGGTCGAGATCGGAGACGAGATCATCATCGGCTACGACGAGAAGAAGCTCCGCAAGGCGCTGAAGATCGAATAGAATGAAAAGAGCGGTCCGACGAGGGTCGGGCCGCTTTGCGTTCAGTCGCCTCGGTAGTTCCACGAGTCCGTGAGCTGGCGGACGTACTCGTCCATCCACCGGCGCACGAGCGCGGCGCGGGCGGGGCGGGCCGCCGCGTACCGCTCGATCATGTCCCCGGTCTGCTCCCCGCTGGTCGGGAAGTGCTCCTCGCGGCCGAACCGGCCGGAGTACTCCCAGACCGCGAGGGCCATCTGCCAGGGCTCCTGGACCAGGTCGGTCCCGGCGAGCCAGTCGAGCTCCTTGAGCCTCGCGCGGAAGGCGTCGCCCTCGCGGCCGCGCGACTTCGCGCCCTGCTCGTGGAAGAAGCGCAGGCGCTTCTCGAGCGGCGCGGGGACGCCGCGGGCGCAGTGCAGGTTGAACAGCCTGGCCGCGCGTTCGAACAGCGGGCGGCGCTCCTCGTCGAAGCGATCGAGGTAGGTGAGCGGATCCGTCGGCCCTTCGTCCAACTGGACGCTGACCGAGAACCAGGGCCGCACCTTGTCGTCGGTGCCAAACGTGCGGTCGAACACGTCGAGCGTCATGAAGCGCGTCTCGGTGACGTACCGCTCCACGGCGCCGCCGGGGCTGATGACGGCCCGGCGCGCGATGAGCACGCCGCGCACGTTGCGGGCCGCGTACACGCGCAGGCCGTCCCGCTCGTACACGGGACGCAGGTCCTCGCCGTCGCCGCGCTGCCACGCCACGGCCACGTCCCACGGGCCGGTCCGCGCGGACGTGACCCAGGGGGCCGCGCGCTTGCGGTCGCCGAACCAGCTCGTCTCGCGCCGCCCCTCGGGGAGGAGCAGCACGTGGTACGCGCCGTGGGGCTTCGGCTTGTCCGCCGAGAGCAGGGTGAGCCACGGCTGGCGGTAGCGCGGGTCGCTGACGCCGCGGCGGTCGCCGAGCGGGTCGAGGTCCATGGAGTCCTCGGCCATGGTGATGCCCCGCTCCACGTACACTTTGCCGCCGGAGCGGATCACGGTGCGCCGGCGGTCGTCGAGGGTCCATCCGACCTCGGACAGGTACCGCTCGGCCAGCGCCGACGTGTCGAACCCGTAGGCGGGGACCACCAGGTCGCGCGCGCGGAGCGTCATGACGCTCTCGGGCTCCGGCCTCGGGCTCGTCGTGAGGTGGGTCGGGCGCTGGGCCGCGGCGGACACGGGCCGCGGGGGCGGCAGGTCGCGGCGCTGGGGCTGGGGGCCGCCGACCTTTTCCAACAAATCAGAAATCCGGGACATCGTCCCTCCTGAACCTTCCTTGTTGAACGAACCGTCCCGTGGCGGAAGGGAGCCACAAAGACCGAGAAGAATATCACAAAAACCGCCTTTTGTCAAGCGGTTTTTGCTATGCTCAGCTGAATTTTAGGCCTTTCCGAGCGTTTTTTCGCCCGTGCTCCATTCCACGGGGCAGAGCTCGCCGGACTGCAGGGCCTTCAGGACGCGGAGGGTCTCCGTGACCGAGCGGCCGACCGAGCCCGAGGAGATGAGGGCGTAGCGCACCACGCCCTCCGGGTCGATGATGAACGTGCCGCGTTCCGCGAGACCGTCGTCCGGGTTGTAGACGTCGTAAGCCATCGCAATCGCATGCGTGTTGTCCGCGAGGATCGGGTAATCGACCTCCGGCAGGTCGCGCTCGAACCAGTTCTTGTGGCTCCACTCCGAGTCCGTGGACGCGGCGAGGACCTCGCAGTTGAGCGCCACGAACTCGTCGCGGTGCTTGGAGAAGCCGCGGAGCTCCGTCGGGCAGATGAAGGTGAAGTCGCGCGGGTAGAAGAAGAAGACGAGCCACTTGCCGTGGTAGTCGGACAGGCTGACTTTCGAGAACTCGGCGTCGCCCTTCTTGTACGCGGTGACACGCTCGAAGTTCGGCGCGGGTTGGGAAATGCGGATCATAGGTGCTAGTTAATTCTCGGGACTTGGTGACGTGCGTTATCGAGTCGGAGACCGACCATCTGCCAGTCGATCGTCTTCATGAACGCCTCGATGTAGTCTGCGCGCTTGATTCCGTAGTCCGTGAGGTATGCGTGCTCGAACACGTCCATGACGAGCAGGGGGGCGCATCCGACAAGGTGGCCGACGTCGTGCTCGTTGACCCAGACGTTGAAGCAGCGTCCGGAATGCATGTCGAGGTACATCACGACCCAACCGATGCCGCGCGACGCCCCGAGCGCTTTGAACCCCTCGACGAAACCGGCAAGCGCTTCCGGAACCTCGCCCCGGCCGCCGTTCGTCATGTTTTCAAAATACAGCTCGTGCAGCCGCATGCCGTTGAACTCCCACCCGAACCGGCGGAAATCCCCGCCCGACTCGAGAAACGCGTTTACGTTCTTGACGTATCCCTGGTACAGCGCGAAGTGATTTTTCAGCATCGTGTCGCTGAATCCCGGCGTCCCGAGCAGCGCGTCGTAATTTTTGGCTTCGAATGCCATATGGTTTGTGATTGTGAACAAACGCGCTATCATGGTACCCGTCCCCTATGAAACGCACAACCGCCTTTGGGACCTGGTTTTTGATCGCGCTTG
>CAYRYG010000026.1:0-8127 GCA_964428465.1 uncultured Gammaproteobacteria bacterium
GCTCGACGACGGCACGGTGCTCTGGCCGAAGCCCGCCGAGCCCGCCGCCGCCCGCAAGCCGTCGGGCGCGTCCGATCTGTCGGGCGAGGCGTTCGCCGCCGCGCTTCGTTCCCGGTTCGCCGGGCGCGAGTTCACCTCGAGGGACGTCCTCACGGAGATCGAGGGCGCGGGCAAGTCCACGGTGTACGACCGCCTGCGCCGCTACCGGGAGGACGGGACGCTCGAGATGGTCGGGGGCACGGTAGGCTCGCACTCGAACCCGCCTCGGCTCCGGTTCACCGCGAGCGTTCCCGCCGTGGCGCCGGAGCCCGCCGTGGCGCCCGCCGTCACGCCCAGGATCAAGTCGAAGGACGAGATCGGCGAGGAGATCGCCTCCCTCGGCGCGCAGATCGAGGAGGCCGAGCGGGCCGCGCGCGAGCGGCGGCTCGAGGAGATCCGCGCGGCGGAGGCCAGGGTGACCGAGCTCGAGGCCGAGCTCGAGACGGCGCGGGCCCGCCTGCGCGAGGCGGAGGCGTCCCGGCCCGAGCCCGAGGGCATCGACGCGCTCGTCGAGCGCCAGCGCAGCCTGCGCGCGCTCGCGGACAACTACGAGCTGCTCATCAAGAGCGACTGATCCCTTCGCGGGGATCTTTTTTGTTGAAGGGACGAGAGCTAAAAGAAAAAACCCGACCAGCGGTCGGGGGTGAGCGTCAGGCCTTGGCCTTCTTCTTGGCCGCTTCTTCCTGCGCGACGGCCGCGCGGTGCTCCTGGAGCGCGCGCAGCAACCGCTCGGTGAAGTCGCGCGCGTCCGCGAGCTCGCGGGCGTACGCCTTGGCGAGCTTGCGACCGGCCGGGTTCGGGATGTAGATGTGGCCGCGCTGTCCGACCGTGGTGTGGTCGAAGTGCGTCTGCCGCCACGCCGTCGCCTCCTTCGACGCGAACAGCTCCCTGGCGCGTCCGGATTCCTCCTCGCGGACGAACCCGGCGCGTACCATGATGCTGTTGGCCACCGCGTTGATGCTCCGGCCCTTCACGCGGTTGTCGGTGCACGTGAGGTCGTAGGTCAGCAGGATGAGCCGGCGGATCTCCTCGTCGCGGTCCGTGGCCGGAACCCTGAAGAGGCTCTCGGCGCGCGGACGGGTGAGCGCCGCGTGGTACTCCTTGCGGGACGGCAGCTCGGATTCGAGCCGTCGCACGGACATGTTCCGCTGCGGGGCCTCGAAGCCCGCGTCCATCTCCGCGGTGTACGTCTCCACCGCGTCGTCGAGGCGCCGCGTCTCCTTCTCCACCTGCGCGGACATGGCGTCCGAGAGGGGGATCTGGAGCATCTGGGCCGCGGCCCGGACCTGCGCGACCATATTGGCGGTTGCCCGCGCGCGGTCGCAAAGGGCCAGGAAGGCGGCGCGGTGCCGGTCGAGGCCATCCTCGATGTGGGCGAGTTCTTCCTCGATGCGGGCGAGCTCCGCGAACCCCGCGTCGCAGGTGTCGATGATCTCGCCGTAGAGGCGGATGTCGCGCAACGCCGGGCGGGTTCCGCCGGAGCGTACCGTCGTCTCGCGCTGGTCGAGCACGATGTGCGCGCGCTCGAGGTCGGCGTTCGCGTCGAGGAACGCGCGCAGCGGCGCGGCGCGGCCGTCCCGCGCCTGGCGGAACTCCACGACCACGCGCCGGATCTCCTGGGGGAGGCGCAGGGCCTCCGCGGTGAGCGCCCGGTCGAGCGCCGCGCTGACGCGACTCTCGAGCGCCTCGGCGACGAGCGCCGCGGGGGCCACGCGCTCCTCCTCGAGCGCGGTCGCGAGCTGCGTGAGCAGCTCCCGGGCACGGTCGTGCCGGCGCTCGAACATCTCGATGGCGGGCTCTCCCGCGACGAGTCGCGTGACGATCGGGCCGACGTTGACGGTCTCGGCGAGCTGGCGCAGCGGAAGGCTCGTGATCCCCGCGGCGAGCGGCTCGCACGACTCCCACTCCCGCATGAACGCCGCGTCGGTCGCGATGGCCGCTAGCCGGCCGGCGTCCTCCGCGCTCGCTCCGGCCTGCTCGGCCTCGTCTTCCTCTTCCCCGGCGTCCGCCTCCCGCGCGAGCTCGGCCTCGAGCTCGGCGAGCTCGTCGGCCTCCTCGCACAGGGCGATGCGGAACTCCGTCCACGCGTCGATGCCGGCTCGCGCGTCCGCCCGCTCCGCGATGAGCGCGAGCGCGTCCGCGTCGAACGTTTCCATCCGTGCGACGGACACGTCTAAGCCGAGCATGGGTTCGTGGTCCGTCGCCGCGGCCGGCACGTCCGGCTCCGCGGGACCGGGACGCCACGTACCGGGAGACACGTCGCATCCGTCGGCGGGAGGTTCCTCGCCGAGCCGTGCAAGGATCGCCTTGCCGGCGTCGTGCGGCGAACGCGCGTTTCCGAACCGTTCGCTCAGCACGGCACGGCCCTCGTGCTTCTTCAATTGCCTGCGATTCATCAAATTTCCTTGCGGTTGGAAGGGTCGCGGCGCATCCGGGCAGGATGCGGCCGGATGACGACCCTACCAGGGTTTTCGGGTTCCGTCAACGGCGCGAGGCAATAAAAAGACGCCGCCTCAGGAAGCGAGCGCGGCGTAGGTGCTGGTACGGATGAGACCGGGACGCTCGAGCAGCCGCTCGATGTCGCGCGTGCGGACGCGGGCGTCCTCGAGGATGCCGACCAGGTCGTCGACGTGCCGGTCGGCCGCGAACGCGAGCGCCAGGTGCCGCATGTCCGAGGCGCCGATTTTCCGTCGGTCGAAGCCGGCGGAGATCCGGAGGCACTTGCAGAACGCGACGCCATCGAGCTCGGCGAACAGGTCGAACGCCCGCACGAGCACGGCGTCCTTCGCGAGCTGCGGCCGGACGGAGGCCGGAACGTGCGGAACGTGCGTTTCGAGCAGTCCGCTGATTCCGGTCGGGAGCCAACAGCTCCGTTCGTTGGCGAACTCGGGCGTAACGAGCCTGGAACGCAGTCCGGCCCGGAACCCGTTGAATTCCCGCGGATCCGAGAAGCGGATGCCCGAGCGCTCGCACGCGACCAGGAGCTCGATGGCGCTCCTGTCGGCGACGCGTTCGTCCTCGGCCACCGGGTCGGCGCCTACGCGCGCGATGGCGCCGGGCAGGAGGATCGTCTTGAGCGCCTCCACGAAGTAGCGCCTGTGGTCCTTGAGGCGGTGGTGCGCGTGCTCGAACCGGACCATGCGGGCGAACGCGTCCTCGACCCGATCGAGCGCCTCCGAGATGCTCATGTCGAGGCGGACATCCAGGCGACGGAGGCTCGCCCATGCTTCCGCGACCTTTTTGGCGCAGTCCGGGCAGATGGACTCCATGGCCGCGGCGAGCGGTCCGGCGACGGACATCGTCCTCCCCGGTTCCTCCCTCCGTTCGGTCGCGGACGTCTCCGGTCCGTTGCCGTCCGTACCGGCTTCGGTCGCCGGTTCCGTCGGCGCGGACACCGGATCCGGGACGGGCGCGGCGGCGACGAGCCCGACGGCGGGCGGCTCGGGTTCGGCCACGAGATCCGACGACCGCGCCTCGGCGGCGTCGATCGCCGCGAGGTAGCGCGCCGGGTCGTCGAGCGCGGTGTCGTTTCGGAGCGACACCGCGGCGGCGGGGACGGTACGTTCGGGCTTGGACCCGCGCGACCCCGCGACCGGCCGTCGGCACGCGAACGCGCAGATGTCCGCGGGGCTGCCCGCCGCGCGGTAGCGCTCGAGCAGGTCGCGCATGCGTCCCCGGCGCTCGACGATGAGCGCGGGGTACTTGAGCAGACGCTGGCACTCCCTGAGGCCGACGAGCCCGTCCTCGACGAGCCCGACCGCCTCCTCGGCGTGGTCGCGGCCGAACCGCGCGAGCAGGTCGAACGCGAGCGAGTCGGGGACGCGCGCCTTGCCGCACGCGACGGCCGCGCGCAGGCACAGCGCCGGGTCCGCCATCCCCTCCCACTCGGCGAGCAGGTCGAGGGCGAACAGGGTCCGGTCGGGCGGCGCGTCGCCGAACAGCCGGCAGGCGCGCTCGGCGCGCTCCTCGAGCGCGTCGCCCGCGAGCGCGAGTCGCCGCGCGAGGCCGCTCGCCAGTGGCGCCGGGCATTCGAAGGCGGAGCCGAGGATCGCGTCGTCCGAGGGGACGTAGGCGTCCGGGGCCCAGCTCTCCGGTCCGCACGCCTTGTCGTGCACGCGGAGGATCTGGAGGAACTCGGCCTTCGCGCGCTCCTCCGCGGTCGTCTCCCGGTAGACCGAGTCGATGGCATTGGCGGTCGATCCGATGAGGATGGCCGTCGGGCGCTTTCCGGCGAAGAGCGGACCGCGCTGACGGCGCAGATCGCGCCGCCTGTCCCGCGCGAACGCGAGCAGGTCGGTCGACGGGTCCGCGTGCCACTCGCGCATCAGCCAGACGATCTGGCCGCGGGTGAGCGCGCGTACAAGCTCCGGCCGGGATTGGAACTCCCAGACGCTTTCCGGGGTGACGATCCCGTCCTCCATCAGCCGCGCGACGTCGTCGAGCCGCTCGGCGCCGTGTTCGCGCGCGAGCGCCGCGATGACCTCCGCGTCGAATCCGTGACGTTCCGCGACGTGCGTCACGCGCATCGCGTGGCACGGGGCGACGTTCAGGCCGGTGGCCTGCCACAGGTCGAGGGAGCGCAGCAGGGTCTCGGTCCCCATGTTTCCCATCCCGACGCACGGGACGTGCACGTGGAAGAGGTGGAGGAAGCTGTCCCACGTCCTCCAGGCCGCGCGGAAGCGCTCCTTCTCGGGAAGCCGGTCGAACTCCGTGCGCGTCAGGAACCCGTTCACGAACGCCAGGGCCTCCTCGAGCGAGGCGGGCCGGACGCCCTTGGTCCGCGCGGTGGCGAGCAGGTAGAGCGTCCCGTGCTCCCCGAGCTTGAATCGGTTCCGCAGCGCGTCGCACACCTCGCGGAACGCCTTCTTCGGCAGGACGTTCGTCCGTGCCGCGCGCTCCTTCGCGAGCTCGTGGAGCAGGTCGCGGATCGCCCTCGCGTACCGCCGGTCGAACCGACGGTCGTATTCGCTGACGAGCATGTCGATCGAGAGCGGCGCCGCCACGCGCACGCCGCCGAGCAGCGGGTCCGTGCCCGCGCTCCCCCTGGCCTGCGCCGCGCCGGCCACGGCGAGCTGGTATTCCCTGAACGCGTGACCCATCCCGCGGGTTTTTCCGGCCATCTGGACCTCCGGTTTCCGCCAAAAGAGCGGACAGCGACTCTATCCGTTTCTTGACGGATTGTCAAGGAATTGTTAGGTTTCTTTCTTCCATCGCGAGGAGGCGACGTGAAGGAACGCACCTTTCAGTACCCGGCGAAGGACTACCTGCGCGGCCAGTTCGCGCAGTTCGTCCCGCCCGGCCCCGGGTTCGGGCTGTACCTGCCCGGCCCGGAGAACCTCGAGCTGCCGCTGTACGTCGCGCGCGGCTATCGTCCCGCCGACCTGATCGGCGCGGAGCACGGCGAGGCGAACATCCGCGAGGTGACGCGCAACGCGCAGGGCGTGCGCGTCATGCACGGCGAGATCCGCGACGTCGTGGCGGCCATCGAGCGCGAGCGTCTCCCGAGGCTCCGGTTCGCGAGCCTCGACTTCGACGGGAGCTACGACACGGACATCACCGCCCTGCTCTCGGTCGCGCGGGTCTTCCCGGCGGAACCGGACGGGCACCTGATGGTGACGAGCTACGCGGCCCGCGACCAGGACGCGGTGCGCCAGGGCGTCATCGCGGCCTCCAAGTTCTACTCCGCGCTCGGGGACCTCGACCGGTTCCAGCGCGGGTTCGACCGGATGCTGCGGCGGTACGCGCATCTGCAGCGCCACCTCTCGAACGCGGTCGCGTCGGACCAGTCGCACCTGTGCCGCGAGCTCGGGTTCCTCTGGTGGATGGTCCTCTTCATGGGGTTCACCCGCCTCGACGGGACGTACGGGACGCTCGACGAGGACGGGATCGGGGAGGTGAACCGCGTGCTCGCGCGCATCTCCGACAAGGTGGTGGCACAGCGACGCGGGTCGCAGTTCGTCCGCGTCCGCGCGCCGGAGCTCCGGGAGATCCTCTCGGGGCGCCGCTGCCAGATGTGGCCGACGGACTTCCGCCACTTCGCCTACGCGAGCCGGATGAGCCAGCCCATGCGGACGTGGTTCTTCCGGATCTGTCCCATGGCCGACGACCCACCCACCGTGCTCGAGGTCGTCGAACAGATGTGGGAGCTCGCGGTCCGCGCCCCCCTCACCCTCGTGGATCCGCACGGGGATCCCATCACGTTCGGATAGGAGTCGAAGATGGATGAGCTGATGGATGCCGCCCGGGAACGCGCGCTTCTGCGGGCATTCGCGAGGAGCATGGGCGTCGAGACGGTGGTCGTGCCGGCCGTGCGCACGCGCGAGGTGACCGATGCGGACCGCGAGACGATCCGCGCGCGCCGCAGGGCCGTGAACGACCTCGCGTGGGAGCACTACGGGCGCGACGCGCTGTGCGTCGAGCTCGGGCTCACGCCGCGGCAGGTGACGGGCGTGCTCGCCGCGATGCGGCCCAAGCCCGGCGTGGCGCGCAACCGGGTCGCGGCGATCGGCATCACCGCCGACCCGTCCACCTGGCCCGCGCGGCCGGTGGAGGACGGCGGGTCCGCGGACGCGCCGCCCGCGTCCCGCGCGGCCGCGGCCGAACCCGACGACACGGACTTCCAGGTCGTCGTCGCGGTCTGGACGGCGTGCAACGCCGGCACGGGCGACTGGAACGCGCTGCGCCGCCAGATCGCCCGCGCGCGCCGGCTCTGGCCGCACTCCATCGCGGGCATCGTCTCCCGCGCGCGCCAGCTCGGCCAGCTCCCGAGCGTCGCCGCCTAGCCGTCGGATTCGTCCGGCGGTTTTTTCATGCGGTCCAAACGAACCGGTCCGCCACTAAGTGGCGGACCGGTTGATGCCGTACCCCGCGAGCGCTTCCGCGAGGGTGATTGTTTGTTCGTGGAACCGCGCGCGGTTCATGGCGTAGTCGATGCCGACCTTCGGGCCCTCGGGCATGCCGTCGGAGCCGAAGAGGACCTTCACGCCCGCGTCGAGCAGCGTCCGGAACGGGTTCACGAGGCGCAGGTTGTCCCCGAGACGGTCGCCGTAGTGGTCGAGGTCCCAGTGGAAGTTCGGCTGCATGACCGGGATGACGCCGAGCGCGGCGATGCGCGGGACGTCCTCCGGGCGTACCATCTCGCAGTGCTCGATGCGCCAGCCTCGCGTGTCACGGCCCTTTGCCTTGAGCGCCTCGTATACGTCGAGCACGGTGGACACTGCGGCGTCGCCGATCGCGTGGATCGCCGGCGTCATGAGGCCGAGCGCGAGCGACCGCTCGATCAGGGAGACGCACTCGTCCTTCGTGAACCGGAGCATCCCGTGGCCGTGCGTGTCGAGGTAGGGCTCCGTGACGTACGCGGTGTGCACGCCGATCGCGCCGTCGAGGAACAGCTTGAGGCCCGCGAGGCGGAACCGCCGCCCGTCTAACGCTCCCGGCTCTAAGAGCCGGGAGTCGTTGAGAAGGCGGGGGTTTATGAAGGCGGTCGTGTCGATCGCGAGACGGCCCGAACGGTCGAGCTCCCGGTACGCGTCGATCTGGTCCATGGTCGCGAGGTGCATGTCGTGCGCCGCGACCACGCCGAGCGTCCCGAGGTACGCGTGGTACTTCGGGATCGCGACGATGAGCTCTTCCTTCCTCGGAAGCGTCGCGATGGCAAGCTCGTCGTAATCCGCTTCCGTCACGATATTCCCAGCCACTTTAGTGGCGTCGCGACGGGACTGAAGTCCCTGGGAATTCAGCGCGGCGCCGTGGTACGAGACGTTGATCACGATCAGCTCCTTCTCGGTGAGCGCGTCCAGGTCCTCGACGGTCGGCGTTCCCCACGTCGCCTGGTTCCACCCGTGCGCGACGTACCGCTCGCGTCCGGGGTTCTCCGCGATGTGCGCCGCGATCAGGGCCCGGGCCTCGTCCCAGCTCGCCGCCGCGCTCGCGTCGCACTCCGTCAAAATCCGGCACCGCGAGGCCGGGTGCGTGTGGTGGTCGGTGTAGCCGGACTCGGGGATTTGTTTCGTATGTGTCATAGGCGGCCTCCCTGCAGGCCGCCTTCGTGGCGGGGGGGGGGGGCCCCCCCCGTTACAAATGAAAAAA
>CAYRYG010000026.1:8137-15019 GCA_964428465.1 uncultured Gammaproteobacteria bacterium
GCAGCTTACGGGGAGTAGAAGACGGCGAAGTCGCCGTACTTGCTGTCCTGCTGCACGTCCTCGTCGTTGGTCGAGGAGATGACGCAGTGCTGCGGCTCGTAGCCGGCGTAGGCGAGGCCCAGCCGGATGTTCGACCGGAGCACGCGGCCGGAGTTGGCGCGCGCCTCGGTGGTGATCACCGTGGGGCCGGGAAGCGAGCGCAGGTAGTCGATGCAGTGGTGCTTGGCCGCGGAGTAGTATCCGCGGTCGCGGCAGTCGCGGCGCGTGGCCGCGTCGGAGATTTCGACGAGCCGGAGCGGGCCGCCGGGCAGGTCGAGCGTCACGGATTCCGCGACGCATACGCTCGCGATGCGACCGTGCTCGTCACGCACGATGAGCACGGTGTTGCTCGCGATCATCGCGCGTACCGTGTGCTCGTTCAGGTCGGTGAGGTAGCTCGTGTAGCTCGTGCGGTAGATGTCGACGAGCTCATCGATCTCGCGCTGCGTCACCCGGTCGGACGTGAGCCGGTCCACGCGCACGTCCGGGAGCAGGCCGATGGGCCGTTCGAGGACGCGCACGAGCAGGGCGCGTTCCTCGTGGCGCACCGCGTCGGACGGGATGCGACGCACGTCGTTGGCGCCGTAGTAGGCGAGCGCGCCGACCGTCGGGTGGCCGGTCACCGGGACGTGCACCTCGAGCGCGAGCGGGAACCCGTGCCAGTTGACCCCCCGGATCTCCGGCTCCACGTCATGTCCGAGGAGCAGCCGGACGTTGATCCGCGTCCCGTGGTCGTGCCCGCGCATGATGTCCGCGAGCAGCCCGTGCAGCCGCGTTGTGCCGCCGATGACCTCCGTGAGGAGGCCCTTCCAGCGGTCGTTGCGACCGTCGAAGGCGATGGAACCGATGGAGCCGATGGAAGGAGCGGAGTCGCTCATGAATGTTTGCCTCTGGAGTGAGCGCGGTGCAGCGTACGCAAAATCGCGCCGCCCGTCAAGGTTTCCACGGAAAGAAAAACGCCCGTCCTCGCGGGAGAGGTCGGGCAGGGTCACACGGACGCGGGGAGGCGTTCCACCACGGCCGCGACGAGCGATCGGCTCGGGAAGTAGGCGTCGTGGAGCTCGTGGCAGTTCTGGTCGGGCAGGCCGATCTCGTGCTCGAGCACGCCGAGCCCGACGAGCCGCTGCGCGACGCCGATCTCGTCCGACGACAGGTGCGCGCTGGAGATGCCGATCCACCGGTTGTTCGCGCCGCCGCCCAGGTCGAGCGACAGGCCGATGGTGGCGGCGAGGAACGCGCGCTCCGCCGAGTCGAGCTCTGGCGCGGCGCTGAGGAAGCGGGCGACGGACGCGTGGCCGGCGCGGAAGAAGGACGGCCCCATCCCGTACCCCCGGTCCGAGTTCGCGAACAGCCCCGCGAGGAGACGGTGTGCCCCGAGATGCTCGATCATTCGTGCTCCAGAAGAATGCCGACCGGCATTGGTCGGATCGCCAGAGTATAAAAAAAGGCCCGTCATGTCAACGGGCCAGCGCCGCGTTCAGTCGACCAGGTCGGCCGGGGAGATGCGGATGTCGTACTTCGACGCCGCGAGGACGATGTCACCGGCGCGGCCGGGGAACGCGCGGCAGAGCACGAGGTACAGCTCCTTGTTGCCGAGCTGCCCGTGTCGTTCGAGCATCCCTTGGAGCTCGTCCCCCGCCTCGGGCGCGGGTTTCCCCCGCGGGGGCCTCCTGCTGAGGGGCTGTCGCGCGTAGTCCATGCGCTGCAGGGCGACGATGATCTCGCCGATGTCGAGGGAGACGAAGAGGTCGTAGAGGATCGATTCCTTGCTTCCGTGCCACGCCCTGGTGGGGGCGAGGTTGTAGCTGGAGCCACCGTTCACCGTGACGCTTGGTTCCGACGAAGCGCGGTACCCCTTCGCCGCCTTCACCCAGTTGCGGGTGACGTTCGGGTGGCCCGTCTCCGCGTCGGGGTCCGCGAGGAAGCGGAGGACCTTGTGCGTGGCGCGGGAGAAGCGCGTCTTCTCGGGCCCGTGGTAGAGCCAGAGGAGGAACGCGATCGTCGTCACGCCCTCGCGCGCGAGCAGCGCGTCGAGCGCGGGGCTGACCTCGTGCTGCTCGCGGATCGCCGCGTCCGTGAGCGGGATGCGGATGCCCGGGGTCGTGTCGAAGTCGTACGAGATCGTCGGCGGGACCTCGTGGCCGGTGGTCCACGCCACGTACGGCCTGGCCGCCTCGGACTCCTCGAGGAACTCGCCGCAGCCCGGGCAGGCCTGGCCCTCCGAGCGGATGAGCGCCTCGCCGCCGACCACGTCCACGGCCAGGTCGCCGCAGCGCTTGCACACCGGGACGTCGGGGCCGAACTTCTGGACGATCGACCGGACGCGGCCGACCTTCCCGGCCGGCAGGTCCGCGCCCGCCTTCTTGAGCGCGAGGTCGAACGTCCCGGCGTCCTCCGCCAGGTCGATGACGTCGCCGTAGGTCGGCTCGTCCTCGCCGGTCTGCGCGACGACGGCCGCGCCCCTCCCCTTTGCAGCCGTTCCGCCGATGCGCTCGATGGCCTTCTCGAGGCCGGCGAGCTGGGGTTTGGGAACCTGCGTCATGCGAGCGGTACGGTCCATGGTCGTCCATCCTCATTCTTTGTGCTGCTGGTTTTCCATCGTCTCCGTTTCCGGAGACGCGCACGTTATCCGAGGAGAACGAAATTGTCAAGCGTTGACATTCATGTCGGTGGGCGGTAAGAACGGGACAGGAGAGACCCATGCTGCTGTTCCTTATCGCGCGCGCGTTCGCCGCGGAACCGACGGTCGACTGGGCACCGTACGAGACGATGACGCGGACCGTATGCCGGAGCGTGGCGACCAAGGAGGAGCTCGGCACCCTGCTCTTCGCCCAGCTCGCGCTCATGACCGAGGCGCAGATGGCGGTGGTGTCGAGCCAGACGCGGCTCGCGGAGCTGCGCCGGCAGGTGCATGCCTCCCGACTGGCGACGGACTTCGCGCACGAGCCGGAGGCGCTCGCCGCGGACGCCGCGATCACGCGGTCGATCCGCGACCTGCAGGACGAGACGGACCGGCTGCAGGCGCGGATCGACGCGACGCAGGTTGACGCGGCCATCGCGTCCCGCTCGACGACCCCGCCCGACTTCCCGCGCCGCTCGCTCCGCCGCCGGTGCCGCGAGTCGTTTGCCGACACGCGCGCGGACATGGAGCGCGTGCTCGCCGCGATCCTGCGCGAGGGCGAGGAAGTATCCGCGCTCCCGCTCCAACAGCTGTTCGTGCCGCCCACCTACTGACGGGCGGCTTTTTTGCCAATGAAAAAGAGAGGCGATGCCTCTCAGGGATCCCGGGGGATCAGAACTTCTGGTTGCCGCCGTCGTTGCCGACCACGAGGCCCTTGCCGCCGAGGAACCCGCCCTGCCGCTCGGCGCGCTGGGCGCGGGCGGCGAGGATGGGGGCGAGCTGGCTCATCGGCATGTAGTAGATCTTCACCGTGCCGACGCGCGTGCCGTTCCAGTGCTCGATCTCCTTGGGGTCGCGGCCGATGCGCTGGTCGATGAGCGCGCCCGCGCCGATCTCGAGCGAGCGGGTCGGCATGCTGGAGGCGCCGCGCGAGGTCGCGCCGATCGAGAGGCCCTTCGTGCCGCCTCCCCCGCGGAACATGGGACCGCCGGTCGACTCGAGGCCCGCGAGCTTGTTGTACCCGCCGCGGCGGACGGGGGGCCGGGGCGGCTTCTCCGCGTTGGAGCGGAAGAAGGCGAAGGTGAGGTCGAAGGTCCGCCGGTCGCCGATGAGCTGCGCCGCCACGCCGCGTCCTTCCTCCGACGTGATGAGGAACTGGCGGGTCTTGCCGTCCGAGGAGCGGAACCCGTCGAGCCACATGGTGGCCGGGCCGGTGGAGGCCAGGTAGTTCTGCGGCGGCCACTCGAAGCCGCACTGGGAGCAGAACAGGTTGCCCGTGAACGCGACGTTGTGCAGCGGGCAGCGCTGCCTGTACTGGTGGAGCGGCATCTGGCCGCTCGTCAGCTCCATGCCGGTCAGGGCGCAGACGCCTTGCACCGAGATGCACACCGCCACGTCGTGGGTCGGGTGGTGCGGGAGCTGGGTGAAGTCGAACCACATCCCCTTGCCCTCCTCGAGCCCGACCACGTAGGTGGACGTGTCCTCGGTGGAACGCTCCCAGTCGTCCGGGAGCTCGGGAAACTCGTCGACGGGGTGCGCCTGGATGGCCGCGTAGGGAGGGAGGCTCTGGCCCACCTCCTGGCCGTTCTGCCAGCGGCCCACGAGGGCCGGGGGCATGTGGACGCCCATGCGGACGTGGCGATCGTTGCGAAGCGCGATGTCCATGTGCCAACCTCCGTTGTTGGTGGCAGCGGATTTCTACACTAGGTTTCACCGATTGTCAATGGCCTGGCCTGGACAGAGTTGAAATGAAAAAGCCCGACGTGCTAGTCGAGCGGACGAGTGCCGTGGAGCGACGCGATGCGCAGGCGCACCAGGTCCGCGACCGCGGGGTCGAGGAGCGCGCGCATCTCGCGGCGGATGGCGGCGAAGGCGTCGTTGGCCGCGGGCGCGCTCGCTGGGAGCGTATCCCAGCGGATGGTCGCGCCGTGCGCGGGCGGGGTGTTCGGCGCGGGCGGCACCGGGCAGTCGTTCCACGCGAGCGGGCCGATTCCGGGCACCTTGTGGCTGCGGCTCACGCCGATCGTCTGGGCGGACAGGTCGGCGCCCGTGTTCCTCCAGGTGTAGAAGCGCGCGGCGTCAACGTGGTGGACGAAGCCGAACAGTTCCAGCTCACCGCGGGTGCCGATCGCGGTGTCGAGGTCGACGGTACCGTCGGACAGCATGGCGATGAGGCCGCGCCTGATGGCGTTGATCTGGAGGCCGTCGTCGCGCACGATGAGCGCGTCGGCGAACTCGATCTCGACCCAGGTCGCGCGGCGTTGCGCCGCGTGGCGGCAGATCGCGGCCACGGCCGCGGGGAACGAGCGCAGGTGCTCGGTCGCGCGGGCGACGTCGTGAAGGTGCGTCACTTCGTTTCCCCCTCGCGCTCGACGTCGTCGAGCGCGGCCTCGAGGTTGCGGGCGATGCGCAGGGTCACCCAGCGCATGTACAGCGAGCAGGCCGCCGCCCCGATGGCGAAGAAGACGAACGATGCGTTCCCCCTCGCCAACATCGTGAGGGTCGCGATGGCGCAGATGGTGAGTCCCGCGAGGGCGACGAACGCCGACGCGACGACGAGCACGCGCTTGGGCCCGCGGTCGGGCTCGGGAAGGTTCCTGTCAGATTTCATGGCGCCTCCGTCCAGCGACCGTAGCAGGATTCGCGGCCCGCGTCAATCCAACGCGGCCGTCCACGCGGCGACCCTCGGGTCGCCGATCGAGACCGTGTGCAGGTTCCATCCGCCGAAGAGCGGCGTGAGACGGTTTCGCGCGCGCGGGTCGCGCAGCCCGGCCTGTCCCGCGCGAATCGACCGATGATAGAGCGCGGACGCGAAGAGCGTCGGGTCCCACGGGCAGTGCAGGTTGTGCCAGGCGACGGACGGGAGATTCGGCAGCGGAGTGTCACGCGAGATGTCCGCCTGGACGAGGACGACGTGCCGGACCGACGGCGGCAGCGCGTGGTGCGCGAGGAACGCGAGCAGGAGCGCGCAACCCATCGAGTGGCAGACGATCACGCGCGGCCGTTCGTCGCGTAGGAACGCGTCGAGCGCCACGTGCGTCGGCTCGGAACGGACCATCTCGCCCTCCTTCTTGTAGACGGTCAGATACGTGAGCGGCGACAGCGCCTGCCAAATTGAGACGTTCTCGACCGCGTCCCATCGAAACGGCCTCGCCACGCCCTTCTCGATCAGCCCCTTGAACCCAAAGAACCCTGCTTCCCTCCCGCGCGCCGTGCGAATGACGGAAACGTTGAGCCCGGTGGCGAACCCGTGGATGAGCGCGATATCGGACATACTGCGTCCAGTATACTAGGAATGAAAAAGAACCGCGCGGGCGGTTCAGCGCGCATGTCTGATGCGCATGTCCTGCTGCTGCGCGTGAAGGGTCCACGCCTCCTTCCGGACGGCATACCAGTCCGTGCGCAGACGCTCAAGCAGGTGCTCCTCAAACGTGCCGGGTGCCGGCGTCGCGCTTGGGTCGGGCACGTATTTGCTCCGGACGTACCGCGATATCCGGCGGAGTCGTTCGACGGACTCCGCGAGATCATCGCCGCGGCGAAGCAGCTCGGGGCCGTGGGTCGCGAGGAGGGCGAAGTCCTTGTTCCGTTTGAACAGCCGCTGGAGACGGACGCCGGACCATGCGAGGTAGATCGGTCCGGACAGATACAGCAGCATGACGGGGTCGGCCACGACGGAGAACAGCTCGTCGTCGACCCGGATGAGAGGGATCCTTCCCAGCATGCATCCGATCCACGGTCCCACCCCGACGCCGAACAATGACAGCGTCGTGATACTGACGGCCAGCGAGAACAGCGACGGCCGCACGCCGGCCTGGCGAAAGTACGCCGTGTTCGATTCAAACGGCGGGAGCGATTCGAAGTCGAGCATGAGGGTCTCCGGATCGAACCTAGCGTAAGTCCGGCCGCCCGTCAACGCAAAACCGCCCCGGACGGGTCCGGGGCGGTTTCTCTGCGGGGTGCGGGGACCCCGCCTATGACTACACGATGAGCGCCGCGATGAGGAGGGCCACGATGTTCAGGATCTTGATCATCGGGTTGATCGCCGGGCCGGCCGTGTCCTTGTACGGGTCGCCCACGGTGTCGCCGGTGACCGCCGCCTTGTGGGCGTCGGAACCCTTGCCGCCGTAGTTACCGGCCTCGATGAACTTCTTGGCGTTGTCCCACGCGCCGCCGCCGGTCGTCATGGAGATGGCGACGAACAGGCCCGTGATGATGGAGCCGAT
>CAYRYG010000027.1:0-11906 GCA_964428465.1 uncultured Gammaproteobacteria bacterium
CGCGCGAACGCGAAGGAAGTGACGAGCGAAGACGTGCTCACCTCCATCGAGAAGGTGATGCTCGGACCGGAACGCAAGTCCTATGTGATGAACGCGGAGGAAAAGAAGATCACCGCCTACCACGAGGCCGGGCACGCGCTGGTCGCCAAGATGCTGCCGGACGCGGACCCGGTGCACAAGGTCTCCATCATCAGCCGCGGCTCCGCGGGCGGCTACACCATGAAGCTCCCGAGCGAGGACCGCCGATTGCACCGCCGCAAGCAGTTCCTCGCGGACCTCGCCATGTCGCTCGGCGGGTACGTCGCGGAACAGGAGACGTTCGGGGACATCACCACCGGCGCGTCGAGCGACCTGAAGCACTGCAACCGGCTCGCGCGCGAGCTCGTCGTCCGCTACGGCATGAGCGAGCTCGGCCCGCGCACGTTCGGGGAGCGCGAGGAGATGATCTTCCTCGGGCGTGAGATGCACGAGACGCGCAACTACTCCGAGAAGACCGCGCAGGACATCGACGAGCAAGTCACCAAGCTCGTGCATGGCGCGATGGAGATCGCCCGTGGTATCATCAGGGAAAAGAAGACGTACCTCGACAAGATCGCCAACACCCTGCTCGAGAAGGAGACGATCGAAAAGGACCAGTTCGAGGCGCTGTTCGCATAAAGGAGGAGTTATGCCGACCAAACAACCCACGCCGATCTACCGTTCCCTCTTTGGCGACGCCCTGCGCGTCGCGTGGGAGCGCAAGGCGCTGTGGGTTTTTGGTTTGTTCGCCGCATTGCTCTCCACCGGCGGGGTGTGCGAGATGGCGGCCAAGGGATTCCACCGCCTGACCGCGGCCCGCGACCTGTACGTGGGGATGATGAACGGGACGTTCACGGGCGCGCAGACGTTCGGCCGCCTCGTGCGCGACCTCTCCGGGCTTGAGCCGTCCCGCGTCACGGTCGCGGTGACCATGCTAATCCTGTTCGGCGTGCTCGCGGTCATCGCCTCGGTGGTGAGCCAGGGCGCGCTCATCGAGGGGGCCGGACGCAAGGCGGTCACGGACGCGGAGGCCGCGGCCGCCGGGCGAGCCGCGTTCTGGCATCTGCTCGGGCTGAACGTGCTCCACAAGGCCGCGCAGACGCTGCTCATCATGCTTTCCGCGCTTCCGCTGTTCCTGCTCGTCTCGCGCGCGGACGGCGGCGCGATGCTCGGCGCGATGCTCACCTTCCTCGTCGCCTTCCCGCTCACCGTGGTCGTCTCCGTCCTGTTCATGCTCGCGTCCGTGCACGCGGTGAAGACCGGCAGCCACGCCCTCGACTCCGCCCACCACGCCGTCGACGTCTTCCGCGCGCACTGGCTGGCCGCGTTCGAGACCGGCATCCTCCTGTTCGGCGCCATCATCGTCGCCGCCTTCGCCTTCGCGTCCGCGCTCGCGCTCGCGGCCGTCGCGTTCGCCATCCTGGTCTCGGTGTCCCTGCTCATCGGAAGCGGCACCCTGTTCCTCATCGTGAACGTGCTCGGCGCGTCCGCGCTCGTCCTGTTCGTCTTCGCCTTCGCGGGCGCAACCACCACGTTCCAGTACGCCGCCTGGGTCCGGTTCTACGAGCACGCGGGCGTAAAGAGAACGATCATCTCCAAGATCCACCGGATCTGGAGGGGAAGATAGAAGGGATTGGGATACTGGATATTGGATACTAGATACTGGCAGCTCGTTGCCAATATCTGATATCCAGTATCCAGTATCTTTGTTATAATTTCCTCGTTATGGCCAAGCTTACCCAATCCATCGAGGACCTGATCGAAAAGACCGGCAGCGCCATGCCGACCGGGCCGGAGGCCACGGTGCAGGAGAAATTCGACGAGAAAATGAAGGAGGTGCGCCTACGCGAGCTTGAGGACGAGACCAAGCGCCAGGCCGCGGTCGCCGGAATCCAGTACGTGAACCTGAAGGGGTTTCCGATCAGCCCGGAGGCGCTCGGCCAGCTCCCCCGCGAGCAGGCGGAAAGCCTGAAGGTCGTCTGTTTCCTGTACAGCGGGTCCGAGTTCCGACTTGCGGCCGTGAACCCCGCCGACCCGCACGTGAAGGAAATCCAGTTCCAGATCGCGGAACGGCTCCAGGCGAACGGGGGCGTCTACCAGATTTCCGAGGAGTCCCTGCGCGTCGCGCTCAAGATGTACGACACCCTCCCGAAGATCAAGATCATCGTGAAGGGCGTGAAGGTGACGGACGACGAGCTCAACCGGTTCAAGAGCGAGCTCAAGACGTTCTCGGACATCCAGCGCGTGCTCAACAAGGCGTCGATCACGGACATCATGACCATCGTCATGGCCGCCGCGATCCAGTTCGGCACGTCCGACGTGCACGTCGAGGCCGAGGAGAAGCGCGTCGGCATCAGCTTCCGCGTGGACGGCGTGCTCCAGGACGTCGCCGAGCTCCCGCATGACTTTTGGAAAAAGATCATCTCCCGCATCAAGCTGATCAGCGGGCTCAAGATCAACGTCACCGACCGCCCGCAGGACGGCCGCTTCACCATCTTTCTCAAGGACGGCGACACGGACGTGCGCGTCTCCACCATCCCGACCAACTGGGGCGAGTCCGTGGTGATGCGCATCCTGCGCCCGGGCTCGATCGCGGTCGAGTTCGCGGGGCTCGGGTTGCGGCCCATCGCCGAGAAGAAGCTCATCCGAGAGATCGAGAAGCCGCACGGCATGATCATCACCACCGGTCCGACCGGCTCCGGCAAGACCACCACGCTGTACGCCGTCCTGCGCAAGCTCAACTCGCCGGACGTGAAGATCATCACGCTTGAGGACCCGGTCGAGTACAAGCTCGAGGGGATCAACCAGTCGCAGATCGACCACTCCAAGCAGTACACGTTCGCGTCCGGTTTGCGCTCGATCCTCCGCCAGGACCCGGACATCGTGATGGTCGGCGAAATCCGCGACCTCGAGACGGCCGAGACCGCCATCAACGCGGCGCTCACGGGCCACATGATGCTCTCGACGCTCCACACCAACGACGCGGCCGGCGCCCTTCCCCGCTTCATCTCCATGGGCGTGAAGCCGTTCCTGCTCGCGCCGGCGCTCAACGCCATCATCGGCCAGCGCCTCACGCGCAAGGTCCACCAAGACTGCAAGGAGGAACTCACGCTCGACGCGGAGACGCTCGAGCGCGTGAGGAAGATCCTCGTTGACGTTCCGCCCGCCTCCGGCGAGACGGTGCCGCCGCCCGAGCAGTGGAAGTTCTACAAGGGCAAGGGGTGCGAGGTGTGCAACCACACCGGGTACAAGGGACGCGTCGGCATCTACGAGATCCTGCTCATGACCGACGAGATTCGCGCCGCGCTCTCCGAGAAGATCGACGAGTACCAGGTCCGCCAGCTCGCGAAGGCACAGGGCATGACCACCATGCAGCAGGACGGGATGCTGAAGTGCCTGGACGGCATGACGACCGTGGACGAGGTGCTGCGCGTGGCGGGAGAAGGGACGTAAGCGAACGGGACTAAAGTCCCTTTGAATTCAAAGCCACTTTAGTGGCGTGCGTTATGCCGAAGGACATCGAACAACTGCTTTCCCAGGTCGGGCTTCTGCCGAGCGAGTCGAAGGTGTACCTCGGCGCGCTCGAGCTCGGGCCGGCCACGGTGCAGCACATCGCGCAGAAGGCGCGCATCTCGCGCACGGCCGCGTACGAGGCGATCGAGCTCCTGCAGAAGCGCGGGCTCATGTCGTCCTCCCTTTCCGGCAAGAAGCGCCTGTACATCGCCGAGGACCCGCACCGCATCGTGTCGTACCTGAAGGGCGAGCAGCAGAAGTTCGCCTCGACGCTCACCGACATCGAGCAGATGATCGGGACGCTGCACCTCATGTCCGGCGGGATCAAGCCGGCGGTGAAGGTATACGAGGGCGAGGAGGCGCTGCCCGCGTACTTCGACCAGCTCGCCAAGGCGAACCCGGACGCGATGTACGAGATCTCGAACCTCGACGACGTGTACGCGCACCTCGACTCCGAGACCATCCAGGCGTCGCGCAAGGCCGTGAGCTGGAAGGACATCAAGACGCTCCGCCTGCTGCACCGCGGCGCGGTGCGCCACCGGCGCGACGACGTGCAGTACTGCGAGCTCGACCCCCAGTTCGGCGAGTTCCACGGCGACATTTCCATCTACGGGAACTTCGTCTCGCTCATGACCTTCATCGGCCGCCCGGTGGTGGTCATCCTCGAGAGCAAGGCCGTGTCGGACACCATGCGCACCCTGTTCAACGCCGCGTGGTCGTCGTCGTGCAAGATGTAAGACAAACGAAAACATCCGGCGACGAGCCGGATGTTTTGCTTTCTCTATGGACCTCGATGAGATCCGCAGGGAGAGGATGCCGAAGACTTTCGTCGACGGCAGAGCCCCTGACCGCTACCACACGCTGCACCTCCGTGAATGGCGGTTCGATCGTGACACGCGCCTTTTGGCGACGCTCGCAACGCTTGACGCGCACGACGCCGTTTGGCGCAGAGCTGCCGAAGACCGCGAACGGGCTCCCGGCTGTCGTCCCCAGATTTCATGTCGATGAGAGATGGGGGAACGACTGGCTCAGCACTTACTCTTGTCTTGATCTTTCCGTCCAGCCACGTTTGACGGGTGCATTGGCTGGCTTCGGTCAGTTCGGGCTTCTCCTATCGGGGGGGGTTCTAGAACACGGGGACCTCCTCGTCCCATTACAGGACCGACCGCCGAGTTGACGATCGTGCGGGAACTCTATCATAAAACCGTTTGGTTGTCAATCGTGTGACCGTTTGATTTGTTTCGTGCCACGATTATTTCCAAGTTTTACAACATACATTTTTACTAGTTTTAGCTAAATTTCTATATTCTGTACACCAACCCCTTGACAAACTTTTTAACCTGTGCTACCATGCTGTTACGACGATGAGATCAGACAACGGTTGACACCGAATCTGACGCATCGAGAACGAGGAGAGAGTCGCGGAACGAGTACAACAAAAGACCTGGGGCAAGCGGTCCGACGTAAGTCGGACTGCCCCGGGTCTTTTGTTACTTCGACCCAGGAATATGGCCGTCAACGGCGTCCCCAGCGCCCTGGCAGCCAGTTTCCTGGGTCGGAAACGACCTGGTTGATGTGCGGCGCGCGCAGGTGCCGTACAAGGAAATCCGGGGGTTCGCTCCCGAGGGACGGTCCAATAAAGCGGCGCAGCCTAAGGGATCACCGCCTACGACCGTTCAGAACGCGAAGGCGACGGCCTTCCCTACCCGACACTCGCCGACGTGTGGCCACACGGGAGCGAGGATGGATCGGATGGGAGACCGGAGCCAAGGCGACGCGAGCGTGGGAACCGTAGCCCCGCGCCCGCGCCGCCACTGCGACAGACCCGTGGATCGGGCAGTGCGAGGCCGAAGTGGAGATGTCATCATCCTTCCACCACGCCCGGCCAGAGGCCGATTGGGATCCGCCTAACGTACGCGTGGCTTCTCCACGCGTACAGTGGAAGAGCAAATGGGGCCGGGTACGCACCCTGGCAGGAACCCATTGCTCGCGGCAACCGATCAAAACAGATCGGACCCGCAACCGCATCCTGAGGAGCGTGACGCGACACGTTGTGTCCGCTCCTCTCCTCCCACTTCTTCGCTAAACCATCCAACACCGGGTATTGGATGAACTAGCGGAAAAATGGGAGGACCGCGAAGAGCCACCCGGGCGGGGATTCATCTTCATCAGCATCGACGACGAGATTTGTCCCGCGGCCTCGGCCAACGGACTGTCCACGCCCATCGGCCCGACGTGTCGGACCACCTCGCTCTCGCGCCTCCACATACTTCCTGCAAGTCATCCGATCCGGACCTGCCCGCACGTCCATCGTCACGTGACAAAAGGGGCCTCCGGTAGCCACGCTGACAACGCGGCTCGAGCAGGGACGAACAACGCGTAGCCGCTGATGCGACTCGGAATCGCGACGGCCGCGCGGCAGCCGTCACCCAACCGGCAAGCCATGCCGGGTCCCACGGGACGAAACGGGATGCACCCCGTGGCAAGATCGAGAGGAGAGCCCGCGCGACGGCGCGGTGTGAGGCGACCAAATTGGACGGGCGCCTCCGATAGGACTGCAAGGTCTAACTCCAAGCTCGTGCGGCCGCCGGGGCCAAAAGCAAGCCGGATAAGTCAAAGCCGGGAGAACGGTGCGTGAATGGGCGGTTGCCCACACGTGTCGTCCGGCCACTCTTCCCTCGTTTCGCGACCAATCGGCGAAAACGGCAATGGGAGGTCCCACGGTCACGGTGTATCCGGGTCGTGGGGGACGAGGATTCCAGGGAGTCTCTTACCAACTGGTTTCAGAACAGCGACACGCCCATGCAGGGCCATCACCGGATGTGCGAGTCCGGACGCGACAGTCGTGCCGTGAACGTGACGGCAAACTGACCACTACGAGGTCTGCGAAAAGCCCCCGGGCGGGGATTCATCTTCATCACCACAAGACGACGAGATTGGTCCGAAAGGACCGTCCACGCCCATCGGCTCGGTGCACCTCCGGGCTACCCTCGCTCTCGCAGTTCTCTTCCGGGCCTGGAGAGGCACGGCGTTCGGAAAGACCGTGAACGGGTCTGACGGACGGGCACACGAACAGTTCAAAAGCCGCTACGCCAACCCGCTTCGGCGGGTAGTCGGATCGCAAGGTCCGGCGCCTCATCCGATGATCCGACGGATGTCGGGCGTGGGAAACGACGGTCCAGCGCAAGGACCGCCGCGGAACATGCCCAGACGGATGTCGGGAAGGATCAATCCGGCGGAGCTACTTCTACCATCGCCCAACATGGACATGATCGGGGGTCCTCGTGGCCCCCATCACCCGTGCGCCGATGTGCCAACTCACCCCCGGTGACCGAAGGTCTGACGTGCAGGCGGCTTCCAGACGCCCGGGCACACAGACCGTCTCAAAGCGGCGAACCCGGCAGAGAACCGGGTAGCGACAAGCGGAGAGAATTCAGGAGCCATCCTTCCCAGATTGGGATGCACGACGCGGGATCTACGCGCACGGCACCACGACCGCGACGGCGACGTGGGAAATGGACGCGGGAGACCGGCCCGCAGGCAAGTACCGACCGGCGATCGGCTGGTCGAGAACGCCCTGGTACGGCGTGCCGGTGAGCATCCACCGACACGCCATCGCTTCCCTGGAGGACTGTCGAACCGTTCGCGGTCCAGTCCTCCTTCTTTATTCGGGGACGACGCATGGTGCGTGGCCCTCGGATCGGAATTCGTTCCTTCCACCCTCGTCTCTGGAGAGACCAAATGTTTTCCACCCTCCGTCACGCCTTCGAGACCTCCCGCGGCGGCCGCATCGTGAACCACCACGGCGTCCCGACGTTCACCCGCTCCAACCGCGAGCAGGCCCGCAACTTCCTGCGCACCGGCACCCTGTCCGGGACGTTCTACGTCGGCCGCAAGGAAATGGCGCAGGACCAGCTCCTGACGCTCACGCGCCTCGCCGCCGAGGACGCGGACGCGCTCGCCGACGAGGCGGTGGCCGCGCGCAACGACGGCTACATGCGGACGCTGCCCGTCCTCGCGGCGGCGGTGCTCTCGGGCACGGCGCGCAAGGACGCCTTCCGCCACGCGGTCGCCGGCACCATCCGGATCCCGACCGACGCCGCGCAGTTCGCGGAGCTCTGCCTGTCCGGCGCCGTGCCGGGCCGCGCCTCCTTCGGGGGGTGCGCCGTGGAACCGGTCCGCCAGTTCCTCGAGGTGCTCTCGGAGTACCACGCGCTCAAGTACGGCGCGAAGCTCACGAACCTGGTGCGCCTCGCGCACCCGCGCCCGGCGACCCCGGAGATGCGCGAACGTCTCGGCTGGCTCTCGGGCCACGTCGAGGGCAAGCGCGTGAGGCTGAACAAGCGGATCGCGGCGTTCGAGGCGCTGAAGCGGACGACGGACGAGGCGCGGGTCATCGAGTTGATCCGGAACGCGGGCCTCCCGTACGAGTGCGTGGTGGGGGCGGTGTCGAACCCGTCCCCGGCCATCTGGGCCGAGCTGCTCCGCGTGGCTCCCACCATGAACCTGCTCCGGAGCCTCGTGACCTTCACCCGTCACGGCGTGTTCCAGGACCGCGACAACGTGCGGGTGGCGGCCGAGAAGCTGTCGCGCGAGGGGGCTCTCCAGAAGAGCATGATCTTCCCCCACCAGGTCTACACGGCCTGGCGCACGTACTCGGCCACCCCCGGGGCGGACGAGTCGATCATCGCGGCGCTGTCCGACATGCTGGACGGCTCGGTCGCCACGCTCCCGGTCTTCCAGGGCCGGACCTGCATCGCTCCGGACGTGAGCGGTTCGATGCAGTCGACGCGGCTCTCGGAGCGATCCGAGACCACCGCGGCGGACGTGGCGGGCGTGTTCACGGCCGGCCTCATGCGCCGGTGCCCGGACGTGCGGGTCCTCCCGTTCGACCAGCAGATCCACCCCCTCGCGCTCAACGCGCGGGACTCCGTGCTCGCCAACGCGCGGAAGGTGTCGGAAGTCGGTGGCGGCGGCACCAGCCTGTCCGCCCCGGTCACGCAGCTCCTTCGGGACCGTGACCGCGTGGATACCTTCATCGGTATCACCGACTACGAGGAGTGGGTCGGCCACCGCTTCCTCGAGGTGTGGCGCGAATACCGCCGCACGGTCGCCACGGACGCCACGGCGATCCTCATCACCCCTGTGCCTGGCACGCACAGCGCGGTCCCGGAGTCCGAGCCGGGCGTGCACTTCGTACACGGGTGGAGTGACGCGGTCTTCCGCTTCACGGCGGAAGCGGCGGGTGCCAAGCACTCGATCCAGCCCGAGTCGGAGGAGGACGACTCGAACTGACCGCAACGGCGTCATCTCTCTGCGGAGCCCCGCCAGCTCCGCCCCTCCCTTTTCTTCGCGACGCGCTCGCGGGCGGAAGGGAGGAACGCAAGCAGACAGCCGGACGATGTCAGTGGTGTCCCATCGGAGATTCACATGTACATCGTTCTGACCGGAACCATCGAGCACCGTGCGTCCGCGCAGCACGGTTCCGCCCGCTTCAACACGGGCATTCGCATCGTGGTGTGCCTGGAAGAAGGCCGCGTCGACTTCGTCGAGACGGAAATCGGGGAACAGACGACCCTGTACCGGGAATGCTGCGAGGACGGCGAGATCGACGGCATCTACATCGATGCGAAGGTGGAGCACGAGCCCGTGTCGCGGTCCACGTTCGAGCGGATGGTCGCCCCGCTCCTTGAGAAGTACGCCCGCCAGTAAGACGCGCGTTCGTTTCGGAGGAGACGAACGGACACCCCCTCGTCCAGGCCATCCAGGTCTGGACTCCTCCCTTTTCCTCGCGACGCTCCCGGCTCCAAGAGCCGGGAGGCGAATCGCGGGCGGAAGGGAGGATGGCACGCGGATGGTCCGCGCGCGTTTCTCCGGCCGGCTTCCCGGAGTGTCCAATGAGCGCGGAAAACGAACTGCATGCCTTCAGGATGGAGAACGGCGAATACTGGATCGTGAACCGCCGCTGCGGGGACACGGTCGTCGAGCTCCAGGGCGAGTGCGGCCCCGTCGCCAAATGCGCGACGTACGAGGAGGCCAAGGCCGCGTTCCGCGACCTGTCGGACGAGGACTCGCCGAACTACGTGTACACCGAGCACGGCGGCGACCTCCCGACGCGCGAGGATCTCGACCGCGCGGCTCCCCGGTTCCTCCAGAGCACGATCGTGGTCAAGTACGACCGCCCCTGCGGGTGCGTGGACTACCGCGACCTCGGCAAGAAGCGCTGGGAGGTGCGCGAGTGCCGCGACCTGTTCGGCGATGACTTCCGGGTCATCGGCACGAGGCTGTGGTACGCGCAGGCCCTCACGCTGGCCCACGCCTACGCCATCGCGCAGCCCGGCGAGTGCCGCGTGACCGCGCCGACCCACTTCCGGTCGTTCCGCCGCTACGACCGCCACGACGACTGCCTGCGCGAGGACCACTGGCGCCTCTGCCTGCCGCGCGGCGTGCGGATCCCGTGACACGGAGGGCCGTCGGAGGAGCGGCCCAACGTCTTCCCTGTCCAGCCCGCGCTGGACTCCTCCCTCTTGGTCGCGACACGGTCGTGACAAGGAGGGAGGCAAAAAATGACCGAGTTCTTTTCCGGCAACGCGCGGGGCGTCCTGGTTGGCACCACGGTGCATGTCATCAAGGGGCAGAGCAGCTTCGCGCTGTTCGTGGAAGGCACGCGGTACGGCTACTGCTGCCAGGACGGCTGCCACGACTCCGGCCTCCGCGACGACGTGCGGAAGGTCGTCGCCAAGGCGAAGGAGGCGGGCGCGACGCACGTCATGCTGCGGACGGGCCAGCGCTCGTACCTGGTGGAGCAGATCGAGGGGCTCCCCGTGCTCGACGTCACCTGCCACGTGGGCGTCATCGACGAGACCGCGGAGATCGCCCGCCGGTACGGCGGCAACGAGCCGGGGCCGAACCCGGACCATGTCCGGCACGACCGGCTGCTCGCCGAACACCTGACCCTGTGTCTGGTGTCCGTCGCGGAGGGCGAAACCGTGGAGCACGACGGGAAGACCTACACGCGGTCACAGCTCCAGGAGCGGCGCGAGTGGGTCCGGGCGGAACTCCGGGCCCTGCACGGCGAGTCGTAGGGGGACGACTCGATCTGACGAGACGGCGTCATCTCCTGCGGAGCACTCGCCAGCTCCGCCCCTCCCTTTTCCCCGCGAGCGCGGCGAGGAGGGAGGAATCGCATGGATACCAACCAAGGAGTTCCCGTGAAGGCACTCGCACAGAAGCAGCCCGAGCGCTGGTTCGTCCTCGAGGGCGACTGGGGCGGGCAGGTGTACGCCTCGGTCCCGGTCCGGCTCGTCCCCGCGTGGGGACGACGGAAGCGGGTGCGGAAGGCGCTCGCCCTGCTGAACCGCCTGAACTGGCCCGGCCAGAACGACGGCGCGGACGTGAGGACGTACGCGGAGTTCGAGGAGTTCGACGAGCGCGCGGCGAACGCGGCGTTCGTGGAGGGAGCGGACCCGCAGCCGCTCATCGACGCGACGGAGCGGCTCGCGGCGGCGGAGGAGACGTCCGAGCGCGGCGTCCTGCTCACCTACGTCCTGCCCCGCGGCCAGCGCGCGTGGACCGAGCGCGACACGTACCTGCGCTCGTGGAAGCTCGTCGGCCACGTGCCGGGCGGGATGGGCGGCGGCTGCCTGGTCGACGGCGACCTGTGGCTGCACTCGCACGTCCTCGTCCTCGGGCTCGAGACGGCGAACCGTGTGCGCGCCCTGCTCGGCCTTCCGCCGCTCGCGTCGCTCGACGTGGCGTGGAACGAGGAGACGCGCGACCACGCCGCGTTCTGCCGCTGCCTGAACGAGCACACCGCCCGGCGTCGTCCCCGCCGCCGGACCCGCGCGTCCGTTCGACGCGCGGCCTGAGCGATCGGAGGGACGCTCACGCCACCCTTGCGCAGCGCCTTCTGGCTGCGCCCCTCCCTTTTCCCCGCGACCCGTCGGTTCCCTCTGTCCATTACCCGGTAATGGACACCGGTCGCGGCGAGGAGGGAGGTTCCCATGGAATACGGCTTTGAGCACGTGTCGTACTACGGCAACCACGGCTCCGACGGCCTCGACGACCAGCTTTGGTGCGTCGACGGCAAGATCCACGTGTGCGCGTGCCGGGAAACCGGGCGCGAGGCGCTGGTGAGCATGCTGATCGACCAGCAGCTCTCCGACGACGAACGCCGGCGGCGTCTCGACGAGCACGACGCGGTCCTGCTTTGCGACGACCCCGAGGCCTGGGCCGCACGTTCCCGTCCCGAGTGGTGGTCGGTTCGCAAGAGCCACGTGAACGGGGGCGACTGCGACGGCTCCTGCCGCCCGGGCACGACCGCGCTCGACCTCGTGGCGCGCGTCGCGAACATGCGCGCGGAGACGCTCGCGACG
>CAYRYG010000027.1:11916-14961 GCA_964428465.1 uncultured Gammaproteobacteria bacterium
GCGAGCCGCGCGTGCGCAAGGGGGGCGTCGTCGCGATGTCCGGGCCGGTCCTTCCGAGCACGGTGGAACTCGACGCGGGCGGCGAGGCGCTCCTCGCGGCCGGCCAGCTCGTCGGCCGCCGGATCGAGTCGTGGTACGCCAAGCGCTCGGGCAAGGGCGAGACCTGGTGCCTGCCGGCCGGACAGGCGGGCATGGGCGACCGGCACCTCCGGATCTCGACCGGGTTCGACTGGTGGAGCGGCGCGCGGAACGGGATCTTCAACTCCCACCGCCTCGCGGTCACGCCGTGCGACGGGTCCTGCTCCCCCAAGCCCGTGACGCTCACCGACCAGATGCGCCAGGCGCTCACGCGCGCGCTCGAGGACCGCGCGACGTAGGCCGTCCGGAGGAACGGCCCGCGACTTCTGTCCAGCCCCGCGCTGGACTCCTCCCCCTGCGCACGAACGCGCTTCGTGCCCGAGGGGAGGTCAGCCATGATCCGACAGTCCATTCTGAAGGGGATCCGCTCGACGAGGCTCCCCGTCGTCCCCACGGGCGACCAGCTCGCGGAGATCGAGCGCAAGGTCGCCGCCGCCACGCCGGAGCGACCCGAGAACTTCGCGTTCGTCGCCGGCCGCAACTGGGCCGTGTCCGCCGCCCGGCACGCGGACGCGGAGCAGCGCCGCCTCATCGCGGAGGCGGAGCAGCGCCGCCTCATCGCGGAGGCGGAACGGCGGACGCGCGAGCAGGAGGAGCTCCGGGCGTTCGAGGCCGCGCGCGAGGAAGCCCGCGAGCTGATCGCGCGACTCGCCCCGCGCGTGAAGCCGAGCCAGCGCGTCCAGCTCGAGCTGGTGTGGTGGAAGGCGTTCGAGGAACGGACGGCGGAGGAGTGCGCGCGGCTCCTTCCCGGCACGAACGCCGACTGCCGCGTGAAGCGCTTCCAGCGCGGACGCGAGCTGCTGCTCCGGAACGCTCCTCCCGCGCTCCGGGCGTTCCTGAGCCACCGCGTCTCCCCTTCCGGCGGCGTGACGGCGACCCAACTCCCGCCGTCGCGAGCCACCGCGTGACGTCCTGGCGCAGCCCCGTGCCGCGCCTTTTTCCTTTGACAAAAACCGAACGCGGGCGTACGCTGTCCGTCCTGCGAAGGAGGAATCGATGCAGGAGACGGGGGAGGAGCTGTCGTTCACGATCGGCTTCCGGCACACGAGCGCGCTGATCATCGCGATCGAGCCGTGGAGCGAGCCGCGGTGCGAGTGGCTCGAGGACCAGATCCGGCCGTACGGGCCGATGGCGGCGTTCGACGGCGAGCAGATCGCCGCGCGCTGCGGGGTGGGAAGCGAGGAGCCGGAGATCGTCGGCTCGACGAGCGACGACCTGGTGCGCGTCCAGCTGCGATGGCACGCGCTCGAGGGCGCGAGGCAGATGGCGCGCCTGATGGCACACGTCCGACGGCTGGACCTGCGGACCATCGCGCGCCTCGTGATCGCGGGAGCGGACCTCAGCAAGCCGTTGCCGCTCATGCCCGAGGAAATCGTCCTGCTCGACGACCCGCTGACCGAGGTCGAGCGGACCATGGGCATGCGCATGGGTCGCATCGAGATGGGGCGTGACGGCGCGAAGATCGTCCTCCCCGGGGTCCCGCGCAACGTCCCGCTCTCCGGCTGGGCGAACGCGCTCCTGCGGAAGCGGACGTCCGACGCGCTTCTCGCGGTCATGGCCGAGCGGGCCATCGACGCGAGCTGACGACCACCCGGTCGTCTTTTTTCATTCTCGCGTTGACGGATCCCCCCGAATCCCCTAGGGTTTCCTGACACGTCACCCGACGTGCAACCCAGGAGCATTCCCCATGCCCAAACGAAGGCCCCCGCTTGCCTTCACCATCCGCATCTCGCCGCTCGACGCGGTAGGACACTCGGTCGAGACCGTCCCCCGTCATCCGGCCATCGAGGAGACCGTCGAGGAAGTCCTGCGCGGACGGGTATCCATCCGCACGGACGCCCCGACCGTGATCACCGCGCGCGCGGACCGGTCCGTTCCCGCGTGGTCCGACGGTCCCATCGCCCCGAGGCGCGTGCGGCTCGGCATCCTCCAGCTCGCCGAGGTCGGCGCGGAGCATCTCCACGCCGCGAACAACGTCGTCATCGGCTACATGTACGACGCGGTGGTAAGCGCGATCCTCGGCTCCCTGCACGACCGCGGCCTGAGGCCCGGCGACGCGCCGGCGATCGAGCTCGACGACGGGCCCATCCCGCAATTCCGAACCACGACCCACTCCTGGTGGCGCGACGTCCGCCACGTCGTGGTCGCGCGCGACACGGGCACCGTCATCCGCCTGCGTGGCATCCCGCGTGCGGAACCGTTCGCGGACTGGGCAAACGCGCGCATCCGCAACGCCTTCGCGCGACGCCTCGTTGCCGCGCTCCGCTTCTGACCCGGACCCGTTCCGGGTTTTTCCATTAAAAAATCCCCGGTCAGTGCGAGACCGAGGTGTCGTGCGGCAGCTCCGCGACGAGGATGCGCTGCGGGTACGTGAGCGGAGCCGTGGACTCGCCGCACAGCGGGCAGCGCTCCAGGAAGACGATGACCACGCCGGGGCGGGCAAAGGACAGGTCCTTGCCCATGGCATGGAACAGCCCCCGCGCCTGCGGGACGCTGAACCGCAGCCGGACGCCGCAGCCGCGGCAGTATCCGCCCACGCCGTCCGCGACCACGCATGCCGCGCAGAGGGTGACCGGATCCTCGAGGGGCCGGTCACCGCACGACGTGCACAGCGGGCTTGGTCCCGCGTGACGATGCCGGTGGGCGGCCTGATGATCCTGATCCACGTTCTGGCCCTCCAAATGTGCGGTTGCAGATCATACCGAACGCGGACAAACCGGTCAAGCCAAACCCGCCCGCCCCGTCGGGACGAGCGGTCAAGCGCCGATTTACTTTGCGGCCGCCGCGCGGATGGGTGCGGCGTGCCAGCGGCCCGGAAGCTGGTACCCGATGCGTTCCGCCAGTTCCCGCCCCTACTCCTCGATCATTTCCAGATACCGGGGATCGCTCTCGCTCGGCATATCCGGA
>CAYRYG010000028.1:0-14872 GCA_964428465.1 uncultured Gammaproteobacteria bacterium
ACTTGCGCTCGGGGCGGCGGTCCTTCCCCTTCGCGCGCTCCTCGCGCACGAGCTCGATGCATTCCTCGCAATAAATCGGCCGCGACGTGTCGAGCTGAACCGGCAGCACGATGTCCTTCCCGCATCGCGAACACTTGTACTCGAATCGCGGCTTCTTCGAAGCCTTCTGCTCCTTCTTCTTCGCCTCCACCTCGGCCACCATCTTGTCGATGGTCTCGACGCTGCCCATCCCGGTCCACTTCATGATCTTGTCCGCGATCTCCTCGCGCGGCGTGGTATACCGCTCGCGGCTCACCTTGATCACCTTCTGCTCCGAGTCCGTGCGGCGCGCGATCGGCGGGAGCGTCTGCGCCGAGAACGGGTGGCTGGTGACGCCGTCGATGAGGAGCTTCAGGTAGATGTTGTACTTCGGCAGGTTGATGATGTCCTCCGGCGTGAAACGCGGCGCGAACTCCGTTTCCATGTACGTGGCGTCCGGCGAGCCCACGCGGAACGTGATGGTAGTGCCGACGTTGCCGAACACGGCCTCGCGGACCTCGTCGGACAGCTGCGCGATGTACTGGTGCGCCATCGTAAGGCACAGGCGGTATTTGCGCGCCTCGGACAGGATGCCCGCGAACGATTCGACGGCGAAGTTTTGGAACTCGTCGACGTACATGTAGAAGTCCTTGCGGTCCTTCTCCGCGATGTCCACGCGTTCCATCGCGGACAGCTGCAGCTTGGTGATGAGCAGGCCGCCGAGCAGGCGCATGTTGTCCTCCCCGATGCGCCCCTTCGACAGGTTGATGATCAGGATCTTCTCCTGGTCCATCAGCTGGCGGATGTTGATGGTGGACTTCACCTGCGCGACGATGTTGCGGATGACCGAGGCCGACAAAAACTGGCCGATCTTGTTCTGGATCGGGGCCACGGCCTCCTGCGCGTACTTTTCCTGGTAGCTCGCGAACTCGACGAGCCAGAACTGCTTGACGATCGGGTCCTGCACGTTCGAAACGATCTTCTTGCGGAAGTCCGCGTCAGACAGCATGCGGTTGATGCCGAGCAGCGTGGATCCCGGGTTGTCCAAGAGCGCCAGGATGGAGTTGTTCAGGATGTACTCCATGCGCGCGCTCCAAAGATTTTCCCAAATCTTCTTGAACACGCCCATCATGCCGGACGCCACCAGGTGCTTGTGCTTGTCGTTGACCGTCTCGAGGATGTTGAAGCCGATCGGGTAATCGAGGTCGGCCGGGTTGAAATAGATGACGTCGTTGATGCGCCAGGACGGGATGAAGTCGACGAGGCGCTCGGCCGTGTCGCCGTGCGGGTCCACGTACGCGCAGCCGTGCCCGGCGTAGATGTCGGACAGGATCATGTTCTCGAGGAGAACCGTCTTGCCCATGCCGGTTTTCCCGATCACGTACACGTGTCGGCGCCGGTCGTCGGTCTTAACGCCAAATTTCCGCATCTGGTTGCGGAAATTGGTACGGGCGAAGTACGTCACCTCGTTCTCGTGGTCGTGCGGATAGCTCATACGGGAAGGTTCGGCGGCACGTCAGTCTCATCCTCGTGCGCTGGCGTAGGTTTGGACGCGGGAGCCGTCTCCGGCTCGTCCGGAACCCAGCCGGGCGGCGGGCCTGGAAGCACGATGTCCGCGGGCGGTCCGCCCAGGTCGGTCGCGTCAAGGCCCATCTCGCGCTCCTCGTCGGGCGCCTCGGCGTGCACGGACGCGACCGGCGCGTGTTCCGGCTCCTCCATGCCCGGAAGGTGGATCTCCGGCTCCTCGGCAACGGCCCCGTGGTGCCCGGCCTCCTCCGGCGCATGCGGCGCGGCCGCGCGTGTCGGTCCCTTGTACATCTCCAGCTCGTCCTCGGACCCGATCGGCAGCCCGACCGGCGGCTCGGCGCGCTTCGCCTCCGCCTTTTTCACGAGCGGCGCCTTCACGAGGATCGACGGGAAATGCCAGAGCGAGGCGAGTTCCTCGACGTTCATCCATTTCGGGTCGGCCCCGATTCCCCACGACCGGTTCCGATACGCGCGAACGAGTCTTCCTTGGCGCGTCGGATACGTCCACGCCTGCCAGAAATAGTCGTCCTTCGGCGTCGCGTCCCCGTGCAGGCCGAGGCTGTTCAGGTTGAGGTGCGAATATTGCCCGAACATCCCCTTCACGAATGCCGTGCGGGCCTGCTTGTCGTACACTCCCTTTCGGCCGATATACACGAGGCGCATCTTGAACCGGTACCCGATCTTGCCGATTTTCTTCAGCACGCCCTCGACCTGTTCCTTTTCGGCCATCGTGATCTTAAAGGCCTTCCAGATATCTTCCTGCTTCGCCTCGCCGTGCTCCCCGACGAGCGAAATGCCAAGTGCCTCTGAGGTAACGGCGCTCGGGATGATCAGAGCGGTTTCGATTGCGGATGAAATCAATCCGGGCTTGTGCTTCGGCTCGACGCCGAACGTCTTGTTGATGAACTTTTCGCCCGCGACCTTCCAGTCGTTCCCGTATGGCTGGATGATCATCTGAATCCAGAAATGCTCCCCCGGCCTCATCTTGGCCAGCTGTTCCAACACGCCGCCGAGCGGATCCTTCAGCTCCCCGGAAATCTTGTCCTCAAAGTCCAGATAGGTTCTCAATGGGAAGATGCTGTCCTTCTTCAGGATCAGCTCCGTTCCCCAGCAATCCCATACCTCGTCCGGATACTCCGCCGGGGCCCACGAGGTGTAGTCCTCCACTTCCGTGATTTCCGCCTCCGGGTACGCGGCGTAAATGCCCGCCTCGGTGACGTCGCGATAGCGGGTCAGCGTCCGGATGTAAAACTGCACGTATCCCTCGTGCGACGCGATCTCGAAGCTGAAGAGCGGCTGCGTCTTCCCGATGATCCACTTTTCCTTCCACGTCAGGTTCGAGAACGACCCCCACAGCGACGCGTACATGTTTTCAAGCGACTTCGGCGTCTGTTCCGTCACGGCCGGAACGTCCACGGCCATGATGACGTACTTGAGCGACTTCGCCCACTTCTCCTGCCGGGTGACTTCCCACACCTTAATCGATCCCCAGATCATGACGATCGCGATCGGGATCCAGCCGAACCAAACCAGGATGTCGTACAGGATGATGTCGATCGGCTGGTTCCAAAAACCGGCCGTAACCACGTCAGTGTAGAGGGACGCTGCGGCGAAGATCATATCGTGGGATAGTATAACACAAACGAAAACAAGGAGCATCCGCCCCTTGCTTCCCGCTTCTGTCCCCTTACCCCTTCCTCCGCATCTCCCACTCCACCAGCGCCGGGGAGGCGAAGAAGATGGAGGAATACGTGCCGACGAGCACGCCGATGAAGAGGGCGAGCGCGAAGGCGCGGGTGCTGTCGCCGCCGAAGACAAGGATGGCGGCGAGCGCGAGGAGCGTGGTCACGGACGTGTTGATGGAGCGGACGTACGTCTGCCGCACCGACTTCTCGACCACGTCGGCGAACGGCTCGCCCGTGTGGTGAGACAGGTTCTCGCGGGTGCGGTCGAACACGACCACCGTGTCCGAGATGGAATACCCGAGAATGGTCAGGATCGCCGCGATGAACGCCGCGCCCACCTCCAGGTGCATGTAGTGCCCGAGCACGGCGAAGACGCCGAGCGGGATGATCACGTCGTGCGCGGCGCAGACGACCGTGAGGAGGCCGTATTTCCAGGAGGCCACCGGCTCGGCTACCTTGCGGAACGCCCAGGAGATGTACAGGCCGATCAGCAGCAGCGTGACCACCACGCCGATGACGGCGCTCCGGCGCAATTCCTTCCCGATCACCGGGCCAATCGAGTCGAATCGCTGCTCTTCCACCTCGCCGAAGCGGTCACGAACCGTGGTCAGCGCCTCCTGGTGACGTTCTTCCGTCAGCGACTCCAGGCGGATGATCGCGCGGTTTTCCGTGGACGACTGGACGGTCACGCTCTGGTATCCCGCCTCCGTGAGCGCGGCGGTCAGGTCCGCGGTCGACGGGGCCTCGGACGCGAATGACAGCTCCATGAGCGATCCGCCCGTGAAGTCGATCGAGAAGCGGAGGCCGAACACCGCGAGCGCGACGATGCTCGCCGTGATCATGACCACGGAGAGGGCGAACCACCAGTTGCGGAGGCCGACAAAGGAGAATTTCATATTAGTTGCGCGTGAGCGAATACAACCGCGGGTTCTTGAGCCACTTCCAGCCGCGGACGTTCGTGAGGTACGTGCGCGTCACCACGATGGCCGTGAACAGGGAGAGCAGCACGCCGATGGCGAGGGTAAGCGCGAAGCCGCGCACGAAGCTCGACGAGAACGAGTACAGCACCACCGCGGAGATGAGCGTGGTCAGGTGGCCGTCGCGGATCGGGGCCCAGGCGCGGGTGAAGCCGTCGTCCATAGCCGGGACGAGGTCGCGGCCGGAGCGGAACTCGTCGCGGAAGCGCTCGAAGATGAGCACGTTCGCGTCGACCGCGATGCCGAGCGACAGCACGAACCCGGCGATGCCGGCAAGCGTGATGGTCACCCCGAAGAAGCGGTACGCCGCAAGGTTGAGCATCGCGTACAGCACGAGCGCCACCACGGCGACAAGCCCGGGAACGCGGTACACGACGGCCATGAACAGCGCGACCAGCCCGAAGCCGATAAGCGCGGCCTGGACGGACTTCTCAAGCGATGCGAGACCGAGCGTCGGCCCGACGGTTTCCTGCGAGATGAGGTTGACCGGCACCGGGAGCGCGCCCGCGTTGAGGCGCTGGGAGAGCAGCTTGGCCTCCTCGAGCGTGAAGTCGCCGGAAATGACCGCCTGGCCGCCGTAGATGGCCTGGTTCACCACCGGGCTCGAGATCACTTCCCCGTCGAGGAAGATGGCGACCGGCATGCCGACGAGCCGTTCCGTGAGCTGGGCGAACAGGTCGGATCCCTCGTCGTTGAACTCGATGGAGATGATCGGCTCGTTGGTGGTCGGGTCGAACTGGACCGAGGAGCGCTTGAGGTGCTTCCCGGACAGCTCCGTGTTCTTCCATGGCGAAACGTCGCCGACGATACCGGTGATCTGGGTAAGCGGGAGCAGGACGCGCTGCACGGTGTACGTGGTCACCGGGCGTTCCTCGCGCTTGTAGATGAGATGATAGCCGAACTCGGTCTCCACGACGTCCGAGATCGAACCGACCGCCAGCTCGCGCGCGGCGAGCTCGAACGGCAGCACCATCTCGCCCGGCGCGACCCATCCGAGGTCGCCGGTCCCGTCGCCGGACGTGTCCGAGGAATACTGAAGCGCGAGCTCCGCGAAGTTCTCCGGGGTCGCCTGCTCCTTGACCTGCCCGATCTTCAGCGACGCCTCAATCTGGGGAATCGTGCTGTCACAGCGGGTCGTTCCCTCCCAGCATACGAGAATGTGCGAGAGCAGCATGTCCGTGTCCTGCTCCTGCGACAGGTATTTCTCCACGATCAGCCCCTCCAAGGACTCGACGACCTTCGGAACCACGCGTCCGGCCTGGGTATACGTGTCGATGATGGCCTGGACCATCGGCGCGTACAGGCCGGCGGTCGAGAGCCCGTCGAGCACGCCCTTGGTGGTTTCCTTGTTCGGATCGACGCTGAACTCGGCGACGAGCGCGTCAAAGTTCTCCCCGGCGCGTGCGCGGCGGAGCACGTCGGCGGCCGTGGCGCGGTCCGCGGCCTGCGCGGTCTCAAGCTGCGCCAATTCCTCCGGCGTCGCGTCGCGCGCCAGCTCCTGTCCGGGTTCCTTGAACTCCAACACCGGCGTCTCGCCGATCTGGGCGATCGCCTCCTTCACGTCCAGCACGCCGGCGAGCTCGACGATCACGCGGTACGTCCCGCCGGTCGAGGTGGTCTGCACCACCGGCTCGGCCACGCCGAACGCGTTCACGCGCCGCTCGATCACGTCGCGCACGCCCTCGAGCGCCTCCTCGCGGTCCTCCTCCGGAATCTGGCTCATGTCCGCCTCGTACACGAGGTGGGTGCCGCCCTGCAGGTCGAGGCCCAGGCGGTATGCCTTCTCGTCGAGCGCCGGCGGCTGCCAGCCGGTCTTGGCCTGCACGAACCCCGCCGCGTCGTTCCAAAGGAACGGGAAGTCGTAAATGCCGGCAAGAAGCGTGGCGAGAATCAGCGCGATTCCCGTCAGGCGGGTCTTCCATTTCTTCATGGATCCGGAGGGCCGCGAAACGTTCCGTTTCTTCAATTTCCAGGTTTGCATAATGGAATACAAATGACGGGCGGTAGTTTACCCCCGCCCGCCATCTTTAGGCAAGAAAACGGTTATCCCCTAATAGTAAATCACGGCGAGGACGAGCAGGACCTGGACGAGCACGAGCAACGCGAGCACGAGCTGGAACGACGTCTTGCGCGTCTTGTGTCGAAAGACGTACATCGCGACGAGCGCGCCGGGTGAGCCGAAGAGGAACGCGGCGAGGTGCAGCGTGCGTTCCGGGACGCGACGCGTTTCGAAGGCGGCAAGCAGCTTGTCGAGGCCGTAGAGCGCGAAGGTCGCGACGTTGAGGGCGACGAACGCGAGAAGATACCAGGGGAACTCGAGATACATCACGCCGGCAATCGTGCCCGCGGCCGAGAGCGCGAGCCAGAGGATGAGAAACGGGATGTCGGGCTTAAGGCGCATAGGAGCGTTTCCGTTCGAGATGACGCGAAACCATTTCAAGGGCCAGCGGGACGGCGGAATGAAGCGGCTCGGGCAGCGCGTCCAACTCGAACCATCCGATCTCCTCCACCTTGTCCGGCTCGCCGATGCCGACGGTCTCGGGCACGACCTCGACGAAATGCAGGTTTACGATCCAGTGGGTCTGCCGTTCCTCGTGGAGCCGGACGAGGTTGTGCGTGCCGACGTACTCGATGGCGACGATCTCGGCGCCGTATTCCTCCAGGATCTCCCGGCGAACCGTGTCCTCGAACGATTCCCCGAACTCCATGGATCCGGCGCCCGAGTCCCACCGTCCCTGCTCGTCGCGACAGTTCTGCCCGCGCTTCTGCAACAAGATATGCCCGTGCCCGTCATGGCACAGAAACGCACAGTTCACGCCGATGAAATCCACCCCGCGCTTCATAACTTTTCCCGCAGCATGCGCAGAGACCGCGCGCGGTGCGAAATCTGGTTCTTGACCTCGAGCCCGAGCTGCGCGAACGTTTGGTCGTAGCCGTCGGGAATGAAGTAGTAGTCGAACCCGAACCCCTCGCCGTCCGACTTCGCCGTCAGCCGCCCGATCACCACGGCCTCGGCGTACTCCAGCCGGTCCCCGTCGCAGTACGCGGACCCGCAAATCGCCCTCGCGCCCCAGTCGCCCGTCTTCTCGCACACGATGAGCGCCGGCTCGTACCCGGCCGTCTTCGCCCACCACTTCACGAACGGCCCCGGCATCCCCCTGAGCGCGGAAATCTCAAAGCTCACGTCCTCGACGATCACGGGGCCGCCCACCGCCTCGAACGCGGAACGCACCTTGGCGCGCACGATCTCCTCGAGGTTGATCGACTGGATCTCGGGAACGTCAATCGCGGCCGACGTCATCTCCACGCCGTCCATGATCACCTGCAGCTCGCGCAGCTTCTTCGGATTTCCGGTGACGAGCGTGATCATAGGGCGTCCAACAATTCGGGAAGGTCGTGACAACCATCATCGCCGGAAAAATGACTGCGACCGTGCAGCATCATGGTCTTCCCTCCCAGTTCGCGGACCAGCGCCTCGCCCTCCGTGGGAATCCACCGGTCATTGTCGGAAAAAATTCCCACGATGGCATCCACCGAACGGCCGATCTTCGCCCAATCGAGCGGACGTTCGAGCCACGGCCGCGCGACGAGTTCCTCGGCCGGGGACATCCCCTTGATCCGGTCGATCACCGGCGCGACCAGGACGACCGTCCCGACGCGCGCGCCGTCCGGCAGCCGCTCGAGGAACCGGAGTGCCGCCTGTCCGCCCATGCTGTGGCCGACCAGGAGCGTCTGTTCGTCCGGCGTCCCGACGAGCGTTTCGAGAAACGGCATCCATTTCTCGTACGCCGGCGCGTCCGCGTCCGGCATGGCCGGCGCCTCAACCGCGTATCCGCGCGCCTCAAGCTCCCGCTTCAGCCACGGAAAAAATCCGTGCTCCGGCGTGCCGCTCCACCCGTGAATCAAATAGGCTCGTTTCATACGATTTACGTTATGGCGTGTAGTACTGCACCATGGTCACGATGCCGCGCGGGTCGTGGACGACCTCGAACAGGTCGAGGATCCCGATGCCGTAGTACGGGCAGGTCGTCGGGTCTTGCTCACAGGCGTTATGGACCGCGACGTATTCCCCAAACGTCATTTGGACCTTGCCGTCCACGGCCTCGTCGGTGCACGACTCGACGTTGCAGATGAGCCAGACCTTCGTCCGGTCGGTGTTGTCCAAGGTGAGCGTCGTCGTTCCCTCGTCGATGCGGAGCTCGAAGGTGCTCGGCGACTCGAGGCCGGTGACGGTCGCGTCGCGGTACGAGATCATGCTTCCGGACACGTTCTCCACCGCCCAGAGATTGGAATACGTCTCACGGGCGACCTCCTCGCGCTGCTGCATCCAGACGATGCCTGCGGTCGTCAGGAACAACACCGCGAGCGCGGCGGCAAACGAAACGAACGGCCTCACCGTGCGCGCGCGCAGCAGCCAGCCGATGGCGGCGCCGACGAGCGCGTGCGACAGCGCCCCGAGGACGAACATCAGCGTGATCATCGCCCAAAACGGCATGGAGGCTAGCGGCTGAAAGAGGACCGGGAGCGCGTCGAGCAGCATCACCGCCGGGAGGTAGAACATAAACGGCCCGAAGGTGAAGGCCTCGAGGCAGTCAACCGGCCGCCAGAGGCAATTCCCGACAAGCAGCAGAAAAAACAGCGCGTCGACGGCGACGAACGACAGGACCCACTGGCGGACGGACGAGTGGATGCGCATATCCTATGGGGAAAACGGGATGTTGAATTTCCGCAGGCAGGTTTCGACTTCGGGCAGCAGCGGGCTTCCCGCGTCCTCCAGCTCCTGTCGGATGGCCTGCGCGACCGCGATGCCGTGCGGGACGCGGAAACAGGTGGCTTCCTCGATCTTGTCCGACGCGTCGTGCGCCCCGCGCATGATGATATGCGAGCCGTCCTTGGATTCGTCCGGGTCGATGTTCAGGCAGTTGGCCGCGAGCGCGGCGGCCCAGAGCACGGACGTGAGAAGCGCCTCGCGGTCGTGGAACGGGTCGAACGCGTCGGACGCGAGGTACGCGAGCAGCGGGCGCGACTGGTACACGCCCTGCTTGATGATCTCCCCCATGCCGACGGAAACCTGCCCGTCCGGGACCGTGTCGAGGAACCGCGGTTCGATGACCACGCGGTCCGGCTCGTACCAGCTCTTGTACGCGTGCTTGCGGCACTCGCCGTCCACGACGCGGTTCGCGCGCACCTTCCCGCCGATCGCCGCGTCGGCCATGGCGAGCACGGTGGTGGGGACGTACGCGAGCGAGCACCGTTCCTTCTCCGCCAGGTACGACGCCGCGTTGATGACGATCCCGCCGCCAATCGCGACGATCTCCCCGTACCCCTTCCCCGCGACGTGCTGCTCGTGGAACCGGTCGAGCCAGCCGCACTCCTTCGTCTCCGCCTCGCTCGGGGCAAGCCAGTGCGTGTCCGCGGACGGCGGGATCTCCGGGGCGAGCCACGGCAACGGTCGAAGCGCCGCGTCCGCGATCACGAGGATCTTTTCTCCCGCGAACGCCTCGGAAACCGGCGCGGAGACGAACGCGTATCGTTTGATCACGGCGAAGCGCGGGTGTGACGCGGGAACGGCGAATGACGTCCCGAACGTCCGGAGTTCCTCCGGGGAGATGTCCGTGAACTGCCCGTCAATCGATGTCGCGGACGCGAGAATCCGCCGATAGAGGTCATGCATACCGTCTTCAAAATGACGAAAGGATCCCGAACGTCGCGAGGCCAAACCAGACGACGTTGAGCACCGCGGGCTGCCAGTTTCTCTGTGCCAACGCGTCGGCGATGATCCCCAGCGACCCGACGGCGTTCAGCGCGTGAAACGCCCAATCGCCCGCGTCAAGCGCTTCGAACGTCAACAGCGCGTAGGCGGTAAGAATCAAAACGACCCCGATCCACCCGAACCCTTCCGTGAACCATGACGGCTTTGGCATACGGCAATCATGGTACCACAAAACCGCCCGGATACCCGGGCGGTTTCTCAGCCTACCAGCCGACCACCGTGCGGGCCCATGCGTCGGCGACCCAGGCCCACTTGAACCCGCGGGTCGTCGCGAGCACCTCGCCGGTGTATCCGTTCACGACCGATGTGCGCTTCCCGAGCCGAACCACGAGATACGCGGACTGGTCGAGCGACGTGACCAGCGGGGTCGCCCGCGTCGTCAGGTCGTACACGTCGTACGCGTAGCGGGCATGGTCGCCGAACTCCACCAGGATGTCGCCGTCGCGCAGGCCGGCGACGGAGAGGATGTCCGTCCCGAAGCCAGAACCGGAAACCGGGACCAGCGACGAGTACGTCGGATGCGGCCCGTTCTCCGCGAGCGTGTTGTTCTCGTCGACGACCCCGTCGCCGTCGTTGTCGCGCGCGTCCCCGTAGACCTCGACCGGGGCGGCCGGGTACGTCACGGGGTATCCGTCATACGCGTAGACGCGCCCGCTGTCCTCGGCAATGAGGACGCGCGCGGTTTCCGCCGGGTACTCGTCCGCGACCGCGATCCCCTCCTGGTCACTGCCCGGAACGGAGTAGGTCGCCACCAACGAGCCGTTTGCGTCCCGTTCCTCAAGGATGTTCAGCCCGTCGTAGAGCGCGTAGACGCGCTTGGTCCGGTCGTTGTACGAGAGCGCGGCGAGGTCGGTGTACCCGCTCGTCATGTGGATTTCCTCGAGGAACGTCTGCGAACCGCCCGTCGCGAGGTCCGGGGCAAAGACGTAGATGTCGCCGTCATACTGCCAGCCGGCATAGAACACCCCGCCGGAACCCGTCACGCCGAACGGGTGCGATCCGTCCGGAACGAACGCGAGGCCCTCCATCCCGCTCGTCCCGTTTACTTCCGACAATTTGGACGCGAAACTCCAGGACTTGCCGGTCAACAGCCCGGTGGACAGGTCGAACTCGCGCGCGGAACTGTTGTTCTCATCGCCGAGATACACGAGCGCCGACGACGGGTCGATGACCGCCACGTCCTCGAGGTCATACTGCGAACCGAGCGCCCACAGCGCGAGCACGGTGCCGTCGGGCTTCAGCTCCGCGACCTGTCCCTCGTCACTGACGACGACGAACGTGCCGCGTCCCTCCAGCCAAACGATCCCGCTCGGTTCGAACGACGGAACCTGCGAGAGGATCCCTTCCCCGACGCTCGTCCCCGCGGACCCGGGCCAGGCCGACGCGGCCGCGGGAATCGCCACGGCCATCATCATGGCCGAGACAAAAATGGTTCGGAATGACATATGCGCGCATGAGTGATTTTCTAAAGCATAGCAGGTATTCCATCAAACCAAAACCGCCCCCGACGATCGGGAGCGGCCATGTCTGCCTGGTTCTTGCCACTTAGCGAAGCGATTTGTGCGGGACGCCGTAGGAATAATCGCCCATCTTGCTGGAAGAATACTCGCGGATGTCGTCCACCCAGTCGGAGCCGTACATGCGGCGCGCCGTGTACTCGTCCGGAATCAGGCGCAGCACCTTGCCGTTGTCGAGGGTGAACACCGCCGGCTGGCCGCGGAACTTCACGAGGTAGCTCGCGCGGTCATACGTCCAGGTTCCGGACACGCGGTAATCGTCGAGCTTGGAGCAGGAGATGACGCGCACGTCCGAGAACGAGTGGCCCCACGCGTAGAACGTTTCCTCGTTCGGGAAGCGCTTGAGCGTGTTCGCGCTCGTCATGGAGTAGACGTCGGCCTCGCCGCGGCACATGAGGAGCGTGCCGACCGGGTAGTCCGTGTCGTCATCCTCGTCTTCGTCCTCGTCGTCATCGTCGCTGGCGTTCGACGCGCGGTTGCCGAACTCGTCGGCGACCTCGTCGAGCTCGTCCTCGTAGGCGTCCACGATGTCGCGGATCTCGGCCTTGCTCTCCACGAAGTAGAGCGCCGGCTCGTAGAACCACGCGTCACGGCCGTCCGGCGTGACGCCGTTGCGGGAGGCCTGCTTCAGGAAGAGGCGGACGGTTTCCGTGTCGTCCGGCATCTCCATGTAACCGTACGTCACCTGCCAGCGCGTGCCGTTGTCCACGTCATGGCGCATGTACTCGTTCGTGAAGTACTCCTCCACGTCGCCGTCCTCGTCGAGGAAGTAGCCGTACAGGTACGGCATGCCGGCGATGTTCTCGGCGCCCGACGAGAGGTCCGCGTACGGCTGCTCGGCGCGGGTGTACGAGACGTACAGCGCGTAGTCGCCCTGGTTGCGGCTCGGCACGTCCACGTCCTCGGTGACGTATCCGTCGCGGGACTTGGTGGACTCAATGCGAACGCGGCCGTCCGAAAGGACGTCGGCCTCGCCGTGCTCCTCCCAGGAGGAGACCGCCGGGGCGTAGTTCTTCTCGTTGGTGTCGATGTCGACCCGGGCGAACGCCGCCACCGGGGACGCGATGAGGAAGGCCATCGCGAACAAAGCCGTAAATTTGCGAGTCATCATATGGGTTTATTGGTGGACAATCCTGCCATATGAAACGAAAAATGTCAAGGATCATTACGGTTGCCAGTTACTTCAGGGCCTTGCGGACGTCATCGACCTCCTTGTCGATCATCTTTTCGGCAATGTCCATATCCTTTTTGAGACGCCGTGAGATTGATTCCTCTTCCTTGGTAAGCTCACGGACGTTCTTCGCCTTTTCAATCAGCTTCAACTGCTTGCGCATGTCGTCTCGCATCGTATCAAAGGCATGATGGACCGTTTGCTCCACATCGCGAATTTCCTTCAAGAGTCGCTTGTTCTCGCCATGATAATGCTTCTTTTCGTGCCAAAGCAGAAGCGCGAGCAGGATCAACAAGGCGATCAGAATGAGGAAGACGGTCGAGTACGTCACGACGAATCCGCCGATGCGAAGGACGGCCGGTGGGGAAATGGAGACAAAGAGATCCTCGGACCAATCACTTTCGGCTCCGATCGCATCCCGAACCTTCGCGTGCAAATGATATTCGCCGCTCCGGAGACGATTCGGCCATGTGAACCGGAAATTTCCCCGCTCGTCCGTCTGTACCTCGTGCGTATCGCCGAGGCCGGTATCAGATTGCATCTCGACGAACACGGTCGCGCCTGGATACGAATGGCCGGCGATCTCGATCTCTTCCCCCTGCGTCACAAACTCCGGATATTCCGTGATGGTCGGGGGGTTGAGCGCCACGATCGTAAACGTCGCGCTCGCCGTCGGCGAGGCGTTTCCCGCGAAGTCGAAGGCCCGAATGGCCATGGCCCATTCTCCGGGCGTCTGGGCCGGCAAATGCCAGGATGTTCCATCGGCAAATTCACTGACCGATACCTGGATGGATTCGCCCCCATTGATTGACACCTCGTAATGGGAGACGCCGGAAACCGCGTCCGCCGCCTCGAGGAAGATGCCTACCTGCGGATTGGTGGTCGTCGATTCGCCATGAAACGTAATCGCGGGCGTTTCCGGCGCGGTCTGATCAATGTTGAATCGGAAATGGGACGCGGGACCCCACCCCGCAGAGTTCTGGAGGCGGATATGGAAATACCAAACGCCGTCATCCACGTCGTCGTAGCCATAGGAGGAGAACACGCCGTCGGAGCGCGTTCCAGGATCACGCGTGGGATCGTGGTCCGCAAGCACGTTCACGCCCGTGGTGCCGCTGGGAAGCGCCCATGAAAATTCCGGATCATTGCCGCCATACCAAAGGCTGGGGTCTGGATGCGTGGAAGAGACGGTAGCCGGCGCTGCGGGTACCCCACCGGATGGAGTGGGCGTGGGAGCCTGGGTCGGGGTCGGCGTTGGCGTGGGCGTTGGCGTGGGAGTCGGGGTCGGCGTGGGCGTTGGCGTGGGAGCCGGGGTCGGCGTGGGCGTGGGGGTCGGCGCGGCAGCCAAGGTAAATTGAGCCTGGCCGCACGCTTGCAATACGTCCGTGCCGTACCCGTCATTTGCTCGCACGGCAGCCGAGGAACAAACCAACGAGGCCGAGCCGGCCTCCTTTATCGTAAAGACAACGCTGATCATTTTCCCCGCGGAACCGTCAAAGCCCGGCGAAGGTATACCGCCATTAAAGCTGATCGTCCCGGCGGCATTGGAAAAGGCCGGCTCCTCAACCCACAGGGAAAAAATGGAGCCGGACTTGCTCACGGAAACGACTTCCAAGAGGTCCGTTGGAAAATTGATGACGGCGTCCGAATTATTAATCGCCTGTCCCTGCGTGTTTACGTAGACGCTGGTTGATAAGATATCCCCTACCGTATAGCTGCCGGAGGACGGTGAAAAATAGACGGTCGCGGCGTTCGTTTCGGATACGTTGAGGAAGAAAAATAAAGCGAAAAGCGTCGCTGGAAAACACATCCATTAAGGACTGATTTCATTTTATTTTTTCCCTCGCCGAATAATCCTCCAAAGTGCATAGCAGGTGACGATGACAGCGACGGCGATCCAAAACGGAACATTTTTATACAGCGGCACGGGCGGCATCCATTCCTCCGTTCTTTCATTCCCCGCCTTGTCGACCGCCTTGATGGTAACGAGATTGCCTAACGACTGGTCCTGCAATACATACGGGCTTTCCGCCCAGATGAAATCTCCTTCTCCCTCTTGAACCTCATAATAAGCGACTCCCGATTCCGCATCCGTGGTAAAAAACCCAATGAAGTATTGGTCGTCGAAAATGAAGGGATCTTTCCCAAGGACGATCTCAAAGGGTTCGGGCGCCGTCTTGTCAAGCGAAATGATCGTCGTCCAA
>CAYRYG010000029.1:0-14810 GCA_964428465.1 uncultured Gammaproteobacteria bacterium
ACATGAAGTCGTCGGTGACGCGGACGGAGTTGTTGGCATTCTGGAAGTAAATCGACGAGTAGGCCGGGCCGTCCATGGAGCCGTCGTATCCCGCGTCCATCAGCGCCCACGCCTTTTTCTCCTCCTCCAGCTTGCAGGTGATGAACTCCATGATGTCCGGGTGGTCGGCGTTCAGGATGACCATCTTGGCCGCGCGGCGCGTCTTGCCGCCGGACTTGATGACGCCCGCGAACGCGTCGAGCCCCTTCATGAAGGACACCGGGCCCGAGGCGCGGCCGTTGGAACCTCCGAGGTATTCCTGGCGGGAGCGCAGGCGCCACAGGTTCGAGCCCGCGCCGGAACCCTGCTTGAACAGCATCCCCTCGGTGACGGCGAGGTTCAGGATGGAACGCATGTCGTCCTGCACGGAGTTGATGAAGCAGGCCGAGCACTGCGGGTGCGGGTTCACGCCGACGTTGAACCAGACCGGCGAGTTGAACGCGGCCATCTGGTTAACGAGGATGTGGGTGAGCTCCGCCTGGAAGGTGTCCGCGTCCTCCGCGGTCTGGAAGTAGCCGTCGTTGCGGCCCCAGTCGGACATGGTGACGGCCACGCGGTCCACCAGCTGCTTCACCGAGTACTCGCGCTCCGGCGAACCGACCTTGCCGCGAAAATACTTCGACACGACGATGTTGGTGGCGGTCTGGGTCCAGGTCTTCGGAACCTCCACGCCGAGCTGCTCGAACACCACCGCGCCCTTCTCGTTGGTGATGCGCGCGTCACGCTTCTCCCACTCGATCAGGTCGTACGGGTGGACGCCGCGGCGCGTGAAGTACCGGTCGACCGTGATCCCGTTGCCGTACGTCGGCTGCTTGGCAAGGCGCGCCTCGTCCCCGCGGAAGTTCATGTAGCGCTTCGCCACGTGCGCGAGGTTATGGTCGATCAGCGTGACGTTGATGGTCTCGCGGATGTCGGCGAAGTCCGGCGTGCTGTGCCCGTCGAAGATCTTGGTGAGGCGCGTGACGACGTTGCCCGTCACCTTCTCCGCCATCTTCCCGTCCTTGACGCCCGCCTCCTGCATCGCGGCCAGAACGGAGCGGTGCAGCTTGTTCACGTCAAACGCCTGCTCGGACCCGTCGCGCTTGCGCACGGCCTTGAGCGAGGTGATGAAATCCCAAACGGCGTCGGAAACGCCTTGGGGGACGGACGCGCCAACACGCGTACCGGTCGAGATGAACGGTTCGGACATACGACGACAAGGGACGACTTAACGAGGGGTTAAAAAAGAGGCGCAATGCCCCACGGCCCGTCTCGGGCCACCACAACATGTTGTGGTATAAATCTATTTTAGACCCCAACATCTTGTGTTGCAAGGGCAAACTTATCCACATCTTCTAGAACGGCATCGTCAGGTTGATCGGGGGCTTTTGGGCCTGTTTCAGCGTAAAATCAACCGGGATCGCCTTGCGCCCTCCCAGCCGGTCCTCGTAGGCCAGCGCGTGATATTTCAACCCGTACTCGTACACGCCCTTTGTCACCCGCACATCGTCCAGGCAATACTGCCTGATCTTCTCGATTTCCCCCTGCTTCCACCACTCGACCGCCTGCAGCCCGTGGCCGGACTTCCCCACCCCGAGGCAGGACTGGGCCACGTGGTCGAGCTTCAGCCGAAACCCGAGCGCCTTGTGGATTTCCTCGAGCATGTCGAGCTGCGGGAGCTTCATCAGGTCGCCCGGATAGTAGTTGTTGAGAATCGGCACGTCGAACCCCTTGGAGTTATACCCGATCAGCCGGTCCGACCGCTCGATGCGCGGCCACAGCTTGTGCAGCTCGTGCTCCTCGTACGCGACGTACTCGTCGGTGTCGTAAAAATACACGCCCACGACGGAAACGCGCATGGCGGAATAATCGCCGCCCGCCGCGGTCTGGGTCTCGATGTCAAACACGATCTCGTTGGGCATACACGCGATAGGAGGAAAGGCGATAGGGAAATTACGGATTTGGCTTACGGATATACGGATATCTGTACATCCGCAAACAAAATCCGTAATTTCCCAATGGTGCTTCCAATTTCTAAGGGATGCGATACAGGTAGATGGTCTCCGCCCCGATCTGTTCGGTCGCGAGAAGCGGGAGCGAAGGAAACGCGAACGTTCGCGAAACCACGCGCGTACCGGAAGGATACCGGTTTTGCAGAAGCGGCTCAAGTCGGGCGTTTACCTCGGGAAACAGATAGCTGAAAACGACGTCGGCCTCGGGCATCTCGACCCGAAAAATATTGCCGCGTACGAACCGCGTTCGGCCGGACAGGCCGAGAAGCCGCGCGCGGATCCGCGCGATGCCATGCAACGACCACTGGGTTTCGATCCCCTGCCCGGTCGCGCCGAAGTCGCGCACCGCGTCGATCACGGTCGACCCGTCGCCGCTGCCGAAGTCCACCACGCGCTCTCCCGGCTTGAGCCCGGCGAGCTCGAACATCTTGCGCGTCTTCCAACGCGGCGTGCGCACCCACGGAACGGACGTCAGGGCGACGACGTGCCAGTGGATCATGAACAGGATCCCGATGATCAGGAGCAGCTGCAGGACCAAGACGACGGCCAGGGCAAGCGGTTCCATAGCTATTCAACGAGACGTGCGGACCCGGCCGCGACGAGCAGCGCCTCGCTATAGGTGGGGTAGGCGTGAATGAGGGACGCGACCCTGTCGACCGTGGCGCCCAGGTGGATGGCAAGCGCGGCCTCGTGGATCATCTCGCCCGCGCGCGGCGCGGCGATATGGCATCCGAGCACCTTGCGTGTTTTCGGGTGGGCGACGACCTTGACGATGCCGCGCGGGGCGTTCTCCGTCACGGAGCGTCCGAGCGCGGAAATCGGCGAGCTGCCGACCAACGCCCGCTTGAACTTGCGCTTCACCTCGTCGACGGTCATGCCCACCGACGCCACTTCCGGGTCGACGAACGTGACGCGCGGAACCACCCTCTCGTCGGTCTTCGAGAGCGGCCCGCGCTTGCCGAGCGCGACGAGCGCCGCATTGCGCCCCGCGACCGCGCCCTCGTGGTGCGCCGTATGCGTGAACAGAAACCCGCCGTCGACGTCGCCCGCCGCGAACACGTGGCGGACGCTCGTCCGCTGGTCCGGCGCGCTCACGACGTTCCCGCGGTCGTCCAGGCGCACGCCCACCGCCGCGAGGTTCAGTCCATCCGTGTTCGCGCGTTTGCCCGTGGCGACGACCACGGACTCGACCGCGTGCGTCGTCATCCCCTCCGCGGTCCGCACCTTCAGCCCGTACACGCCGCCGCTCGCGTTGACGACCTCGGCCACCGTCGCGTCCGTGACGATCTCGACGCCAAGGTCCGCCATCGCCTGGGTGGCGACCGCGGACACGTCCGGATCCTCGCGGCTCAGCAGCGTCGGCCCGGACTGAAACAGCACCACGCGCGTCCCGAACGTGGCGAAGAACGTGGCAAGCTCGCAGCCGACCGGCCCGCCGCCGATGATCGCCATGGCCTTCGGCTGGCGATCCATGGTCAGCGCCTCGCGGCTCGTGACGTACGGGAACCCGTCCAGCCCGGCGATCGGCGGGATAAACTCGCCCGACCCGGTCGCGATGACGAACGCCTTGGCCCGCAGCCGCTTGCCCGCGACCTCGACCGTCCCCGCGTCCGCGAACGACGCGCTTCCGAGCACGATCTCAATCCCGAGCCGGGCCGCCATCCTCACGTACCGGTCCCCGACCTCGCCGCCGCCCGTGATGGACTCGACCGTCCGCCGGCGATACTCCATGACCTTCGCCCACTCGTACGTGGCACCGCCCGCCGCGACGCCGAACGGCGACATCGCCCGCGCCGCGCGATACGCGTGCGCGGCGCGCAACAGCGCCTTGCTCGGCACGCACGCCCAGTTGGGGCACTCGCCGCCGAGCTTCTCCTTCTCGACCATGCACACGCTCGCCCCCGCCGCGCGCGCGGACTCGGCCGCCGAAAATCCCGCGGACCCGGAGCCGATGACGATGACGTCGAAGGAGGATGGCATAGCGGGACGGAAATTGGATACTGGATATTAGAGATTGGCCGCGGCGAACATACGCTTCGCCTCTTCCCACAGTCTCGGCTCGCCGTTCTTCGACAGGAAATACCACCACTCGGCGCCCCAGAGATCGACCTCCTCGACGCCGGTTTCCGCGGCGAAATCGACGTTGTCGCGCAGGTCCTCGGGCGTGAACTCCCCGGCCCACTCGGACGGCGCGCGATTCTGGATCGCCTCCGGGAACCACGGCTCCGCCTGGAGCTCGGAAATGATCACGGCGTCGGCCGCCGGTCCGACGAGCCACGCGCGGAGCCGGTAGAAATCCGGCGGGAGCGGATAGCGGAAATAGCCGACCAGCTTGTCCCACGTGACGCGGTAGACGGAAAACCCGAGCACGTCGGCCTGGTCCGCCGTCGGCCCCCAGCGCTGCAGCTCGCCGCTCACGGTCATGACGACCGGCCGGTCGTCGAGCGACCGCACGAGCGCGACCTCGCGCGCGACGTCGGCCTCCTGCGCCTCGGGACAAATGCCGTAGGCGAGATACGGCTCGTTCTCAACCTGCCAACGCGCGAGCGCCGGCGCCTCCCGGTAGCGCTCAACGACCGTCCGCAGATACACGAGCAGCTTTTCCTGGTCGAACGGATATCCCCCGATCTCTGCCCAGTCCGGAATGAAGCACTCCGGCCACCGCGGCACCTTGTACCCGATCGCGAGCGTCACCTCGGCCCCGCGCGCCGCGGCCTCTTCCATCATCCAGTCGATGTCGTCAAAGCGATATTCCCCCTCGGACGGCTGCACGTCCGACCAATACACGGGGATCCGAAACCGACGCACGCCCGCCTCGTCGAGCAGCGCGGTGAACGTCTCGCGCGGGTCCAGGCCGAGCTGCCGCGCGTACACCGTCGAGAACGTCACGCCGAGGCGCTGCTTCTCGACCGGACGGTTGCCGACGACGACGAACGCGAACACCGCCGCGACCGCCGCGATGACACACGCGATCCACAGGGTCCTCCGTCCCATATCAAATCTCTTCCTTCTTTTCGCGCAGGAACGCCAGCCATCCCTCGATCAGGTTGATGGCGGCCTTGAACGGCGCCTCCACGATGAAGTCAAAGAAGAACAGGAACACATTGATGCGCGGCGCGCGCAGCGACACCCAGCGTCCGGCGCGGATCATCGGGAGGAACAGGATGTCGCCGATCGTCCCGAGAAACCCGCTCTTCGACTCGATCACCATCAGCTCGCGGCGCGAGTTGCGGATCTTCAGGCCGAAGAAGGTGACGAGCGACAGGAAGAAGACGAAGAACGCGATGGACATCCAGTTGAAGTGGAACGACTTCAGGATGCTGACAATGACGCCGATCGTAAACAGGAACATCATGGCGTAGACGACGTTGAACACGGCGCCAAGCGCGCCGCGCGACCATGGGCGGCGCATCTTGAACGTGAAGCCGACGTCCTCGCCAAGCCCGAGGAACGCGTGGGCCTCGCGGATGGCGGCGTCCGTATTCGCGGATTCCGGCAGGCGCGCGGACATGCCGATCACGCCGAGCAGGAGCGGGTGAAACAGGACGTTCACGATCAGCGGGCGGATGTCCGTGGTCTTGATCACCAGGCGCTCGTACGGGACCTCGATGATAAGCGCGAGCAGCATCTTGGTGATGAACAGGAACCCGACCGCGCGGATCACCGAGTTGCGCAGGCGCCGGCGGAAGCGCCCGTAGCGGACGCCGGCCGCGGACGCGAGCTTCCCGTCGAGCTCGTGGGTATCATGCTTCGCGACCATCTCGCCGAACGCGCGCGGGTTCTCCTCCGCGACGTCCCGGATCACGTGGAACACGATCGAGTGGCGGCGGACGAGCATGTACAGGGCGTCCTGGCCCGGATGCAGAATCTGACGCTCCACCTGCGCGATGGTCGCCGCGAGATTCGCGGAAATCCGCGTCACGATCTCGTCGTCCGCGCGCGCGTGCGTCCATTCCGGGTGGAACAGCGTGAACACGCGGAACCGGAGCGTGGCCAGGTTCGACTTCAGGACCGCTCGGTGGACGGCGATGTACAGCTGGAGGTCGCGATCCTGCTCCGGGATGACGGGACTCGCCCACGACAGACGCTCCTTCAGCCTCGCATACGCGAAACTCGCCACCGCCTCGTCGGCGATCGGCGGCGTCAGGACGTATTCGATCTCGGAAGAAAGCAGGTCGAGCAGCCAGTCATAGGAATGCTGCCCGTCCGACGTGGATTGCGAGATGCCCGCGAACAGCGTCCCGTACTTCTTCACGATGGTACCGACCGTCGCGATCATCGACTCGGGCACGGCCTTGTTCGGCAGATAGCGCGCCCAGATGAGCTCGCGCAAAAGCAGGGAGGCGAGCGCGAAGCTGTCCGTCTCGCCAAGCTGGCGCTTCAGGATGCGCCGGATGGCGTTGCGGCGCAGCAGGTGTTCCTCGTCGTATTCCAGGCTGTTGCGGATGGTCTCGTACACCGACGCCGCGGCCGATACCGTATCCGAAACCGCGATGACTTCCCCTTCCGGCTTTTCCTCGGCCTTTTCCCGTGCCTTTTCAAGCGCCCCAAGAAAAAAATCAAGCGTTTTATCCATAACCACCCCATTCTATCGTTTCGACCTGGCGGGCGCAATGTGACGCGCGGGAGCCCGTGGAAGCCGGATAGAAAAGATCGTCCCGTTCGCGTCGCTCTCGTATGTCACGGACGCCCCCATGGCAGCCAAAAACTGCTTGGTGAGGTACAGGCCGAGCCCCGTGGACGCGGGGGCGAGTCCTCCGTCGGGCGCGGAATCCTTCGTCGTCAGGCGGATCTCGAACAGGGTCGGTCGGATGTTCCTCGGGATTCCCGGGCCCTGGTCGGCAATCGCGAGCGTGACGGCGTCCGCGGTTGATCCCGTGACGAACAGGCGAACGACTCCGCCGTCCGGGGAATAATTCACGGCGTTGTCGAGAATGTTGCGGACGGCCTCGACCGCCTTTTGCCGGTCCACGCGCACGCGTGCCCGTCCCAGGCTCTTGTCGAACGAAAGGGTGACGTTGCGCTCTGCGGCCCGCGCCAACAGCGGTTCCGCGATTTCCTTCGCGAGGGCGAGCAGGGCGACGTCTCCGAGTTCGATCCTCAGGACCCCGCGCTCGATGCGCGACACGTTCAGGAGGTCGGCGACCAAACGCGATTCCTTCCGCGTGATCGCCTCGATCTGCGCGGCCATCTCGCGCGCGTCCTTCGGCAGACGCGGGTGGGACGCCAGATGCTCGGTCATCCATCGCAGCTGCGTCATCGGCGCGCGCAGCTGGTGCGCGACAAGCGAGACGAAGTGATTCAGAATCCGGGATTTCCGATCCAGCTCGTCACGCAGCCGCCGCGTCTCCCGGTGCAGCCAGAACCACCAGCCGGCGTTCACGAGTGCCAGCAGGCCAAAGATGACCCAGAATGTTCCTCCGTTGCGAAGCATGTCTAGACAATGAGCGGGAGCGAGTGGATCTCGCTCGGCTGGCCGAGCACCGCGTCCTCGATGCGGTACGTCCCGTGCGTCGGCGCCTCGACGTAGCCGTTCCACGCCATGCGCGCGATCCCTCCCGAGTTGATCCAGTCAAACAGCCATTCGTTGGCGTACCTCGGGTCGTTCTGCGCGACCCCGCCCCCCATGTACTGAAGCCATTTTCGGTTGAACTCCTCCTGGCTGCCGATCGGCGGGGCCATGATGACCGCGATCCCAAGCCCGGTATAGAACGACAGCTCGGACGGCTTGGTCCAGAGAATATCCGTCGTCTCCAGGATCCGGTTGAACCCCTCGAAGTATTCCGGTCGCGATTCGAACGTGGGGATGTTCAGCCACTCGCCCAGCTGCTTCTTGAGCCCGAGGTCCACGGCCGCGCGGCGGTAATGCTCGGCCACGTCCTTGCGCGTGCCGGCCACCAGGTTGAACCGGAGCTCATGGCGCGAGATCTTCTGACGCAGGCTCTGCAAGATCTGAACGCCAAGCTGCCGCTGCGCGCCCGCGCCGCCGACGGAGTACGTCAGGGTGAGCGGGTGGCTGGGCACCGAGACGCCGCAGCGCGCGGGGCCGAGATGCGTGCGCAGCACCTTCTGGTAACGGTCGTGGAAAATCCCATTCGGGTCGAGGTTGCACAGCCGCGAGGCCAGCAGGTCCTTCAGCCTTCCCGCGCTCGCGCCTCCGATCAGCTCCTTCGGCATCGGGAATCCCGTCAGCAGGATGTTCTGCTCCGGCACGCCATAGAGCTTCAGGCGCTCGACGACGCGGCCGTTCGACGCGAAATACTTGATGCGGCTCTTCTTCGGGTCGAGCGACGCCCAGGTGCGGCTGATGTCCGCGTCGGTCGTCACGCAATAAATGTCACCGGGATAGTCGTAGTAGTCGGCAAAAAACGCGGCCGTGAAGAACGTGGTGACCAGCGGGACGGGATGCTTCGCGAACGTGTCAACGAAATGTCTCCCCCACCCCTTCTTGATCAGCCGGTACATCTGTGTCAGCTGGATGTTCGGCTTGGACAGGTCGCGACGCGGATAAAACGACGGGATTTGCTGCCATCGGTCGAGCGCGTCGAACAGAAACGGGCCGATCACGGGGACCGGCTTCAGCCGCGAGATCGCCTCGTAGATTTTCCGGCTGTCGCGCCACACGCGCCGGTCGGACGCCGGGATGCCGCGATACTCGTTCGCCGAAAGAACCGTCCCGGCCGAAAGGTCGCGCAGCGCGTGCGCGGCACGGCTGTGGCCGTACCCCATGTTGACGTCCACCACCCACGCCTTGCGCTCATGCCCGTTGTCGTCGTGCGAATGCCGCATACATCAGATCCTCATGGGAAATTACAGATTTGGCTTACGGATATACAGATATCGGTACATCCGTATGCAAAATCTGTAATTTCCCCATCCGTACTAAAAGAAAGTTCGTTCCGTGGAAGTCTCGACGATCTTGAACGCCTCCTTCGCGCTGTCGACGATCGTGTAGTACTCGATCTCGCTCACGTCGACGGCCTTGAACTTGGCGGCCATGACCTTGCGGACGAACCCGTCGAGCGGTTCCCAGAACTCCCTGCCCACGCAGACGACCGGGATCTTCTGCGCCTTGCCGGTCTGGATGAGCACCACCATCTCGAAGAACTCGTCGAGCGTCCCGAACCCGCCCGGGAAGAACACGTACGCCTGGGCCGAGGCCGCGAGCATCACCTTGCGCGTGAAGAAATAGTGGAACCCGCGTCCGCGCGTGATGTACGGGTTGGCGCGCTGCTCGCGCGGGAGCTGGATGTTGAGACCGACGGACGCGCCGCCCGCCTCGAACGCCCCGCGGTTGGCCGCCTCCATGACGCCCGGCCCGCCGCCCGTGATCACCGTGAACCCGCATTCCGCGAGCATCCGCCCGAGGTTGCGCGATTCCTTGTACCAATGGTCGCTCTCCGGCGTGCGCGCGGACCCGAAGATGGTCACCTCGCGCTTGAACTCCGACAAAAACTGAAACCCCTCCACGAACTCCGCCATGATGCGGAAGATGCGCCAGGTGATCTCGTTGAGGGACGTCGGGGACCGCTTGTTCGTTTCCTCGTGCGGGGAAAGCGGGATGCGGCAAATGGCGACGTCTGGGGGCGACTCCTTCGTTCCGTTCTTCCTCGTCTTGCGTTTGGTGGCCATAGTGCGTTCATTTTACCTCATGTGGGCCCGTGCTCCAACAGCCACCTGTGCAAATGCGCGGTGGCGACCACGTCGTCCTCGTTGTAATCGATGATGTCCTGGAGAATCTTGCGGTCGCCGGTCTCGAGCCATTCCTCGTACCAGAAGATGCTCTGCGCGCCGCCGGCCTTCTCATGCCGCCACCTGTACTTCAGAAACGGCGACTTCGCGATGTCCTTGATCGAGTAGAAGTACAGCGGGAACACGACGCTTTCCTTCACGATGTCCAGGAAGTCGACGTACCGGGACGCGAATCGCTCGAAGGCGGGCGACGAGCCGTACTCCTTGGCCATGCGGAGCGTGTGCGCGCGCTCGTAGTCGGCGTAATGGTAGACGACGTACGCGTCGGGAAGCGTCGCGGTCCAGGCGAGAAACTCCTCCCACATGCGCCGCTCGTCCCCGGGCTTCTCCGCGAGGAAACGGACGTAACGGGGGTCGCCGTCGCCTTCGATCCAGAATCCAAATAAATACTGCACGTCGAGCAAAGGGTCTCCCTCGATGTCAAAGTAGATCCGAAGCGGCGCGTCCGGGATGGTGGGACGCGAAAGCCAGCGCAGCTCGTTGGACTTCAGCGACTGCGCCTGGAGCTTCACGAGCTCCAGCTTCGCCGGCGTGCAAAACGGGATCTTCGGGAGCGCGTCGACGGACATGTCCGCGGCGTCGTCCACGGTACGGATCCCGGCCGCGCGCAGCGCCGGGTGCGCGCGCGAGTCGAGGTCGTAGATGAGCGCGATGTCGTTCGATTCCTTCGCGTCGCGCACGCATTCCTTGAACCACGGCGAGCGCTTGCACTTGCTCGCGAGCCGGAGCGGCGGCTTCGCCCCTCCCATCACCGCGACGATTTCCCCCACCTTCGCCCGCGTCTTCGTGACGTGCGCGGCGGCCGGACGGAACGGGATCCGCTCGTGGTCCACGTTGATGATGGCTGCTTCCTTCGGCCGCACCCCCTGGATCTGCTCGAGGATCAGCGCGTAGAACGTCAGCTGCAGTTGCTGCTCCTTGTGGATGGAATGCGACGACTTGATATCCACAGGGACGTAGAAGTGTCCCCCGAGGCGCGACTTCCCTTTCCGCCGCTCCAACAGGTCGGGCCGGCCGCGCCAAACCACCCCGTCCACCTCGACCTCGATCAGCCCCTGGTAGATGAGCTCCGCGCCCTGCCGCATGAGCTCCCGCGTCGCCTCCGCCGCCGCGCGCGGGTCCGTCGCGGCCACCGGCGACAACGCCAGCCCCCGCACGTACTCGGCCTCGTGTACCACCCCCTGGTCGAGCAGCTTCTGCGCCAGCTCCGGCACGTCCCCCTTGCGCGCGGGGTCGCCAAACCGGTCGTACCAAATCCAATGCGGGCAGGTGGCATGCTGGTAAAACAGGGAGGGTGTGACGGTGAGATGGGGCACAGGGGGGTCAGTATTCGGTATTCAGTATACAGTATACCGAATACTGAATACCGAATACCTCCCCCCAACGAAAAACTAGCCCGGAGGCTAGACGAAGATGAGGGAGGTGTCGGTCTTGCCGCGGCGGCTGGCGAGGCCGTAGAGGCGCGCCTTCTCGGGAGCGGTCAGGATGCCGGCCGCGTACTGGGCGATCTCCTTCAGCAGCCCCTCGTCCTCGAGGTCGCGCGTGTTGATCAGGCCCTCGAGGACCTGGATCACCCACCGCCTCTCGACGAGACGGCCCTTGCCGGCGGTGATCGCGCGGCGCATCTGCACGCCGGCGTCGATGGTGCGGCCCTGCGAGAGGGCATCGCGGATGCCCGTTTCGGGACCGTTGGAGTGGACGACGGGTTCGCCGTCCGTACGCGCGGTCGGCTGACCGCCCTGGTGAAGTTCCACGCGGTTGTTCTCCTGGCGTGTGCGTCGGTTCCAGAAGCGGCACCGACTGGCGGAAGCGTACACAAAAAACGGCCGATCCGTCAAGGATCGGCCGTTTTGGCCTCTACGGGGAAATCGGTCCGAACTCCGGCTCCGCGTCCGCGCTCGCGGCGAACGTCATCAGGATCACGTTGTCACTCGCGTCCGTCACCTGGCGGTCCTCCGCGGCGTCGAACGTGCCGTCGCCGTCGTCGCGGTACAGCACCGCGTAATAGATCTCGCCGCCCTCCAGTTCTCCATCAAGCATGACCGTCACGTGCTCGCCTCCCCCGGCCGGCAGGAGCGCCGACGCGCCGATGGGCGTGCCCGGCACCCCGTCGTCGTCCGCGTGAATCACCACGAACCCGGCGTCCTTCATCACGGCGAACCCGACCAACACTTCCGTCGCGCCGGACGGCTGGTCGTCGACGTAAATCGCGTCCGTGCCGACCAGGATCATCTCCTGGAACGTCTGTTGGCGCGGGGTGGGCTCCACGTCCGAGGCCGATCGGTCCGGCACGTAGGATGCGCGCCACGCGAGCGCGGCGATGACGGCGGCCACGACCACGAGGATCCCGATGGGAATGGCGAGCTTGTTCATAGGCTATTCGTCTTTGGGGCGGGCGCCCTGTTCTTCTTTCTTAAAGATGACCTTCATGAGCGGAAGATACCGGTTCTCATACTCGTCCTTCAGCTCTACCGACTGGTTCTTCAGGATGAGGTTCATGGCCAGGTCGCTCATGAGCTCCTCGTCGGCCTTGATCTCCGCGTCGAGGTCCGAGAGCCGCGCCGCGTCCTGCGGCACGGACTCGCGCACCTGGTTCTCGATGGACTTCTTCTCCTCGCGCAGCGTGGCCGCCTCGTCGAGCACCTCGGCGTACCGCGAGTGGTGCTTGAGCTCGTCCTTGATGGCCTGCTTGAGCTTCTTGCGCTCGTCCTTCTTGGCGCGGAGTTCGGTGTGGAGTTCCTGGAGGCGGGATAGGGACATAATACCTCAAATTTCAAATTTCCAATATCCAATTTCCAACGTGTCCGAGCGCCATGATAGCACATGGGACGCGGCTTGACACGGGTGCGAAATTCTGGGAATATTCGCGCCCGGCCGTCCTGGCCGTCCCACGGAGAATGCAACATGAGGAAGTTCGTCACGCCGGTCCTTCTGCTGGCCGGCCTGGTCGGGTACGTGCACTGGCAGTCGCTCGACGACCTGCCGTATTCCGACGCCAAGGCGAAGATCGCCGCGGGCGAGGTCGTGTCGGCGACGCTTGACGACACCAGCCTGCGGATCACGACCAAGGCGGGAACGACGTACGAGTCCCGTCTCCCGCCCGAGGATCCGACGCTCGTCGCCGCGCTCGAGCAGGCGAAGGTTCCCTACAAGGCGAACAAGAACCTGTTCGGGTGCGCGGGCGACTACCTGCCCGCCATGCTCATGTTCGCGATCCTCTTCTACCTGCTGCCCGTCCCGGGCGGGAGGAACATCCCCTCGTTCGGGGGCGGCACGCCCAAGCGCGAGACGATCACGTTCAAGGACGTGGCCGGCTACGACGAGGTGAAGGTCGAGCTCGAGGACGTCATCCGGTACCTGCGCGACCCGAAGGGGTACGGACGCCTCGGCGCCCGCGCGCCCAAGGGCGTGCTGCTCGAGGGGCCGCCGGGCACGGGCAAGACGTACCTGGCGCGCGCCGTGGCCGGGCAGGCGGGCGTGGCGTTCATCGACACCACGGGCGCGTCGTTCGGGTCCATGTTCATCAGCGTGAGCGGCGCGCAGGTGCGGAAGATGTTCGAGAAGGCGCGCGCGCAGGCGCCGTGCATCATCTTCATCGACGAGATCGACGCGCTCGCGCGCAAGCGCCGCGGCACCGGGGGCGGCGGCAGCGCCGCGGAGCAGGAGTTCGACAACACGCTCAACACCCTGCTGACCGAGATGGACGGGTTCCGTTCCTCCGACGGCGTGGTGGTGATCGCGGCGACGAACCGCGCGGACGTGCTCGACGCGGCCGTGCTCCGGCCCGGCCGGTTCGACCGCCACGTGCAGGTCCCGCTCCCGGACCAGAAGGCCCGGCGCGCGATCCTCGCGCAGTACGCCGCGAAGGTAACCTGCGCCCCGGACGTGGACCTCGACCACCTCGCGGTGCTCTCCGTCGGCCTCGCCGCCGCGCACCTCGAGAACCTCGTGAACGAGGCCGCGGTGATCGCCACGCGCCGCAAGGCCGACGCGGTCGCCATGTCCGACTTCCAGCAGGCGCTCGAACGGGCCCGCGGAGGCGTCGAGACCGCGCGTCGGCTCAACGACGAGGACCGGCGCCGCGTCGCGGTGCACGAGATCGGCCACGCGCTCGCCGCGGCGGCCGCGGGCATCGGACGCAAGGTACGCAAGGTCACCATCCTCGGCCGCGGCCGGGCGCTCGGGTACAACCTGATCATCCCGGAGGAGGGCGACGACCTCATCCAAACCCGCACCGAGCTTCTCCAGGAGGTCTGCGCGCTGCTCGGCGGGACGGCCGCGGAGCAGGTGGTGTTCGGGGAACGGTCCTCGGGCGCGTCCTCGGACCTCGAGCAGGTCGAGCGCGTCGTCACCCTGATCGTCGCCCGTCTCGGGCTCGGCACCACGCTCCCCCACCGCGTCCTCGAGCCGGGCGGCACCTATCCGCCGGCCCTCGTGGCCGCGGTCGAGGCCGAGAAGGACACGATCGCGCGCGAGTGCTACGAGGACGTGGTCAGGGGCATCGCGGCCTCCCGTCCCCTGCTCGACCAGATGGTCGAGACCCTGCTGACCCAGGACTCCCTGAACGGCGAGGACCTCCAGAGGATGCTCGACCGCGTCCCGAAACTGAAGACCCTTTCCCGCCCGTCCTGAACCGGCGGGTTTTTTCATTCTGCCGCGCCCTCTTGCCAAAGTTCCGGCGACCCGCTATACTCCTCGCGAACCTACCAATATGCCGAATATCTGCGTTGTTACCGGAAAAAAGACCCACATCGGGAGCAAGGTCTCGCACTCCAACGTGAAGACCAAGCGCGCGGTGTACCCAAACGTCTCCACGCGCCGGCTCAAGAACCCGGCCACCGGCCGGATGATCTCGGTCTGCATTTCAGCCCGCGGCCTGCGCACCCTGAAGAAATGGGACCGCGAAGGCAAGGCGTACGATCTCGCCAAGCTCACCGCGCTTTGATTTATACGCGCGACTCGATGGCCGCCGTGAGCTCGTCGATTCCCGTCCCCGTGACCGCGGACACGGCCACGGCTGGGACGTAT
>CAYRYG010000030.1:0-14372 GCA_964428465.1 uncultured Gammaproteobacteria bacterium
GCCGCGGCGAGCACGAACGCGGCGAGCAGCGACTCCACGGCCGCCTTCACGCGCGACCCGTCCGCGCGGCCGGCGACCGCCTTCACCGCGGCCCCCATCGCCTTCCCCGCGTCCGCCTTCGAGGTCGCCCCCGCGGCCGCGAGCGCGTCCTTCACCACGGCGATAAGCGCCGCGTCGTCCATCTGCGCCGGAAGATACTTCTCGAGCACGGCGACCTCGCGCTCGTTCGCCTCCACGGTCTCCGCGCGTCCCGCCTGGCGGAACGTCTCGGCCGCGTCCTTGAGCTGCTTGATCTGCGTCTTGATCACGGCCATCGCCTCCTCGTCGGACAGCTCGTGCAGAAGCTCGATCTGCTTGTTCTTCAGCGCGGACTTGAGCATGCGGATCGTCGAAAGCCGCGGCGCGTCCTGCGCCTTCATCGCCTCCTTCATGTCGTTGGTGATCTGGTCGGTAAGCATATTACTGGCAGTATAACACAAAAACGGTCCGCCTTACCGGCGGAACGTTTTCTTTTCTGGCTCCACGAACTTGCCGGCCTTGATGAGATACTCGCGCTTCTCCTTCATCTCGAGACGGCGGAGCGCGCTCACCTGCTTCTTGCGTTCGTTCGGTTCCTTCTTGTGGAACCGGAGCTTGCGGGCCTCGAGCATGTTTCCGCTCTGCTGGACGCGGCGGGAAAACCGTCGCAGGAGGGATTCGAAGCTCTCGCCTTTGCGTCGTTTGACGTCAACCACAATGATTACACCTTCCTTTCTAAGAATAAGATGGGAGGAGCGTACCAGAGTCGAGAAATCGCGTCAAGTCAGACAGGAAGGACAGGTCAGACAGGTTTGACAGGATACGAGTAACCTGTTTTTCCCGTCTGACGTGTCAAACCTGTCCAACCTGTCAAACCGCCCCTATTGCACCACGTCCTGGCTCGGACGGTTCACGCCCTCCGGGGCGGACAGCTTCCGCTGCATAATGGAGACGATCTTGCCGGAATCCACGATTTCCTGGGCTCCGGAGTCCATGTCGCGGATGATGATGGTGCCGTCGAGCACTTCCTTCTGGCCGAGCAGGAGCGCGTACGGGACCTCGAGCTTGTTGGCGACCTCGAGCTGGGTCTTGAGCGCGTTCTTGCCGAACGCCTCGGCCACCGGGATGCCGGCCGCGCGGAACTCCTCGAACAGGCGCAGGCCCACGCGTCGCGCCGCGTCGCCGAGCTGCGCGAAGAACACGAGCGGCTTCTCGCGCGGCGGCGGACTGATGCCGCGGTCCGCCATCGCCTTCACGATGCGCTCCATGCCGATCGCGAACCCGCACGCCGGGGTGGGACGCCCGTCGTAGCGGCCGCCTCCGCCGAGCGCGTTCTGCGCGCGCTCGCCCTCGTCGCCGGTCTCCCAAATCTCAAACACGGTGCGCGTGTAGTAGTCGAGCCCGCGCACGAGGTGCGGGTTCAGCTGGTACGACACCTCGACCTCGTCGAGGTACTCGAGCACCTTCATGAAGTGCTGCTTCGAGTCCTCGTCAAGCCAGTCCACGATCTGCGGCGCGCCCGCGAGCAGTTCCATCATCGCCGGGTCCTTGCTGTCGAGCAGGCGCAGCGGGCTCTTCTGGAGGCGGCGCTTGTCGTCCTCGGACAGCTTGTTGCGGTGCGGGCGGAAATAGCTCGCGAGTTCCGTGAGATACGCCTGGCGCGATTCCGGCGTGCCGATGGAGTTGATCTGGATGGTCACGTCGACGCCGAGCTCCTTGAAGATACGCGACGCGATGAGGATGAGCTGCGCGTCCACGATCGAGTCCGGGACGCCGAGCGATTCGAACCCGAACTGGTTGAACTGGCGAAAACGTCCGGCCTGCGGGCGGTCGTGGCGGAACATCGGGCCCTCGTACCACAGCTTCACCGGCTGCGGGAGGTTCAGCATCCCGTGGTTGACGTACGCGCGCGCGACGGACGCCGTGGCCTCCGGGCGCATCGCGACCAGGTCGCCGGACGGGTCCTCGAACGCGTACATTTCCTTCTCAATCACGTCGGTCTGTTTGCCAAGCGTGCGCTGAAACAGGTCCGCGCGCTCCAAGATCGGCAGCTCGACGCGGTCGAAGCTGTACGCGTCGGCCAGCATGCGCACCTTGTCGCGTGCCATGGTCCAGCGCCCCTGTTCCTCCGGCAACACGTCGCGGAACCCGCGCAGCAGCTCGGGCGGGGCCTTCCCCTTCTTCACCGGCGCCTCCGCCGCCGCGGCGGCCGCGACCGGCTTCTCCTTCTCCTTTTCTTCCTGCTTCTTCGGCGGCAACGATTTCTTGGGCATATCTATGTAAGGCCGCGAGGCAATAGGCCGCGAGGCCACGAGGTTTCCCCTCTCGGCCTAAAGCCTCTAGAAATTATATTCCGGAATGTCGAACGTTCCGATGCGCGAGATCGGGAGGCCTCGGACCCACACGCGCCCGACGATCTCGGATCGCGCCACCGCGCCGAAGCTGCGGGAGTCCAAACTTTCGTCGCGGTTGTCGCCGAGGACGAAGTACTCGTCCTCCCCGAGCGTGATCTTCTTCTTTCCCTGCGTCAGCTCGCCGTCGATGTACGTTTCCTCGAGCATCTTCCCGTTCGGGTACTCCTCGTTGTAAATCACCACCGCGCCGCCGGTGACCTCCACGGTCTCGCCCGGAAGCGCCACCACGCGCTTGATGAAGTACTGGCTCGGGTCGCGCGGATAGCGGAAGACCACGATCTCGCCGCGCTCCGGCTCGCGCAGGCGGTACGAGAGCTCGTCAATGATGAGGTACTCGTGGTCGTAGAAGTTCGGCTCCATCGACGCGCCCTTCACGTAGAACGGCTGGATGAGGAAGTAGCGGATCGGGACGATGATCGCCGCCGAGATGATGACGATCTGCAGCACCTCGAGCACGAAGACGGCGACCGCGCCGGCCACCGGGCCGAACCTGCGATGCCAGAACGTGTCCGTGGGCATGTCGTGCTGATGGCTAAAGCGGAACATGCGAGAATGCGGCTAAAAATGAAATCGTCCCCAGCGTATCACGGATTTCGGGCGGGATCAAGTGGGCAAGGATTCCCCCGGAAAACAAAAATCCCGGTCGCGCGGACCGGAACTTTTGGTGGATGTTGGAGGACTCGAACCTCCGACCTCACCGATGTGAACGGTGCGCTCTAACCAGCTGAGCTAAACATCCGTTTTTCTGGGCACGAGGAAGATATCACGGGCGGTTGAATTGTTCAAGCGTTTCGTATAAACTGGCCGTACGGCTATGGAAAAAATCAAGATTGATCTCCTCAGGCAAAAATACCAGCTGGACGCTTCCCCGCGGAGGCCGTTTGTTGTGTTTGGACGGGTTCTCCTGACGCTCGCGGTGTTCGTGTCCGTCGCGGGCGCGGCGTTCTCGTACAACGTCGGCGCGTCCTCGGACGCGGGCGGGTTTCCGAATCTCTCCCTGTTCTCCACCATCCGCCACCTGGTCGGCGCGGGCGACCGCATGCTGAAGGGCGAGGAAGACGACCGCGTCAACTTCCTGCTGCTCGGCATCGGCGGCGAGGGACATGACGGCCCGCAGCTCACCGACACCATCATCTTCGCCTCTTACCAGCCATCCACCGACGCGGTGGGGATGCTTTCCATCCCGCGCGACATGGCGGTACCGATCCCGGACGAGGGATGGCGCAAGGTGAACCACGCCAACTACTTCGGCGAGCAGAAGGAGCCGGGATACGGCCCGGTGCTCGCGGGCGAGGTGATCGGCGGGATCCTCGACCAGGACATCCACTACTACCTGCGCGTGGACTTCAACGGGTTCGCCAAGCTCGTCGACGACATCGGCGGCGTGGACATCTACGTGGAGCGCGCGTTCACGGACGACGCGTACCCGGTGCTCGGCAAGGAATACACGGACTGCGGCACCACGACGACCGTCGAGCAGCCGAACGAGGAGACGGGGGAAACGGAAACGGTCGAGGTCCCCACCTACGCATGCCGGTTCGAACGCCTGGCCTTCGCGGAGGGATGGACGCACATGGACGGCAGCACCGCGCTCAAGTACGTGCGCTCGCGCCACGGCACCAACGGCGAGGGGTCCGACTTCGCACGCGCCCGGCGCCAGCAGAACGTCATCGCGGCCGTGAAGGAAAAGACGCTGTCCGCGGGAACGCTGCTCAACCCGGCGCGCCTCACCCGCATGATGGACACGCTCAAGGACAACATCGCCACCAACATCTCCGCGTGGGAGCTCCTGCGCATGGCCGGCGAGTTCAAGGACGTGGACACCGCGAGCATCGTGAGCCGCGTGCTTGACGCCTCGGAAACTTCCCCGCTCTACGCCACGTCGCTCAACGGCGCGTACGTGCTGCTCCCGAAAAACGACGACTGGACCCCGGTCCGCAAGATGGCGTCGAATCTGCTTGCGGCGGATCCGTCCGACGACACCATCGCCGCCGAGGAGGAAAAGCCGCTGTTCGTCCGCGTGGAAATCCAGAACGGCACCACCATCACCGGCCTCGCGTTCCGCGCGTCGCAGGTGCTCGAACAGCAGGGCTACGAGGTCTCGAAGATCGGAAACGCGGTCGAACGCAGCTACGAGCACACGGTTATCTACGACCTCACCAACGGCGAGAAGCCGGACGAGCTGAAGTCGCTCAGCGAGTACCTCGAGGCGGACGTCACCATGTCCGCGACGGGCTGGCTGATCTCCGGAAACGTCGTTCCAAAGGGGATTTCGGTCTCTTCGGACGAATACGAGTCGCTTGCCACCGACGATACCATTGACTTTTTGGTGATTTTGGGAGAAAGTTCGGCAAACGTCGCGAGAAACTAAGCAAATCCCATGCCCCGCCCCCGCATCCCCCTCATCGCCCTCGTCGGGCGTACCAACGTCGGCAAGTCCACGTTGTTCAACCGCATGCTTGAGCGCCAAGCGGCGATTGTTTCCGATATCGCGGGGACGACGCGCGACCGCAAGGAGGGCATTTGTCTGTGGCGCGGCACGATCGTGAAATTCGTGGACACGGGCGGCCTCGACATGGAAAACATGGACGAGATCGAGTCGAACGTCATGAAGCAGGCGATGCTCGCCGTCGCGCAGGCCGACGTCGTCCTGATGGTCGTGGACATGAAGCAGGGACCGCTCCCGCAGGAACGCCAGCTCGCGGAAAAGCTCGTGAAGTCCGGCAAGCCCGTGGTGGTCGCCGGGAACAAGGCCGAGAACGCGGCGCTGATCGCCTCGGCGCAGGATCCGACCTGGCGCCTCGTGTCCCTCCCCGCCCCGATCCCGGTATCCGCGCTGCGCGGCACGGGAACGGGCAACCTGCTCGACGCCATCTACGACGAGCTCAAGAAGATCAACCTGGAGCCGGCCGAGATCTCGGAGATCAAGGCTGTGCGCGTGACCGTGGTCGGCAAGCCGAACGTGGGCAAGTCGTCGCTTCTCAACGCCGTGCTCGGCGAGGAACGCTTCATCGTGAGCCCGATCGCGCACACCACGCGCGAGCCGAACGACGTGCTCATCGAGTACCAGGGCCGCGAATACGTGCTCATCGACACCGCGGGTCTCCTCAAGACCGCGAAGATGCGCAAGCAGGGCCAGCTCATCGAGCAGGGCGCGAAGCGCACCGAGAAGGTGCTGTCGAAGTCCGACGTCGCGCTGTTCGTCGTGGACGTCACCGAGCCGATCGGCACGCAGGACAAGATGATCGCCGGTCTCATCAAGGAGGCGGGTGCGGGCGTCATCATCGTCGCGAACAAGTGGGACCTGGTGAAGGACAAGACGACGACCACGATGAACCGCGTGCGCGAGCACATCCAGGCCGCGCTCCCGTTCGTCGCCTGGGCGCCGATGGTGTTCGTCTCCGCGAAGACGTCGCAGCGCATCCCGGACCTGTTCAAGCTCGTGGACCAGGTGCAGTCGCACCGCCACATGGAAATTCCGGAGGACGAGCTCGAGAAGTACTGGCGCTCCGCCGTGCGCGCGCACCTGCCGAGCCGCGGCAAGGGCCCGAAGCCGCCGGAAATCATGGGGATGACGCAGGTCGGCATCGCGCCGCCGGTGTTCAACCTGAACATCAAGGCGAAGCGTCTCGACGTGCTCCACCCGAGCTACCTGCGCTTCCTCGAAAACCGCATGCGCGGCCGCTTCGACCTCGAGGGAACCCCCATCGTCATCAACGTGAAAGGAATGACGGCACGCGCGCACTAACCGTATGAAACTCATCGTTGGACTCGGCAACCCAGGCACGGAATACGAGCGAACGCGGCACAACGTCGGGTTCCTCGTCGTCGACGAGCTCGAGCGGCGCGGACTAGACCGCACGAAGGCGCGGACGCTCAAGCCCGGCACGTTCATGAACCTGTCGGGAACCGCGGTCGCCGCCGCGCTCCGGCAGACTAACATGACCCCGGCCGACGTCGTCGTCGCGTATGACGACGCGGACCTGCCGTTCGGCGAGATCCGCGTGCGCGAGGAGGGCGGCAGCGCCGGACACAACGGCATGAAGTCGATCTTCGAGTCCCTCGGCACCGAGGCGATCCGGCGCGTGCGCGTCGGGATCGGCCGCAGCGAGAACCCGAACGTCCCGCTCGACGCGTGGGTATTGTCGAAATGGTCGAAGGAAGAAGAGGAACGGCTGCCGGAGACCGTCGCGAAGGCGGCGGACAAAATCGAATCGATGTTATAGGCGGGGTCCCTGCACCCCGCCTTTGGTATGGAAAACGACCTGAAGTACTGGCTCGCGTTTGTCCGGCACCCGAAAATGGGTGCTGTTCGTATTAAGAAACTTTCCGACGCGTTCGCGACCATGCAAGACGCGTTTTTCGCGCCGGTCGCGGATCTCGTCGCGGCGGGGATCGAGGCGAAGATCGCGGAGCAGTTCGTCTTTGATCGCACGACGATCGATCCGGACGCGGAGCTCGCGCGACTCCATGAGCACGACGCGGCCGCGATCACCCTTCGCGACGACGCGTATCCGCGGGAGCTCCGAACCATCTTTGATCCGCCCGCGGTCCTGTTCGTGCGCGGCACCCTTCCCGACCCGAGCCGCGTCCACCTCGCGGTCGTCGGCTCGCGCCACCCCACGCGCTACGGCGAGCAGGTCACGCGCGAGTTCGTGGGGCCCATCGCGACCTCGGGCGTGGTCGTCGTGAGCGGCCTCGCGTACGGCGTGGACGCCATCGCGCACCGCGCCACGCTCGACGCGGGCGGCGCCACCGTCGCCGTGCTCGGCGGCGGCATCGACGAGGAAAACATCTACCCGTCGCAGCACCGCTCGCTCGCCTCGCACATCGTCGCGGGCGGCGGCGCGGTCATCTCCGAGTTCCCCGTCGGCACGCACGTGATGAAGCAGAACTTCCCGTTCCGGAACCGCATCATCTCCGGCCTCTCCCGCGGCACGCTCGTGGTCGAGGCCAAGGCGACGTCGGGCTCGCTCATCACCGCGCGCTGCGCCATGGAGGCGGGCCGCGACGTGTTCTGCGTTCCAGGATCGATCTACTCCGAGCTCTCGGAAGGCCCGAACAACCTCATCAAGACCGGCGCGATCCCGGTCACGACGCCCGCCGACGTCCTCTCGCGCCTCGGCCTCGAGGTCCGCGAGACCAAGCCAGACTACGTCCCGGGCAGCGCCGAGGAAAAGACGATCTACGACGCCCTCACCCGCGAGCCCCAGCACGCGGACGAACTGACGGCCAAGACAAGCCTCGCCCCGCCCGTCGTCACCTCGACGCTCACGCTGATGGAAATGAAGGGATCGGCGCGCCATCTGGGCGGGCTCTACTACGTGCGCGGATAAGAAAAAGACCCGCGAGGGGTCTAGCGCGACGGACGGTCGCTCGGCACGCTCGTGCCGAGCAGCCGGTCGCATGCCGCGAGGAAGAACAGGCAGCCGATCAGGACGGGAGCCACCAGCAGGGCCGGGAGCGGCCGCCACCAGGTGATCCTCGTCAGCGCGAGCTGGTCGCGCCACGAGATCGGCTCCGGGGCAATCCATGCCACGGTGACGAGCGCCCCCATCGGGTTAAGCCCCGACTGCACGCTCCGGCATGACCACTCCGTGCGGTCCGTCCAGTAACGGACCTCGACCTCGGGCGGCAGGAGCTCCGGACATCCCAGCGAGCCGGCCGTGCCGGAGCGGAGGAAGATCAGGCACATCGCGTGGACGAACATCCCGACGAACACCAGGCCGGCCGGCAGGACGAACGGCGTCATGACGCGGCTGAACGGGCTCATGGCCGGATCCGCGCTCACGGGTAACGCCAGCAGCAGTCCGAGCACCGCGGTTGCCCACAGCAACGGGCGCGGCCGGACGATCGGTTCGAGAAAGCGCACAGTGCCTCCGAATGCCGTCCGAGCCTACCCTCTTTTGACAAAACCGTCAACCATCGGCATTATCAATGCCATGTCTCAACATCTCGTCATCGTCGAGTCCCCGACGAAAGCAAAAACGATCAACAAGTTTCTCGGGAAGGACTACCGCGTCCTTTCTTCCTTCGGGCACATCCGCGACCTGCCGCAGAAGAAGACCGGCGTGGACGTCGAGAAGCACTTCAAGCCGACGTACGAGGTTCCCGACAAGGCGAAGGAACACGTGAAGGAACTGAAGGCGGCCGCGAAGGGCGTCGAGGACATCATCCTCGCGACCGACGAAGACCGCGAGGGAGAGGCCATCGCCTGGCACATCGCGGAGACGCTCGGGCTGGATCCGGAGACGGCCAAGCGCATCACGTTCCACGAGATCACGCAGGGCGCCATCAACCACGCGCTCGAGACCCCGCGCAAGATCGACATGAACCTGGTGAACGCGCAGCAGACGCGCCGCATTTTGGATCGTCTCGTCGGTTACGAGCTTTCTCCTTTCTTGTGGGAGAAAGTCCGACGTGGTCTCTCCGCGGGCCGCGTGCAGTCGGTCGCCCTGCGCCTCGTGGTCGAGCGCGAGCGCGAGCGGCTCGCGTTTAACGTGGAGGAGTACTGGTCCATCGACGCGGAATTTGAGAAGGACGGGACCGTATTCCCCGGCGCGCTGTTCGCCGTGGGCGGGACCAAGCTCGACAAGCTCGAGATCAAGAACAAGGAGGCCGCGGACAAGGTCGTCGCGGCAGTCAGCGGGAAGTCCTTCTCCGTGACCAACGTGGAAAAGAAGGAGGTGACCAAGGCGCCGCCGACCCCGTTCACCACGTCCGCGCTCCAGATCGAGGCCAACGGCCGCCTGGGCTTCGGCGCGAAGCAGACCATGACGCTCGCCCAGAAACTATACGAGACCGGCCGCATCACCTACATGCGTACCGACTCCGTGAACCTCGCCAACGCGTTCCTCGACGAGACGCAGGCATACGTGGCGAAGACGCTCGGCGCGCAATACGCCGTCGGCGCGAAGAAGTACGCGACCAAGGCGAAAGGCGCGCAGGAGGCACACGAGGCCATCCGCCCGACCAACGTGGCCACCGCCCCGGACGAGCTCAAGGGGACGCTCGACAGCGGCCTCTGGAAGCTCTACGACCTCATCTGGCGCCGCACGGTCGCGTCCCAGCTCCCGCCGGCCAAGGTGGAACGCACGGCCGTCGACCTCGAGGCCGCGGGCCACGCGTTCCGCGCGAACGGCAGCACCGTGAAGTTCGACGGGTTCATGAAGGTGTACCGCGCCACGCAGGAGAAGATCCTCCCCGCGCTCGCGGTCGGCGACGCGGTCGCGAACACGTCCATCACCCCCACGCAGCACTTCACCGAGCCGCCGGCCCGCTACTCGGACGCCACGCTCGTGAAGGCGCTCGAGGAGCACGGCATCGGCCGCCCGTCCACCTACGCGCCGACCATCGCCACCATCGAGGCGCGCCAGTACGTGGAGCGCGACGACAACAAGAAGCTCGCGCCGACCGAGACCGGGATGATCGTGACCGACGTGCTCGTGGAGCACTTCCCGAACATCGTCGACTACGCCTTCACGGCCACCATGGAAAACACGCTCGACGAGATCGCCGACGGCAAGGTCGAGTGGGTCCCGACGCTCGAGTCGTTCTACGGGCCGTTCCACCAGACGATCAACGAGAAAATGCACAAGGTGTCGCGCGAGGACGTGATGAAGGAACGGATCGTCGGCGAGGACCCGAAGACCGGCCTCCAGGTCATCGTACGCTCCGGCCGCTTCGGCCCGTTCGCGCAGCTCGGGGAATGGACCGCCGAGGACAAGAAGGCGAAGGTTCCGAAACCAAAGAGCGCGTCGCTCCCGAAGGGCGCGAACATTGACACCGTGACGCTCGAGGAAATCCTGCCGCTGTTCGAGATGCCGCGCACGGTCGGCAAAACCGAGGCGGGCGACGAGATCGTCGCGCACCTCGGCCGCTTCGGCCCGTATCTGAAAACCGACACGGTCACCGCCTCGATTCCCGAGGACCTGAGCCCGGCCACGATCACGGAAGCGCAGGCGCGCGAGGTCATAATCAACAAGGCCGCCGCCAAGGCGAAGGCCATGGCCCCCCTCAAGGAGCTCGGCCAGAACCCCGACGGCAAGCCGGTGGTGATCCGCAACGGCCGCTTCGGCCCGTACATCACCGACGGCGTCACCAACGTCTCGGTCCCGAAGAAGCTCGACCCCATGGCCGTGACCCTCGACGAGGCGCTCGCCATGCTCGAAAAGAAACGCACGAGCCCGCCGCGCAAGTTCCCGCGCAAGAAAAAGGAGGGATAATGCCCGAGTCGAACCGCAGCATCGACGATCTCCTGCGCCTGGTCGGATCCACCTATGCGAATCCGGACCTGGATTTGATTTCGAGGGCCTACGCCGCGGCCGAGGCCGCGCACCGCGACAAGACGCGGCTCACGGGCGACCCGTACATCGTCCACCCGCTCGCCGTGGCGTACAAGCTCGCGGAGATGGGCGCGCACCCGAACGTCTTGGCCGCCGGGCTGCTCCACGACGTCATCGAGGACACGGAAATTACCATCGAGGAGGTCCGCGCGTCCTTCGGCGACGACATCGCGGCGCTGGTCGACTCGGTCACCAAGCTGAAGAAGGTGAAGTACCAGGGGGCCGACCGCTACGTGGAGAACCTGCGCAAGATGTTCCTCGCCATGGCGAGCGACGTGCGCGTGGTGTTCATCAAGTTCGCCGACCGCCTGCACAACCTGAAGACGCTCTACGCGCAGCCCAAGCACAAGCAGGAACGCATCGCGAAGGAGACGCTCGAGATCTACGCCCCGATCGCCGGCCGCCTCGGCATGAGCGAGTTCAAGGGCGAGCTCGAGGACCTGTCCTTCGCGTACCTGTTCCCCAAGGACTACGAGCGCGTGCATGACATCATCTCGACGAAGGTGCGCGAGAAGGGCGCCTACGTGTCGCGCGTCATCGACCAGACCGAAAAGCTGCTCGCGGAGTCGGGATTCCCGGACATCCAGGTGCACGGCCGCGTGAAGCGCCTCTATTCCCTCTACAAGAAGCTGAACAGGTACGACAACGACCTGTCGAAGGTGTACGACCTCATCGCCGTCCGCGTCATCGTGAAGGACGTGGAGGAATGCTACGCGACGCTCGGGCTCCTGCATCAGAAGTGGACGCCGATCCCGGGCCGCATCAAGGACTACCTCGCGCAGCCGAAGCCGAACGGCTACCAGTCGCTGCACACCACCGTGTTCACGGACGGGGGCGAGACGCTCGAGTTCCAGATCCGCACGCGCGAGATGCACGAGCTGGCCGAGTACGGCGTGGCCGCGCACTGGCGCTACAAGGAGGCCGGCATGTCGCCGCTCAAGAACCTGTACTGGATGGAGGAGCTCGCGAAGATCCAGAAGGAGCTGTCGGACAAGAAGGACTTCATGGAGCAGCTGGAGATCATGAAGATCGACGTGTTCAAGGACCGCATCTTCGTCTTCACGCCGAACGGCGACGTCATCGACCTGCCGGAGGGCGCCACGCCCGTGGACTTCGCCTACGCGATCCACACCGAGATCGGCAACAAATGCTCGGCCTCGCGCGTGAACGGGCAGATGGTGAACCTCGACACCGCGCTGCGCTCGAACGACGTGGTGGAGATCGTCACCGACAAGAACCGACGCGGACCGAACGCGGACTGGGTCAATTTCGTGAAGACGCACCACGCGCGCTCGAAAATAAAAGACGCCACCCGATCGACCGTGAAGGGGTGGCTCTCCAGCATGATGGGACGCCGCTAACCGGAAAGGCGATTGAGGAGCTCGAGGAGCTCCTCTTTTGAAAAGAAACTGATGGAAATCTTCCCCTTCCCGCCCTTCTCCTGGATCTCAACCTTCGTCCCGAGAATCTCACGCAGCTTGTTCTCATGTGCCGCGATGTTCGGATCTTTTTTCGCCTGGGGGCCTGGGGGCCTGGGGGCCTTCCCGCCTATCCGCGCCTCTACCTCCCTCACCGTCATTCCCCCATTCAGCATGGAGACGAACAACGCCCGCCTTTTCTCCGCGTTGTCCTCCGACAACAGCGAGCGCGCGTGGCTCTTCGTGATCTTTCCCTCGCGCAGCGCCGCGAGCACGTCGTCCGGCAGATCCAGCAGGCGCAGGATGTTCGCCACCGCGCTGCGGCTCTTGCCCACGCGCGTGGCCACCGCGTCCTGCGTCAATCCGAACTCGTCCACGAGCGCCTTGTACGCGATCGCCTCCTCGACGGCGTTCAGGTCCTGGCGCTGGATGTTCTCGATGAGCGCGAGCTCGAGCTTCTCCTGCTCGCTCGCCTCGCGCACGATGGCCGGCACGGTCTTGAGGCCCAGCGACCGCGACGCGCGCAACCGGCGCTCGCCGGCGATGAGCTCGTACCCGTCGCCCTGCTTGGTGACCACGAGCGGCATCATGACGCCATGCTGCTTGATGGACGCGATCAGGTCCTCGAGGTCGGCCGGCGAAAAGTGCGCGCGCGGCTGGCGCGGATTCTCCCGGATCTTGTCCACGGGAACGTCCAACACCTCCCGGCGCGACTCCGGAATGACCTGCTCGGTCAGCGTCGGCCGCGGCGCGTTCGGAATCAGCGAACCAAGCCCCCTCCCCAATGCTGGTTTCATAGTGTCCCTTCTTCACGCATGATAAATTCCCGCGCCAGGCGCTCATAGGCACGCGCGGCCTTCGACGCCGGGTCGTATCCCAAAATGGTCTTCCCGAACGACGGCGCCTCGGCGAGACGAACGGAACGCGGGATGACGGAGCGGAAGATCTTGTCCGGAAAATACCGGTACAGCTCCTGCAGCACCTCGTTCGAGAGCCGCGTGCGCGAGTCGTACATGGTGATCACCGCGCCCATCACGTTCAGATCCGGCTTGATGTTTTCCTTGATCAGGTTGACCGTGTTCATGAGCTGCCCGAGCCCCTCGAGCGCGAAGTATTCCGCCTGCACCGGGATGAGCACCGAGTCGGAGGCGACGAGCCCGTTGATGGTGAGGAGACCGAGCGTCGGCGGGTTGTCGATGAGGATGTAGTCGTAGTCGTTGCGAATCTCGAGAAGCGCCTTGCGCAAGTAATGCTCGCGCTCCTCCACGTTCACGAGCTCGACCGACGCGCCCGTGAGCGCCTGCGTCGCCGGGATGACTTTCAATCCCTGGTGAGACGTCGGATGGATGATGTCGCGCATCGACTTCGCCCCGATGATCCCCTCGTAGATCCCATGCTCGAGATCCGCGTGCGCGATCCCCAAACCCGAAGTCGCGTTGGCCTGTGGATCAAGGTCAATGACCAAAACGAACTTGCCCAGTTCCGCCAAATACGCGGCCAAATTCAAAGTCGTCGTGGTCTTCCCCACCCCACCCTTCTGGTTCACCACGGAAACGATGTGTGCCATAGCCATAGGCGGGGTCCCTGCACCCCGCAGTCTGATAGGCAGGGTCCCCAGACCCCGCAGCGCTCGCAGTATACCAAACGGACGCACAAACAAAAAGATCCGTCACGAAAACGGATCCTTTTGGTTGCGGGGGTCGGATTTGAACCGACGACCTCCAGGTTATGAGCCTGGCGAGCTGCCTGGCTGCTCTACCCCGCGGCCTGTGCCCGGAAGGCACAAACCGCGAGATGGTGCAGATTCATTGTGGTCGAAGACCATGAGCGATTGGAGGCCACCTGCCTCCAGCCCTTCGACTTCGCTCAGGGCATTCGACTGCCCCTCTGTGGCACAATGGCAGTCGAATGGTAGCTGGGGGCGGAATTGAACCGCCGACCTAGGGCTTATGAGTCCCTCGCTCTAACCAACTGAGCTACCCAGCCCCGATGATGTGTCCGGATGATATCACCAAGCCAAAAATCTGGCAATGGTGGCCTGCCATCCGAGCAATGGCTTGCCATCAGAAGCTTCAGCGTTGGGAGGATACCCAAACACGTCCTCCTACGCTAAAGCTACGGAGGACATCCTACGCCACAGGATACACCTAGCGTAGGATGGTGCCGGGAGAGGGGAT
>CAYRYG010000031.1:0-13662 GCA_964428465.1 uncultured Gammaproteobacteria bacterium
GACGACATCCGCCCGCCGTATTCCGAGGCGCTCCCGGCCGACCCGATCTCGCCGTACGGCATCGCGAAGCGCGCGGCGGAAATGTACCTCGGGTTCGAGCACCGCGTGCATGGCCTCCATACCGTCGTCCTGCGCCTCGCGAACGTGTACGGGCCTCGCCAGGCGATGACCGGGCCGTACGCCGGCGTCATCTCCAAGTTTTCGCAGAACATGGTCGCCGGCAAGCAGTGCGTCATTACCGGCACGGGGAAGCAGACGCGCGACTACGTGTACGTCGGCGACGTGGTTCGCGCGGAGATGCTCGCGATGGAGAATGACGTGTCCGGGATCTTCCGCGTCGGGACCGGGGTCGAGACGAGCGCCGCGCGGCTGTTCAAGAAGATCAACGCGGTCACCGGCGCGAAGCAGAAGGAGGTGCGCGTCGCCGCGTGCCAGGGCGAGGTGATGCGCTCGGCGCTCGACGCGCGCAAGGCGCGCAAGGAGCTCGGGTGGACGCCGGAGGTGTCGCTCGACGACGGCCTGCGCCGCACCGTGGAGTGGTTTGCCAAACATGCCTCGAAAAAATAAACAGATCGACGAAGCCATCAACGTCCTCACGCGCGGGGGCGTTGTTGTCTTTCCGACCGAGACCGCGTACGGGCTCGCCGCGGACGCCACCAACCCGCGCGCGGTGCGCCGCGTGTACGAGATCAAGGGCCGCGAGCCGGGCAAGACCCCGCCGCTCATCGTGGCGAGCCGGGCGATGGCCGAGGAATACGCGGAGATCCCCGAGGCACTGGTCCCGCTCGTGGACGCGCACTGGCCCGCCGTTCGAGGCTCTGAGGAGCCCTCAGGCTCTCGAAGAGGGGCGCTCACCGTGGTCGGGAAGGTGGGGAAGGGGCTCGCGAGCGGCGTGGTGCGCGCGGACGGCACCGTGGCCGTGCGCGTGTCGCCGCACCCGGTGGCACGGGCGCTTTCCAAGGGGCTCGGCCTTCCCATCGTCGCGACGAGCGCGAACGTGTCCGGCCTCTCGCCGTGCTACTCGGTCAACACGTTTTTGAGACAGCTCCGCGCGGCCGGACATCCCGAGCCGGACGCGATCATCGACGTCGGCCCGATCCCGCGACGCAGGCCGTCGACGATCGTGGGGGTGAAAAAGGGGAAGGTGGTGGTGTTGCGGCAGGGGAGCGTTAAGGTGTGAATTGGGAAATTACAGATTTGGCTTACGGATGTACTGATATCTGTATATCCGTAAACAAAATCTGTAATTTCCAGGCTGGTATTCTATGCTCCCGCGCGCAAAGAAAACTTACGGGCAGAACTTTCTGGTCGACAAGAACGTCGTCCGGAAGATCGTCGCGGCCGCGGACATCGTCCCGGGCGAGGCTGTGCTTGAGGTCGGGCCGGGGACGGGCGCGCTCACCGGGGCGCTCGTCGCGGCCGGCGCGAAAGTGACCGCGGTCGAGGCCGACCGCGACCTGATCCCGGCGCTGCGCGAGAAATTCGGCGACGCGATCGAGCTTATTGAGGGAGACATACTGAATACTGAATACCGAATACCGAATACCGGATACAAGCTCATCGCGAACATTCCCTACAACATCACCTCGCCGCTCCTGTACAGATTTCTCACCGCCAAGAACCCTCCCTCGCGCCTGGTGCTCATGGTGCAGCGCGAGGTGGCCGACCGCATCGTCGCGAGGCCGCCGGACATGTCGCTGCTCTCGGTCGTCTGCCAGCTGTACGCGGACGTCTCGAAGGTGGCGAACGTTCCCGCGGGCGCGTTCCGTCCCGCCCCGAAGGTGGACTCCGCCGTGATCCGGCTCGACCTGCGTCCCGCGGAGGTCGCCGACCCGGAATCCGTCATCCGCGTCGCGAAGGCCGGGTTCTCGTCGCGACGCAAGCAGCTGCACGGCAATCTCTCGGCGGCGAACATCGCGTCCTCCCCGTCCGTGAAGGACGCCTTGACGTCCATCGGGCTTCCGCCCACCGCGCGCGCGGAAAATTTGTCTGTCCACAATTGGATTCAGCTTTCCCGTCTGATATAATACGGGCGGACCCTATGGGCCTTCTTGATCAGCTGAAGCAAAAGGGGCACGAGCTCACGAAAGAACAGAAGGTTGCTTTCGTATTGCTTGTGTTTTTGGGATTGGGCGGGCTCGTGCTCGGCTTCTTTTCCTTTGGCGCGAACATCCGCCGCCCGTTCGACATCCAGCTCGCCAAATCCGCGGCCGAGGAACCGTACCTCACGCTGACCGAGCGCGAGGAGAAGGAGAAGGAGGACCAGAAGACGCGCGACACGGACTCGGACGGGCTGACCGACTACGACGAGCTGTACGTGTTCCGCACGTCGCCGTACATCACGGATACGGACTCGGACGGGATCGACGACAAGGCCGAGGTGTACGCCGGGAACAATCCGAACTGCCCCGAGGGGAAGACCTGCAGCGGGACGAGCGACGTGTCCGGGACGAGCTCGGCGGCGTCCGACCTGGTGGGGTCGCTCTCCGACTCGCCGTTCGCGCGCGACCTCTCGCAGTATGACTTCCAGTCCGAGGAGGACATCCAGGCGTTCGTGAAGTCGATTACCGTGGACGAGATCCGCTCCGCGCTCGCGAACGCGGGGGTGGCGCAGGAGCAGCTCGACGCGATCACGGACGAGCAGCTTCAGGCGTTGTTCGAACAGACGATCTCTTCCGCCTCGGAATCCGGCGAGCTCGACGCGCTGCTCGGCGCGATGGAGGAGCAGGCCGGGGCGGCTTCCGGGACCACGGCGGAGACAGGCGGCGAGTCCGGTGATGAGACCCAGCCATAAGTATGCGTTTCAACCCAACATTCAGGCGCGCCATCTCTACCTTCACGGCGATTTCGCTCGTGGGGGTTTATGCCTTGTCGGCCCTGCTCTCCGCGAAGCCGGCATACGCGGACGACGCCGCGTCGAATGCGGCTTCCGCCGTCGTGCAGGTCTCGACGGCCGGATGCCGGGGCGCGAGCACCGCAGTGAGCCCGGACCCGTGCGAGGGCGCCAACGAGGCGGCCCAGCAGGTGGACGACAAGCTCATCAAGCCGGCGATGCAGGTGGCGCTTTTGACCGCGCTCCTCAACCTGGCCACGTTCGTGTTCGACCGCCTGGCCTATGAGGCGGCCATCTGGGTGGCGACCGGCGGGGAAGGCGAGACGCCGCTCTTTCACGCGAAGACCGCCGAGGAGGCGTGGAAGGACTTCGGGCTCGACATCGCGGGCGATGCCATCGGGGAGCTGAACGACAGCGTGCTCGACGAGCTGAACGTCGACTTTGACATCTGTGCCCCGGAAAACCCGCTGTTCAAGCTGTCCCTCCAGCTCGGGCTGAAGCAGGCCTACCAGCCGCAGCAGCCGAAGTGTGATTTCCAGGATATCCGGAAGAATTGGGATTCATTCATCACCACGACGGCGGAGCAGTCGCTCAACCCGTCGCAGACCGTGCTCAAGGCGTTCGCGGAAGGGTTCAAGCCGGGTAAGAACGAGTTGTCCGCCGTGGTGGGCCTGAACCTGAAGGTGCACCAGCGCGTGCTCGAGGCCAAGACCAGCCAGCTGTTCGAGCAGGTAAACTCGGACGGGTTCAAGGCGGTTACCGACGTCGTCACGGGGAAGGTGAAGACCCCGTCGTCCGTGCTTCAGAACGAGTTCCAGCGGCAGATCGGCAACTCGAACGAGAAGCCGACCGAGCTGCAGGTCCAGGCCGCCATCCAGAACGCGGACCTGCTCGGCAACATGTTTTTGCACGTGGCCGGCGTGTTTACCAACACGCTCCTGTCCACGCTCATGAACAGGATCTACACGGGCTTGTTCGACGTGCAGCCGGACATCGACCCGTTCGACGACGAGCTTTCCAGCATCTCGAGCCGCGACGACGCGGCCGACCGCTTCGCGTCGCTCATCACGGTCGCCCCGACCCAGGTGGAGAACTACAACGTTCTCGCGGAGTTTGTCTCGTGCCCGATCGGCCCGGTCACGGTCCGCGGCATCAACAACTGCGTGATGGACTCGAGCTTCGTCTCGGCGGTCGCCCGCGCGGAGTCCGGCGTCCCGATGACCGTCCAGGAGGCGATCGACGAGGGCCTGATCAACGCCGACTGGCCGCTCATCCCGCACGAGGGCGACGGGATCCCGAAGAACCAGGACCCGCTTTGCTATTCCTACGGCTACTGCTACGGCAACCTCGTGAAGATGCGCAAGGCGCGCATCCTCCCGGTGGGCTGGGAAATCGCGGCGAGCCGCAACGACCCGTCGAACCCGGCCACGCTCCAGGAGATCATCGACGGGTTCGACGACTGCGGCACCCAGGGCGGGGGCGTGGACGCAACCCACCAGTGGTGCCACCTGATCGACCCGGAATGGGTGCTGAAGTACCCGGAAACGCAGTGCCGCGCGCTCGTGAACGGCGAGCTTCAGATTTCCACCCTGTCCCCGGGCCGCTCCGGCGCGTGCGTGGACACCCCGAGCTGTATCTCCGAGTCGAACGACGGTTCGTGCGACGGCGGGTTCGGGTACTGCGTGCAGGAAAACAACGTGTGGCGGTTCCGCGGCGACGAGTGCCCGGAGCAGTACGCGTCGTGCCTGTCGTTTGAAAATACCTTCACCGGCGACGCGGCGGACCTGCTGTTCAACACCGTCGACCAGGCCGGCTGCAACGCGGACAACGCGGGCTGCGAGTGGTACCGCACCAACAAGTACTACGATGACGGCGGGACCACCGACGACACGTCGGACGACACGTACGAGTGGCTGCCGGGAAGCGAGGCAGAAACGGGCGGATTCGTGACCGCGGACCGCGAGGACGACATCTTCACGGCGACCTCGTCGCCGACGGCATACACGTATTCCACCACCGGTGGGACGACCGTGTTGGGGTACGACTCGGACGGCAACGGCGTCGACGACGCGTCGTACGGGACGTACGCCTATCAGGACCGCATCTATTTCAACAACAATATCGAGGAATGCTCCGAGGACGCGGCCGGATGCTCGGAGGTGTACCAGATCGGCGACTCGCTCGCGCTCAACGTGGTGCAGAACCCGTCGTTCGAGGACGATGACGACGAGGACGGCCAGCCGGACGTCTGGACGGCCGCTGCGGGGACCGGGACGCTCGACACGTCCGGGAGCTATTCCTATTACGGGACGAACGGATATTCGACGGCGGCCGACACGCTGTACCAGTCGAACATCCAAATCGCGCCGGGGAACTTCTACACGCTCTCGTTTTATGCCCGCCAAGGCACGTCCGGCGACACCGTCACCGCGCGCGTCGTCCTGACGGATTCCGAGGGTAATTACCTTGACCTTGCCGGAACCAGCGTGGCGGGAGACTGCGTGGTGGACAACTGGTCGACCGGGACGGACAACTCCGTCGTGATCGAGAACAAGTCTCCCGAGAGCACGTCGTACGAGCAGTACGAGTGCGTGTTTACCGTGCCGGACGAGGGGAACGGCGCCGTCGCGGAAATTCGCCTGGACACGGCCGGCACGTACGTCGACGCCGTCCAGCTTGAGCTTGGCGAGGACGCCTCGAGCTTCACGGAAGGGTACAACTCGTCGTCCCCGTCCACGTCCTACCTGCTCATCCCGCCGGATTACCTCGGTTGCACGGGCGCGGCCACGGATCCGGCCGAGTGCGACGACTACACGCAGGTGTGCGAGGCCCAGGACGTCGGCTGCAACCTGTACACCCCGGAGGACGGCGACCCGGCCGTCCCGGCCATCGCCTCGACGCTCGACGAATGCCCGAGCGAGTGCGTCGGTTACACCACCTACAAGCAGGAGGCCACCGAGCGCGAGGACGAGCACTTCCCACTGTACTTCATCGCGGAGCGCGCCACGGCCTGCACCTCGCAGTACGTCGGCTGCGACGCGTTCACGAACCTGGACACCACCGCCGAGGGCGGGGAGGGGAGCGAGAGCTACACCTACCTGCGCGCGTGCGTGACCCCGGAAATGGCCCCGGGCGACGACGCGGACAACGAAAGTTCCACGTACTTCACGTGGGAGGGATCGGACGCCGCGGGGTACCAACTCGTCACCTGGACGCTCCTGAAGAGCGACGACGACGAGGCCCCGTGTACCGCGTGGGACGTGCAAAGCGAGAGCACGCTCGTGTGCGCCGAGGTCGCGACGACCGACTACGAGACCGACGACTGCGACGAGCACGACGACATCTTCGAGAACCCGGACTGCCGCGAGTTCTACGACACGAGCGGCAACATCCATTACCGCGACATCACCCTGACGGTGGCGGTGGACTCGGACTGTCACCCGTACCGCTTCGACGACACGGACGAGGACAGCTGCGAGGCATCGGGCGGCTACTGGCAGACGGACATCGGCGACTGCCGCTACTTCGGGCTTTCCGACGAGTCCACCGAGTGCCCGGCCGCGCAGGCGGGTTGCCGCGAGTTCACGGGCGGCGCGGGCCGCAACGCGACCACGGTGTTCGACGACGACTTCGAGGGCGGCGACCTCCTCGCGTACGACGAGGCGGGCGGCGCCATCGGCTACTCGAGCATCAGCAACGAGTCCGTGGCGACCGACGGGCATTCCATGCGCATCGCGCCGGCGACCGCCGACGGGACGGTCTCGACCTACTGGGTCTACCTGGACGCGACAGACACCAGCGTCACCTACGACGACTCCAGCACGGACACGCAGAAAGCCACCTGTACGGACCTTGGCTGGGACATCAGCGATTCCAGCGACTGCGAGATTGACGAGGACGCCGACGGCACGGTCGAATGCACGGTCGAGAACGGCGACAACGGCTGCGGGACGCTCGACGACCAGCTGGTTTCGGGCAAGTCCTACGTGCTTTCGTTCTGGGCGAAGGGATCCTCGGACATCGAGGTGTACATGCACGACCTCGGCGGGACGTCGACCGACGCGGATGACATCCACGACTTCGTCGACCCGTCCGTCACGGGGCTCGACTCGCTCTCGCTCGAGGGCGCGTGGCACTCCTACGACCTCGGCCCCATCGACTCCACGGACTTCGAGAACTTCGACGACGGGTCCGTGCTCACCTTCGCGGTGCCTTCCGGCGCGATCGTCTACGTCGACAACGTGCGCCTGAAGTCGACCGAGGAGAACGTGACCCTCATCAAGGACTCCTGGATCGTCCCGTCCACCTGCGACCAGACCCCGGACGGCGTGGAATCCGACCAGTACTACCTCGGCTGCGAGGCGTACACGGACCAGGACGGCAACGACGCGAACCTGTACCAGTTCTCCGACCTCTGCTCGGAGGAGGTGGTGGGCTGCGAGGCCGTGTATGACACGCAGAACTCGGATTCCGCGTACGGCGCGGTGTACAACGCCCGCTGCGCGTACGTGAGCGACGATACGACGGACGACGACACGGTCGGTTCCAACACGGCCTGCGAGCTCGACGGGGAAACGGCCTGCGCCATCTCCGCGGGCGAGAGCTTCTGCCTGTTCGACCGCGACGGCGCGCTGCCCGCGACCCTGCCGAGCACGACCGTTTCCGGCGTCGGCGCCTACTACATGCAGCTCGGCCCGGAGGCCGTGGTGGTGGATTCGGACGTCCCGATGTACCTCGTGGACAACGGGGACACGGACTGCACGGCCGAGAACGTCGGCTGCGAGGAGATCGGCCTGCCGACGTACAACCAGGAGAAGACCGAGGTGACCGCGTTCGAGTCCGCCTATTACCTCAACGATCCGGATTCCTACGAGGACATCCTCTGCGAGGATTCCGAGCTGTTCTGCGAGGAATGGTCCTCGACCCAGGACGGCAACTTCTACTTCAAGGACCCGGTGGACCAGACCTGCGAGTACAAGACCGGCGTGACCATCGACGGCAGCTCGTACTACGGCTGGTTCAAGTCGGACACGACCGAGCCGTGCTACGACGACTACGTCATCGCCGGCGAGCAGCTCGGCATCTGGCGCAACGGCGACGACTCGTTCGCGGGCTGGGCCGGGACGTGTTCCGCCTCGTACGACCTGTGCACGGAGTTCCGTGACATCTCCGACACCTCCGGCACCACGTACCCGGCCGGGACGCCGTACTACTTCATGGACGACGACGCGCTCTCCGAGGAGGCGCTCACCGCGAGCGAGCAGTGCCAGGGACAGGTGAGCCAGAAGGAAGGGTGCGGCCTGTTCTACGACACCAACGACTCCGAGCTGACGTACAACACCACGGCCTCGTACATCGCGTCCGTGCACGCCGATGCCCTCTTCGGCGACGCGCCGGGGAGCAAGCAGGACCCGATTTCCTGCGGCGACGACGGGTCGGGCGGGGTATTGACGACCCCGGACGACGTGACGGTGAACCTGTGCGAGAAGCGTTGCAAGTATGAAATCGACGCGTCCGACTCGCTTTCTAGGCCTTCGGCGGAGGAAGACATCTCGACGTTTACCGTGTGTTCGGCCTATTCCAGCTGTGAGTATATCTTCGATGGCTCGTGCTACGAGGATTCGGACTGTCCGGATCTTGAGTCTGACGACGGTGAAACCGTTTTCGGCACCTGCGAGGACGCCAGTTCGATCGTGTATCGCGGGGGAAGTCCAACGACCGTCATGTTGCCGCTTGTCGACGACGCGAACCGCGTGCTGAAGGTCTACCGCGACCGCGAGTGCTCGGCCTGGCTCTCGTGCCAGTCCGCGCAGGTGTCCTGGAACCAGCGCACCAGCCGGTACGAGACCATCTGCGACCGCGTCGGCCTCTGCACGCGCTACACCCGCACGGGCGACACCACCTTCTGCACCGAGTGGACGGACACCGACGCGGTGGTGCTTGACGCGGGCGAGTACGCCGGCCGCGATGTCACCTGGAACGGCAACGAGTATTCGGGCTACGCGATCCCGGAACAGCTCCCGATCGAGCACTACGACCAGGTCAATATCTCTCCGGAAACCAGCAATAGCATTTGCACCACGTCCGACGGAGCCCCGCAGATCCAGGACGGCGCGTTCGTGACCTGCGAGGACGCCACGGATTGCACCTCCGGTTCCTACACCTCCTGCTCCGCCTTCTCGCAGGAATTCCGCCTGGCGTACAACGCCGGCCCGTGCGACATGGGCGAGGTCGGATGGCAGGGCCAGTGCGTGGTCGGCACGTGCGAGGACAGCGGCGACAGCTGCTCGACCGACGACGACTGTAATACCGCGGACGCGGAACAGTGCGTGGTCGGGTATTGCCAGTACGTCGACGCCGCCGTGGAATCGTGCACCAACGACAGCCAGTGCGTGACGTCCGGGTATCCGACGTGTGACACCACGCTCGCGAAGTGCGTGAACGCGCTCGCGCCGAACTCCAGCACGTGCGTGGACGACTCCGAGTGCACGTCGCAGTCCGGAGGCGTGTGCACGCCCGACGCGCTCGCGAAGACCGGTTCCTGCTACAACAACCTCTGCCTCACCGACATCGAGGGCAACCGGCTCGCGGACGACGCCGCCCGCGAGATGGAATGCCGTGGGTATCCGGAAACCATGTCCCCGTTCCCGGAAAAGGTAGTTCAGGCTGACAGAGGGTGGGTGCAGCCGGACGGGACGTCCGAGTCCCAGCCGTCCACCCAGGACTCCCAGCCGTACGCGTTCGTGTACGGGTTCCAGTCCGTGGACGTCTGCGCGCCCGTTCAGGACGAGAACGGCAACTGGATCGCGAACGACGAATGTCTTTGTTCCTACTCGAAGGTCTCGTACGGCACCCAGGCCGAGACGCGCTACTATCCGACCACGGCGCCGGACGTGCTGACGGGCGTGTGCATCGGCGGCAATAACGCGGGATCGGAGTGTACGTCCGACGACGGCGCATCCGTCTGCGGAGACACGGGAAGCTGCGCGGTCTTGAACCGCCAGGACGTGATTCTCGGCTGGGACGGCTACTGTCTCGAGAAGGACAGCTCCATCCAGCTGTACGGCAGCGCCGATGAGGACGACCGCGCGTGCCTTACCTGGCTCCCGGTCGACCAGCTCTCGGGTTCCACCGATCTTTACGGAAAATATCTCGAGGCCGGTTACGCGCCGCAGGACACGTATTACTGCGCGCAGATGGAGGACGCGAACGACCTCGCTACTTCGAACCAGAATACTGCCGTCGCGTGCGCGGAGACGGATACCGCTGGCCATGACTCAGACTGGGCTGATTTCGGAGCGTATCTATCCTCCGGATGCCTTTCGTCGGTTTGGTGCCCTGACGGATATTTCGCCGTCATGACCGGGTACGGCGGTTTGGGTTATATCGATGGGACGGAAGATCCCCAAGAGTGTGATGACCGCGCCGGCGACGCCGATTGCCCGTTTTTCTGTGTTCCGAAGGGTTCTTACAAGACATCGGATTGCGCCGGGAATGATTGTGAGAATATTACCCAGAATTCGAGCGCGGGCGCGGCGTGTTTGCCGCCGACGGAACTTGAGGGCGCGGCAAACATTCAAAACCTGGTTATTGGCGGGAATGACGCTCCGGATTCGGTTCTCCTTAACGACGACGAAAGTCCGGATTATGTGAGCGCGGAGGAAATGGAAGATTGGTTTGGATCAGGCCGTCCGACGGTTACCTCGTATTACTCCCTGATGTATGGGACGGCCAGCCATCCGGACGCCCCGAAGTATGACGTCTACGTGATAAAAGATCGTTGGATGGGGTCGGATACGGACATCACGTTTAACGATGTCCGCGGGTATTACGACGATTGTGAGACAAAAGGGATCGTGGGAGACCACCTGGATGACTTCATTTATCCGTTCGATTCGATCGGGCAGATGACGTCTACGGTTTGGGGCAAATCCGCGTCCAGTAGCGACGCATTCCGGGATCTCGAATTTACGACCGCGGACAACTACGCGGCCTGTACGGCGGTCGTTCAGACGGCAACGGTTACGGCCGACCCGTCAACGGGAAACTACAATTACGCATGGACAGACAGAACGTGGGATGGCAGTCCGTCACCGTTCTCCATCTCGACTTCGCCAAGCAAGTTTGCCTATCCCGTCTCCACGGAAGAGTTGGTGTTCGGGAAGGCGTTTGACGTCGCCAGCTATATCGACGCCGTGGCATCCGACGCCTTTCCGATGGCGACGGCAATGTGCGAGAAGTCAACAAGCTCGGCCGGTTTGAAGCAGGTTGTCGGCGGACCGGCATCCGAGTGTTCCTCGACGTATTCGTTCAACGACGAGCACGCTGCCGACCTTGGACTCGGTGTCGACCCCAGGCCGTATTATGACGTAAGCGTCGGGTCCGGTGTCTCCTATGTCGCGGCGGCCGGAACCGATAATGAGCAATATTGTGCGACAACTGACGGAAACTCGAGCACAATCGGAGATACGGACTGTGAATGCACCGTTGACGAGGAATGTAACGATGGCATTTCGTGCGTCGATACGGATTCGGATGGAACCGCGGATACCTGCGATGGGGGGCCGGAGGATGAAAACGGATGCGTGAATGATACGGATTGCCAGATAGTTGTCTGCGCGGAGACGACGAACGTGACGGACGGTACCGGTTCGGGACACGATTTCAGCGCGTCCTCATCGTCGACGACGTGTGCCGTCCTCGACACGTCGGGATCGGATGACGTGTCCCCGTTTAACGCCGAGAACGGCGAATCGTCCTCGGATGCCCTGGGACGGCTTCGTCAGATCTTCGCCCAGGCACTGGACGTCTGGTTCTTCGATGACGGATGGGACACCTATGGCGGAGGCTCGAACACGGAGACGCTCGTCGATACGACCTCGGACCCGGTTGCCTGGAATACCTCGGTAAGTGGGGAATATAAGTCATTCAATTACGAGGACGTATATACGACTGGATTTTCTGAAAGCACGGACGCGCTGACATTCGGCCCGTGGAAGACATCGTACGCCTATACCGATACGGGAGACGGTTCTTACGGATTTGAGAGCGCCCCTTCGTCGCCAGTTGTCATCGCGATTGGCGACTGCGAGGGGACGCATTGCGCGGAGGACGAGACGGATGCGTTCAGCGTGGACGGGCAGTCGAGCGGGGTGATTACGGGCGACGAGGGGTATGAGAACGTCACGGTGTCGTTCTACGTCGAGGCCGACGAGGACCAGATGCCGATCCGCAACATCATCGTGAACTGGGGTGACGGGGAAAACTTCACGGGCGACATCGCCTGGCCGACCGACAGCTACTCCGGCTCCATCGCCAACTCGAACTTCTACAAGAACCACCGCGGCTATGACTCGGACGACGAGTCGCTGTGCACCGGCGATACCTGGGGGCTCAGTTCGGACGCGTGCGAGTCCACCTACGTTACCTTCGTCCACAACTACGTCTGCAGCCAGGGCGATCTTGACGATCTGCGAGACCGTGAATGCGCGTATGATACGGATGACAACGGCAACCGCCGTCTCCGGGTTTCCCCGTGTTATGGTGGAACTAACGCAGACGGTGGCGAGTCCATCGGTACCCCTGGAAGCTGCGTCTACCAGCCGCGTGTCTACGTAAAGGACAACTGGGGCTGGTGTACGGGCTTCTGCGACGCGGGCAGTGACGGGGTGACGGGGTGCTATGGAGATGAGGAGTGTAAACCAACGGTATGCCCCGATACGACCACTTCTAGCGGTGTTGGAGGCGATTGTGGTTCATCCAGCGAAACAGTTAATCCTTGGATTAACTTCGACGGATATATCGAAGTGACTCCGTAACACAAAGAGCGGGCGCGATGCCCGCTCTTTGTGTTACCTAAAACTTTTGCGGGGTGCGGGGACCCCGTCTATGACAAGGCGCGTATGAAAAAACCGGCCGTGGATTCTCTGTCCACTGCCGGATGGCTACTGACGCTCGAGCGTGTGGTCGAACGTGCTGGTGCTGTCGATCGTAGCGGTGACGATGACGGTCTCGAGGTCGCTGGCGATCGAGCCCGTGAAGATGGACTCGCCTTCCGCACCGTAGAACCCGGCCCCGGCCACCGTGACGACGGGCGCCCAGGTCAGAGGACCTTCCGCCATCGCGATTTCGATCACGATGTCCGCGATCCCGTCGCCGGTCACGTCGGGCGAGTTGTCCGAGACGATCTCGTACTCCCGACCATCCTCGCGGATGTAGGTCCCGCTCGGGGCCAGGCCCCACTCGCCGGGCGTCCAGGACGCGCAGGCGGTGTGGGACTCGGGGGTCCACGAGGTGTCGCCGCAGCCGCCGGTCTCCCAGGAGACCGTGTCCGGGAAGGCGCCGTCCGCGTCCGCCTCGACCGTCTTGGCCAGGAAGATCGCGAGCTCGGCCTCGACCGTGACCCAGTACGTGCCCGCCTCGCCGGCGGTGTACGTGCAGGTGGTGGCGCCGACGTCGCAGGATCCGACCTGCTCCTCGGCGTTGCCCTCGTCGCCGATCCAGATCGTCACCGCGCCGGTCATCCCGGCGGGCAGCTCGACCGAGAACGGCGCCTCGATGGCGGTGGCGGTGTCGTCGCCGGTGCTCGTGTCGTCACCGTTGACCGGGCCGGTGTCGTCGCCGTTCGGGTCGCCCGTGCACCCTCCGAGGAGGGGCAGGGAGGCCGCGATCAGAGCCAGGATGCTCTTCGTCATGGCATGCTCCGTTGCCCCGCGGGTTGCGCGGGGACTTGCTGAAGAAAGATCACGCCAGCGTGTTTCCGTCGGCCCATCCGACAGCCGCCCGCATGGCATTCCATGCCCCCAATACACCACTTTTTTGGGGTTTTG
>CAYRYG010000032.1:0-1164 GCA_964428465.1 uncultured Gammaproteobacteria bacterium
AGATCCGTGCCACTCGGCGCGGTTCTTTCATCTCGGGCGGAAATGCTATAATGAAGCGTCGAACGCTCCCGTATGGAACGAAAGATTCCGCGCAACGTCCTTGTCCTCGCCTTCGTCGCGCTCGCGTCGGGGTTCGGACAGGACCTCATCACGCCGGTTCTTCCGGGATATTTGTCGCTGGTCGGGATCAGCGCGGCCGGGATCGGGCTCGTCGACGGCCTGCTGCAGGGATCGACCAGCGTGTTCCGGCTCGTGTCCGGGATCCTGTCGGATCGTTTCCAGAACAGGAAGCGGTTCGTGTTCCTGGGATACGCGCTCTCTTCCGTCGCGCGGCCCTTGCTCGGGTTGGCGGGCGGGTTCGTCCCGGTGGCCGCGCTTCGGACGCTGGACGGGATCGGGAAGGGGATGAAGGACGCGCCGCGCGACGCGCTGGTGGCGGATTCTTCCGCGCGGGAGATTCACGGCCGGGCGTTCGGGTTCCACCGTCTCGTTGACACGGCCGGGTCCGTGCTCGGGCCCGTGGCCGCCGGCATCCTGCTTCTTTCGCTGTCGCCGTCTCTCGGGACGTATCGGCTCATCTTTTTCCTCGCGGCCGTGGTGGGAGCGCTCGCGCTCGCGCTGATTCTTGCCGGGGTGCGGGAGGCGCGGCGCGAAGGCTCGGCGCGCGGCCGCGCGGCAACCGCCGGTCCGTTGCCCTGGGCGTTCTGGACGTTCACCGCCGCGACCGCGGTCGCCATGCTCACGAAGGTGAACGACTCCCTGTTCCTGCTGCGCGCGGGGGATATCGGGATTCCGACGCCCTGGATCCCGTTTTTGTTCGGCGGGTTCACCCTCCTGTATGCCGCCGCCTCATACCCCATCGGCATCTGGACCGACCGCGTCGGAAAGCTGCCGTTCATCGCCGCGGGATGGTTGCTGTTATCCGCGGTGGAATTTGTCTTCGCCGGTTCGCCCGGCATTCCGGCCGCCATCATTCTATTCGCCTTCTACGGGTTGTTTTATGCCCTGACCGAGGGATCGGCGCGGGCATTCATCGCGGATACCGTCCCGTCCGAGTCGCGCGGGAGTGCCTACGCGGTGTTCCACACCCTCGTCGGACTGTGCGTGATCGTCGGCGGGTTCGGGATCGGGCGCGTCTGGGAGGCGGCGTCCCCGTCGGCCCCC
>CAYRYG010000032.1:1174-13440 GCA_964428465.1 uncultured Gammaproteobacteria bacterium
CTTCGCGGTCGGGGCGGTCGGGTCGCTGGTTGGAGGAACGTTGTTTCTTCTGATGGCGGTAAGAACACAAAAATTATTCAAGTCGACGTAACCGATGCGTATGCGGAAACCCATCCAGAAGAGAAGCCAGAATCATCAGAATCTTCTCCAAATCGCGTCGTCCTCGCCGGTCTTCCGATTGGCCGTACAGGGCGCGTTCAACCATATCGTCATCACGGACGTCGAGGGAACGATCGTGTACGCGAATTCCGCGGTGGAACGCATCACGGGGTACGCCCCGGAAGAGGTGGTTGGAAAGACGCCCCGCATTTGGGGCGGGCTGATGCCGAAGACGTTTTACAAGCGGCTGTGGAACACCATTCGCGTGAAGGAAACGCCGTTCAGCGGCGAAATTCGGAACCGTCGCAAGGACGGCCGGGAATACATCGCCAAGACGGTCATCTCCCCGATTCACGACGGCCGGGGGAATCTGGTCGGATTCATCGGGACCGAGGAGGACATCACGCGGGAAAAGGAGCTGGAGCGGATGAAGACCGAGTTCGTGAACCTGGCCGCGCACCAGCTGCGCACCCCGCTGACCGCGATCGGGTGGAACATCGACCTGCTGCGCGACCCGAAGACGAATCTCCGCGGCCGCACCTGGGCCCTCGACGCCATCGACTCCCTGACCGACCAGCTGATCGGCCTCGTGAACTCGCTGCTCAATATCGCGCGCGTTGAGAATGGTCGCATCTCCGTGTATCCGAAGCGAATCCGGCTCCAAACGGTGATCGACGAGGCCTTGGGCGCGATGAAGGCGCAGGCATGGGAGCGGTCCATCGTCATCGCCGTCACGAACGACGTCGACGATGTCGTGCACGCGGACCCGAGCCATCTGCTGGAGATCATGACCAACCTGCTTTCGAACGCCGTGAAGTTCTCGCCCGACGGGGCGACCGTCGAGATCACCGTGCGCGCCGACGCGTCGTCCGTGTCCGTTTCCGTGGCGGACCGGGGCGTGGGCATTCCGAAGGGCGAACAGGCGCACGTCTTTGAAAAATTTTTCCGTGCCTCGACGGCGGCCGAAACGCAGGGGAACGGGCTTGGGCTGTATTTCGTGAAGCTGCTCGTGGATATCTCCCAGGGAACGGTCTCGCTCCAAAACGCCGTGGGAAAAGGAACGACGTTTACGGTCACGCTTCCCAGGAAAGGACCGAAGCGTCGGAAGGGCGAGGTCGGCATCGGGCATGTGCCCGGTGTGTAATCACGCGACGACTTGATTTTTACCCCGCTATGTCCCGGCGACTCGTTCTCGTCCTGACGCTATTCGCCTTGTCGCTCTGGGTTTCCCAGGCCGCCTTGGCGTCCGCGTTCGACGACGCGGTGCGCGGGCGCATCGTGCTCGACGTCGAGCAGAACGGGGAGGCGTGGTACGTGTATCCCGAGACCGACGAGCGGTACTTTTTGAGCCGTCCGGATGACGCGTTCGCGGTGATGCGCACGCTCGGGCTTGGCATTACCAACGCCGACTTGGAACGGATCCCGGTCTCGACGAGTTCCGCGGCCGGCGACGCGGCGCTTCGCGCGCGCCTGTCGGGGATGATCCTCCTGCAGGTCGAGGAACACGGGGAGGCGTGGTACGTGTACCCGGGCGACCTGAGGCGTTATTACCTCGGACGGCCCGCCGACGCGTTCGCGCTCATGACCGCGCTCGGGCTCGGCATCTCCTCCGCGGACCTCGCGCGCATCCCGATCGCATCCGCGTCGCTCGACCTTCCGTCGGACGACACGAGCGAATATCGCTCCTACACGCTCTCCATCGCGCGGGGATCGTTTCCCGTGCGCGTCGTCTCGCTTCGCCGCGACGCGTTCGAGATGGTGACGGACACGGCGGACTCGGAGGACTGCGGCGCCGACTGCGCGGCCAAGGTGCTCGCGACCTACGTGGAGGAGAACCAGGGGTTCGCTGCCATCCACGGGACGTATTTCTGCCCGCCGGACTACGCGTCGTGCGAGGGGCAGGTGAACACGTACCTCCCGCCGGTCTTCAACTCCGAGCTCGGCTTCATGATCAACGAGGATCGCATGAAGGTGTACCGCCGCCCGATGATCGCCCAGACGACGGACGACCGGCTCTGGTATTTCCACCGCGCGGACGACGACTTCGGCGACTCCGTGGTCGATTTCGAGGAGGCGCACGACGTCGTGCTGTCCGCGGCGATCGGCAACTGGCCGTCGCTCGTCGAGAACGGGGAGATAGTGGTGCAGGACGAGCCGTCGGAAGACGGGTTCCTTACCAAGGCGACGCGCGGCGGCATCGGTTGGGACGCGGACACGTACTTCCTCGTCGTCGCCGGCTCCGCGAGCGTGGAAGACCTCGCGTATATCTTCGAGGAGCTCGGCGCGGAGGAGGCCATGAACCTCGACGGCGGCGGGTCCGCGGCGCTCTACTACGATGGCGCCTATAAGGCCGGCCCGGGCCGCCTGCTCCCGAACGCGATTATTTTCCGTGCGCGTTGATCCGCCCGCTGATTCATGTTACGTTGTGTCCGTTATGAAGAAAATCCCATCCTCCTACTATCTCTACGCGGCGGCCGGCGTCGTGGTCGTCGGGCTGTTCGTGGCCGTCATCATGAACGCGGTGAAGTCGCAGGTTCCCTCCGTCTACGACGGGTTCGCGCAGTGCCTCACGGAACAGGGCGCGAAGATGTATGGCGCGTGGTGGTGCCCGCACTGCGAGAACCAGAAGGACCTGTTCGGGAGCGCGTTTGAGTTTGTCGACTACGTGGAGTGCTCGCCCGGCAGCAGCAAGGGGATGTCCCAGCAGTGCAAGGACGCGGGGATCGAAGGGTATCCGACGTGGACCTTCGCGGACGGGTCGAAGGCGTCCGGGGAACAGTCGTTCGAGGGCCTGTCGGAGAAAACGTCCTGCCCGCTCCCGTCCACGGATGAAACTGCCGAATAAGTATGGAACGACGCCTGCTCGTCCTCATCATCGCGCTGTCGATTCTCGGGTTCGGGGTGTCGGCCTATTCCTTCGCGCACCACGCGTCGTTCATCTCGGGCGCGTTCTGCAACCTGAACGCGACGTTCAGCTGCGACATCGTGAACCGCGGGCCGTTCTCGACGCTGTTCGGGGTCCCGGTCGCGCTCATCGGGATGATCGGGTATGGGTTTCTGATTGCCGCGGCCGCCGTGTGCCTGAAACGGCCCGAGGATCTTCCGGCGAAGACGTTCCTGTTTTTCGCGGCCGCCGGCGGGCTGGCGTTCAGCGCGTATCTTACCGGCATCGAGGCGTTCGTGCTGGAGGCGTGGTGTCTGCTGTGCCTCGCCTCGCAGCTCTCGATCGTCGTCATCTTCGCGTCGAGCGCGTACCTGCGCGTGTTCGCGCACAAGCCTGGGTGGAAGCTATGGCGGCGGTAGGCGGATGGACGAGAGAGGAGCGGCGCGTCCTCGCGGCTCTCCGCACCCCGCGGAAGATCCAGGACTTTTTGAATGAGCTCCCGCAGAACCACGAGCCGGACGGCGACACCTGTTTTTCGCCCCGGCTCGTTTTGCGTCACGGACGCGCGCACTGCATGGAGGGCGCCATGCTCGCGGCCGCCGCGCTCCGGCTCGCCGGCGAGCGTCCACTCGTGCTCGACCTCACCGCCGCGGACGACGACCAGGACCACGTGGTCGCCCTGTTCCGCCGCCATGGGTGCTGGGGCGCCATCTCGAAGACCAACCACGCCGTGCTGCGCTACCGCGAGCCGGTGTACCGCACGGTGCGTGAGCTCGCGATGTCGTATTTCCACGAGTACTTCCTCCAGTCGAACGGCAAGAAGACGCTGCGATCCTTCGCCGGGCCCGTGGACCTATCGCGGTTCGACCGGCGCGGGTGGATGACGAGCGAGGAGCCGGTGTGGTACGTGCCGGAACACCTGTGCGAGGTGCCGCACGCCGCCATCCTCACGCGCGCGCAGGTCGCGTCGCTGCGGCCCGCGGACGACGTGGAACGCCGGGCCGGGGACATCACGGAATGGAAGGACGGGCGTCGGATGTGCTAAAATGATTTAGTTATCCACAGCTCCTTAATTCTTTTTCGCATCTCTTATGATGACGAACAATATGTGCGGGCTCCACAAGGCAGCGTGGGTGCTCGTGTGGGTCGGCGCCCTCAACTGGGGCCTCGTTGGCGCGTTTAATTTCAACCTGGTCAACGCCGTCCTCGGGAGCGTTCCCACGGTGGAGCGCGTCGTCTACGTGCTCGTGGGCCTTTCCGCCCTCGCCATGCTGGCGTGCGGGTCGTGCAAGGCGTGTAAGAAGTAAGACGCCGCTATGCAGAGAATCCTAAGGAAATTTTCAGCGGGCATCCTCGTTCTTCAGATTGGGGTCGGGATTACGGGTATGCTTGGTCTCGCGATCCCGTCCGCGCGGGCGGCGACGTCGCCTTCGCTCGGGACGGCGGCGGACTTTTCCATCCTGGCGGGCTCCATCGTCACGAATACCGGCGCGACCACGGTCAGCGGCGACTTGGGGATCAGCCCGGGAATTGGCGCCGCCCCGCATTACACCGGCTGGGAGACGGTCACGCACGGCGGGGTGATTCATGACGCGGATGCCACCGCGCTGACGGCACAGGGCGACAAGGATACGGCGTTCGCATCGCTCGCGTCGCAGGGGTGCGACATCACCTATGTGGGTGCGTCCAAGGAGCTTGCCGGGGAAACGCTTGTCCCGGGTGTGTATTGCGCGGACCGGTTCCTTTTGTCCTCCGGAACGCTGACGCTCGACGGCGACGCGTCGGACGTTTGGATCTTCAAGTCGGCGGCGGACCTCGTCGTGACCGGTTCTTCCGCGGCCGTCGTATTTTCGGGCAGCGGCCTGGCGTGCAACGTGTGGTGGCGCGTCGTGAGCAGCGCCTCGTTCGACGCGGGAAGCGAATTCGTCGGGAACGTGCTTGCCAGCACGGCCATCACGTTCGCGGCGGGCGCGAGCCTGGACGGACGCGCACTGGCGTCGACGGCGTCGGTAACCATGGACAGCACGAGCATTACCGGTCCGACATGCTCCGCTCCTCCGGAGTCGGGCGGCTCGTCGAGCAGCTTCTATACCGGTACCATCACGGTGGTCAAGACGGTGATCAATGACAACGGCGAGACGGCGGAAGTCGAAGATTTCCCGCTGTTTATCGATGGCATCGCGGTGGTTTCTGGCGTGCCGAATAGTTTCACGTTCTTGAACAATACCATTCCGTACGTGGTATCGGAAACGAGCGACGATCTTTACGCCCAGTCGTTTTCGGGGGATTGTGACGAAAACGGCCAGGTGTATCTCGATCCGGCGGAAAACGCGTTCTGTATCGTCACGAACGACGATATCGGCGCACCGATCGTCGTCCCGCCCGTGCCGCCGATCATCGAGGTCGTGAAGGTGCCCAGCCCGCTGTCCTTGCCGGATGGCCCCGGGTCCGTGGACTACGCCTACACTCTGCGGAATGCCGGGACGGTTCCGGTGACGGATATCACGATGGTTGGCGATACCTGCGAACCGATTACGCTTGTCTCGGGAGACGCCGATTCCGATCTCCAGCTCGACGTGACCGAGACATGGGTTTACGAGTGCTCGACGACGCTTTCGGAGACGCACACGAACACCGTGGTCGCGACCGGATGGGCGAACGGGCTGAGCGCGGTTGACATCGCGAGCGCCACCGTCGTGGTCGGCATCCCGGTCGTTCCGCCGCTGATCCACGTGACGAAGGTTCCGAGCCCGCTCACCTTGCTCGCCGGGGGCGGAAGCGTGACGTATTCCGAGACCGTTACCAACCCCGGAACGGTTCCGCTGAGCAACGTGACGCTCTCCGACGACACGTGCAGCCCGATGGCATACGTCTCCGGCGACACGGACGGCGACTCGCTCCTGGATACGACCGAGTCATGGCGGTATACCTGTACGACGAATCTGACGGAGACGACGACGAATACGGCCGTCGCCTCGGGCGCGGCCAACGGATTCATCGTGCGCGACTTCGCGATCGCGACGGTCGTGGTCGCGGACGCAGTCCCGGCGTTGCCGATGACCGGCGTCGAGCCCGCGCGCGGCATGGACGGCTGGAAGGCCATTCTCGCCGCGGTCGTCGCGACGGCATTGGTGCTTGCCGTTCGCGCGCGGCGTTCCGCATAAGGTCGGACAGGAAAAGATGAACAGGGGAGAGCCGGACGAATTTCGTTCGGCTCTTCTGGAATCCCACCGAGTATGCGTTTGAAGGCGAACCGGTACTGGCTGATCGCGGCAATGGCGGTTTTTAGCGTGATCATCGGATATTTCGGGATCGGGATGTGGCTGAGTGTCGGAGCGGTTGTGCTTCCGATCGCGCCCCCGTCGAATCCAGGCGCGGCCGTGGCCGAGCCGGGCGCGGGCCTGGCCGCCACGGACGCCGACGTGCCCGCTGGACGGGCGGACCAGTCGGCCGAGCCCGCCGCCGTGGCGAGCCCGTATGAGCTTCCCGCGATCGAGGAAGGGGAAGGCAACCCCGTTTACATTCAGATCCCAAGCATCGGGGTGGACGCGCCGGTCGAGCGGGTAACGCTGACGTCGGACGGATCCATGGACGTGCCCGGGGATCCCGGCAACGCCGGCTGGTATGCCCTGGGTCCGCGTCCGGGAGAAGCGGGAAGCGCGGCCATCGCGGGGCATGTCGCGTGGTTCGACGGGGAGACGGCCGTATTTTCAAGCCTGCACAAGGTCGCGCCCGGAGACGCGATTTTGGTACGGAATGACGACGGCTCGGACGCGGCGTTCGTCGTCCGGGAAATTCGCACGTATGCGGCCGACGCCGACGCGACGGACATATTCGTGTCCCGGGACGGGAAGGCCCATCTCAACCTGATTACCTGCGTTGGGGAGTGGGACCGGGACGCGGGGCAGTATGCCGAGCGGCTGGTGGTCTTTGCCGACCAGGAGACGCGATAGCTTGGTCGCGGGGACATCCCCGTTGCATTCCCGTCAAACGCGTGGTAATACGAAATGACTATGTCCCACGACGCCCACGGCGCGTCCCATGACGCGCACCCCGAGCCGCCGCCGCGCAAGTATTGCAACGGCCCGGGAAACTGCTACGGAATGCCGGAAAAGCGCTTCTGGCGCATCGTCTTCACGGTCGCGTCCTTGACGCTCGCCATCGTGGTCTCCTCGGTCGTCTTGGTCGAGCTGTAGGTCCGTGCTATAATCACGTTGATACGGACCTACGGACAGCTACAGACCTACGGACATCTCGTCGTCCGTATATCCGTACTGTCCGTAGGTCCGTATCACCGTGCTATGAAAGTCATTCTCATGACCGACGTGAAGGCATTGGGCCGGCGCGGGGAAGTCGTCAACGTTTCCGACGGCTACGCGCTGAACTTTTTGTTTCCGCAGAACCTGGCGGTCCAGGCCACGGCGCAGGCGATCCAGCGCATGCGCGACCAGGAGGCCAAGGTCGTCCGCGTGGCCAAGAAGGGCGAGACCGAGTCGCGCAAGCTCGCGTCGCGCCTCGACGGCTTCGAGCTCTTGCTCCAGGAGAAGACGAGCGAGGGCGGGACGTTCTTCGCCTCGGTCAACGCCAAGACGGTCGCCTCGGGCCTCAAGAAGGCCGGGTTCGGCGTCACGCCCGACCAAATCGAGATGGAACCCATGAAGGAGCCGGGCGAGCGCGACGTCACGGTCAATCTTCCGAACGGCTTTGAGGCCCGCATCAAAATCATCGTCGAATCCAAATAGGGACTTCCGTCCCCATTTTTTGTTATGCCAAAGTACGTCTTTATCTCCGGCGGCGTCATTTCCGGCCTCGGCAAGGGGATTACCTCCGCGTCGCTCTCCGCCATCCTGCAGTCGAAGGGATACCGCGTGTCCCCGATGAAGGTGGACATGTACCTGAACCAGGACGCGGGAACCATCCGCCCGGCCGAGCACGGCGAGGTATTCGTCACCATGGACGGGCTCGAGACCGACCAGGACCTCGGCAACTACGAGCGCTTCATCGGCCGCGAGCTGTACCGCGTGAACTACCTCACCACGGGCCAGGTGTACGCCGAGGTGCTACGCAAGGAGCGCGCGTTCGAGTACGAGGGCGAGGACGTGGAGGCCATCCCGCACGTCACCGACGAGATCATCAAGCGCTTCGACGCCGCGGGGAAAGGCGCGGATATCGTGGTGGTGGAGCTCGGCGGCACCGTGGGCGAGTACCAGAACGGCATCTTCTTCGAGGCGACCCGCATCATGAAGATGCGTCGCCCGAGGGACATCGTGCAGATCCACGTCGCCTACCTCCCGGTGCCGGGCAACCTCGGGGAAATGAAGACCAAGCCGGTGCAGCAGAGCGTGCGCATGCTGAACTCCATGGGGATCCAGGCCGACTTCGTGGTGGGCCGGAGCGAACAGGAGATGGACGACAAGCGCAAGGAGCGCATCGCGCTGTTTTGTAACATCGACAAGAAGGAGGTGATCTCGAACCCGAACGTCGGGTCCATCTACGAGATCCCGCTCATCCTCGAGGAGCAGAAGTTCGGGGACATGGTGCTCAAGAAGCTGCACTTGAAGAACAAGCCGTCGCAGCTCAAGCCCTGGCGCGACCTCGTGTCGAAGATCAAGCGCGTGGACAAGGAGCTGAAGATCGCGGTGGTCGGAAAATATTTTTCGACCGGGAGCTTCGTGCTGTCGGACGCGTACATTTCCGTGATCGAGTCCATCAAGCACGCGTGCTGGGCCGTGAATCGCAAGCCGGCGCTCACCTGGATCGACTCCATTCAGATTGAGAAGGACGGGACGGGCTGCCTCAAGGGGTTCGACGGGATCGTGGTCCCGGGCGGGTTCGGGTCGCGCGGCATCGAGGGGATCATCTCCGCGATCCGGTTCGCGCGCGAGAACAAGGTGCCGTACTACGGGCTGTGCTACGGGATGCAGCTCGCATGCGTCGAGTTCGCGCGCAACGTGGTGGGGCTCAAGGGCGCACATACCACCGAGGTGGACAAGAACGCCAAGCACCCGATCATCCACATCATGCCGGAACAGGAGAAGCGCATGCTGAAGCAGGAGTACGGCGGCACCATGCGCCTGGGCGCGTGGCCGTGCCGCGTGCAGGCTGGGACCATCAGCCGCAAGGCGTACGGCAAGGAGCTCGTGAGCGAGCGCCACCGCCACCGCTACGAGCTCAACAACGTGTACCGCGAGCAGATGGAGGCCAAGGGACTCGTCATCGCCGGGACCACGCCGGACGGGCACCTGGCCGAGATCATCGAGATTAAGAACCACCCGTTCTTCGTCGGCGTCCAGTTCCACCCGGAGTTCCAATCCTCCCCGCTCAAGCCGCACCCGCTGTTCCTGGCGTTTGCCAAGGCCGCGGCGAAATAGCAAGTCAGACAGGTTTGACAGGTCAGACAGGTTGGACAGGAATGTCGAAGTCGACTAGTATCCTGTCAAACCTGTCTGACCTGTATTTCCTGTCAAACTAACATCGTACGCATATGTCCTACCCGATTCTTCCGCTCGTTCCCGGCAAGGAGGCCGCCGTCGGTTTTTGGCACCCCTGGATTTTTTCGGGGGCCATCGCCTCGCGTCCCGAGGGACTCGAGCACGGCGATCTCGTCCACGTCGCCGACCGCCAGGGAAAGGTCATCGGCACCGGGACGTTCTCGAACAAGAGCTCCATCGCGGTGCGCGTGTTTGAGTTCAAGGAGGCCGTCATCGACCGCGCATGGCTCGTCGCCAAGCTGAAGGCCGCCGCCGAGCGTCGCGCGACCACGGTCGCCAAGGACACCACCGCCTACCGCGTCCTGTTCGGCGAGGCCGACGGGATCCCGGGCCTGGTGGTCGACCGTTTTGGCGACGTGTGCGTATTCCAGATCGCCACCATGGGTCTCGACCGCATGCGCGATGACGTCGTCGCGGCCATTGACGAGGCGTTCGCGCCCGCGGCCATCGTGGAGCGCTCGGACGTCGCGGTGCGTCGCGAGGAGGGACTCAACGATTTCGTCGCCATCCACAAGGGCGACGTGAGCGCGCCGGTCGCGTTCGCGGAGAACGGTCTCTCGTTTATCGCGGACGTCCAGGCCGGGCAGAAGACTGGGTTCTTCCTCGACCAGAAGGACCTGCGCAAGTGGATCCTCGACCATGGCGCGAAGGGAAGCGTGCTCAACCTGTTCTCGTACTCCGGCGCGGCCGGGATCGCGGCCATGAAGGCGGGCGCCGAGCGCGTGCACAACGTGGACGGGTCCAAGGACGCGCTCGAGCTGTGCGCCACGCACGGCGAGATGAACGGCATCCCGGCGGAAAAGTTCACCACCGAGATCTCCGACGCGTTCGACTGGCTGAACCTCAACAAGGACTCGCGTTACGACGCGGTCATCATGGACCCGCCGGCGCTCATCAAGGCCGGCCGCGACGCCGAGGAGGGGAAAAAGGCCTACCACTTCCTGAACCGAGCCGCCATGCGCCTCGTGAACGACGGCGGCCTGTTCGTCACCTCCAGCTGCTCGCATTTCCTCCCGGAAGAGGACCTCGCCTTCATCCTGCGCCGCGCAAGCGTGCAGGCCGGCGTGCGCCTCGACGTCCTCGCGGTCATCCGCCAGGCCGCCGACCACCCGCAGAGCGTGTACTTCCCGGAGTCGGCGTATCTCAAATCGTTCGTTTGCCGCGTCTCCCGACTATAGAAATTCACAGCCACTTCCAGCCGGAGGCTGGTCCGCCTCTGGCGGATAGTGGCGTGCGGTCCGAAAACCTCCCGGCTCTAAGAGCCGGGAGGTTTTTTCGTCTATTGCGTTTCAAAAGAAAGAGCCACGGAACAGGTCCGTGGCCGTGGCCGATCGCTACTCGGCCCGGAAGTCCGTCACCCCGATGCGGGCGACGATCTCCGTGAGCTGCGCGAGGCCGGCGTGGGAGAGGTCGGCCTCCGTCGACCGAGAGTCTTGGGCGACCAGGTGCTTTCCGATCCCCTCCGACGGGAGCTCGTGGTAGAACGTGATCCCGGTCCTGTGCCTGCTCACCCGGAGGAACGCCTCGTGGCGCGGCACCGAGGCCACCGCTTCCATCTGGGCCTTCGTGAGGGGGCTGCTGTGGACGATGTGGACCCACAGCGTCTGGAAGCCGCGCGCCGCCTCGAGCGACCGGTACTCCTCGTCCGTGACATCGCCTTCGGAGCAGGCGAGGTACGCCGTCACCTGGACGTCGAGTCCGCGCCACGTTCCGCGGAACGTCTTGCCCTCGTAGGTGTGGAGCTTGCGGGTCGGGGCGCCGAGCTGCCATCGGGGGCCGAACATCTCGTCGTCGTCCGGCGTCTCCTCCTTGGGCAGGTTGAGCGAGTTCACGAACCGCTGCCAGTAGAGAACGCCGAACGTGTTGTTCCCGCGGGCGCGGTTGAACTCGTCGAGCAGGTCGCTGGTGCTCAGCACGGTGGAGCGCGGCGATTCCACCAGACGCCGATACTCGCCCTTGAGCGCCATGAGCAGGTTTCGCGGAAGCCGGCAGTCCTCCGGGATGCCCGCTTCGTGCAGGGCCTGGAAGTGGGTCCAGGAGCACGTGCCGAGCATCAGGATGACGTAGGCCGCGCGCAGGCCGTGGCGCTCGAGCAGGTCGAGCGTGGGGTACTTGGAATCGATCACTAATCACCTCGTGGTCGTCGAACATTGCCTCGTGGCCCCGAAGGGGCTGTTCGCGGGTGACCAATCCCGCGGACAAGAGGTTCCCCGGCCCGATGGGCCGTTCACTGGGGAAGCGTTCGCGGATCCCGGCCAACGGCCGTTGCCCACCATGGGCAGACCCGTGTATTCGCCCGATGGGCGCCTCTTCAAGTGACGTGAAGAAGGAGGGGATCATACACGAAAAACGTCGATTTGTCAATGCGTTGGCTTGACTTTTCGCCCATTTCCATGTATATTCCCGCCTCGTGCGCGGATTCGCCGCGTCGGGATTCCCGTTCATTCCCTGGAGAAAAACGCATGTCGCGTTTCCTGCTGGTTCTTTTGCTCGCCGCGTGCGGCGGCGAAGTCGTTTCCGAGACGCCCCCGGTCCAACCCCGGGTGGCGGTCGCGTCCGCGCCCAAGCCCGCCGAGCCGGCGGTGCTTCCGGCCTACGACGAGTCGCTCGACTCGCCGGAGGAGATCGAGGCGTGGCGCGCGGAGACGCTCGCCGTCATCGCCGAGCACGTCTCGCTCCCGGACCCCGACGCGGTCGAGGCCAAGTACGCCGTTTACTTCAAGGTGACGGCGGAGAGCCTGGCGCTCGAGGTCGGGGACACGAGGGCGTGGGACGTGGGGTACGACCCGTAC
>CAYRYG010000033.1:0-13165 GCA_964428465.1 uncultured Gammaproteobacteria bacterium
CACGCGCCGTGGTCGCGCACGTCGGCGACGCGCTCGAGGTCGAGGAGGACCCGCCGCCCGAGCGGCTGTACGCCATCGGCCGGATCCGCCGCGACCTGGACGGCAAGGCCCGCGCGCTCGCGGAGTTCGCGGCCCGGCTGTTCGCGGCCTTCCGGTGGGCCCGCGGTCGCATCGTCGCGCGCGCCGACCTCGAGGCCGTCGCGCGGCTCCTGCGCGGCGTGTCCGCGGCGCCGTTTTCCCGGCACCTGCTTCCGAACGCCGCGGACGACGTGGAAGCGGGAACCGACGACCGGCTTTCCGCGGCGGAGCGCTCGCTGCAGATCGCGTTCCGCCGCTCGCTCGAGTCGCCCTTCACCGCGATCTCGCGCCTCGCGAAGACCGCGGAGGCCCCGGACGCCGACGAACGCGCGTGCCTCCTCGCCTCGGTGACGCGCGGGCGCGGGATGCTCTTCGACGCGAACGGGCCGCTCGACCGCGGCTTCCGCCACGAACGCATCGTCCCGGTCGCCGCGCGCAAGCTCTCGCGCGTCGCCGGCCTCCTGGCTGCCCCCGGTCCCTTCGACGCGGCCGGCGCCTACCGGCATTTCGAGGTCGCCCTCGCGGTCCTCTGACGGTCCGACGGACCGTTCTTTTTTTACCCCGGACGTGCTAATCTGACGGGGCTATGAAGGAATTCGTGCTCCAGAACCGGTTTTCCGGCAAAGCCGGATCCGGCTCCGCCGGAGGTCTAAGCCGCTGCAAAATCGACTATCAGAACGAACTGAACGGGGAACAGCTCGACGTCGTGCTGAACGGCGACGGGCCCTGCTTGGTGCTCGCCGGGGCCGGGTCGGGGAAGACCCGCACCATCACGTACCGGGTGGCGTACCTCATCGAGAACGGGGTGTCGCCGGAAAACATCCTGCTCGTCACCTTCACCAACAAGGCCGCGCGCGAGATGCTCGGGCGCGTCGAGGGGCTGCTGTGCTCGCGCCCGCAGGGGCTCTGGGGCGGCACCTTCCACTCCATCGCCAACCGGCTGCTGCGCATCTACGCGCCGCAGGTCGGCCACACCTCGAACTTCAACATCATGGACGAGGAGGACGCGCGCGAGCTCATCAAGATGTGCGTGAAGGAGCTCGCGGTGGACACCACGGCCCGCCGGTTCCCGTCGCCCGCGAACCTGCACAACGTCATCTCGTACGCGATGAACTCCGGGCTCACCATCCGCGAGGCGATCCAGCGCAAGCACCCGAACTTCTGGGACCTCGTGCCGACCATCGAGCGCATCGCCGAGCTCTACGAGGCGCGCAAGGCGAACGCGGACGTGGTGGACTTCGACGACCTGCTGCTCCTGTTGCGCAAGCTCCTGTACACGAACCCCGTGGTGCGCGACCGCCTCGCCTCGCAGTTCCAGTACGTGCTCGTCGACGAGTACCAGGACACGAACACGGTGCAGGCGGACATCGTGCGCCAGCTCGCGAGCGCGCACAACAACGTGCTCGTGGTCGGCGACGACGCGCAGAGCATCTACTCGTTCCGCGCCGCGCAGATCCGCAACATCCTGGAGTTCCCGCAGGCGTACCCCGGGGCCAAGACGTTCCGGCTCGTCACCAACTACCGGTCGAGCCCGGAGATCTTGTCGCTCGCGAACTCCGTGATCAGCCAGAACCGCGACCAGTTCAAGAAGGAGCTGCGCGCGGTGCGCGAGTCGGTTGAGAAACCCAACCTGGTTCCGGCCGCGAACCAGTACCAGGAGGCGCAGTACATCGTCGAGCAGGTGCTCATGCTGCGTGACGAGGGGGTGGCGCTGCGCGACATCGCGGTGCTGTTCCGCGGGTCGTTCCAGTCGCAGGCGCTCGAGTTCGAGCTTGCCAAGCGCGACGTCCCGTACGACTTCCGCGGCGGGATGAAGTTCTTCCAGCGCGCGCACATCAAGGACGTGGTCACGCACCTGCGCGTGGTCGCCAATGTGCGCGACGAGCTCGCGTGGATGCGCATCCTCGGGCTGCAGCCGGGCATCGGCGCGGTGACCGCGGGGAAGATCGTCGACAAGATGCGCGCGTACCAGACCGCGGGCGAGCTGGCCGCGTCGCCGCCGGCGATCGAGGGGAAGTCCGGCCGCGGGTTCGACGCGGTGATGCTCACCGTGCGCAAGATACTCGCGGGAAAACGCCCGGCCGACATGGTGCGCGCGGTGATCACGGGCGGCTACCGCGACTATCTCGAGGCCGAGTATCCCGACTTTATGGACCGCCTCGAGGACCTCGAGCAGTTCGCGCTGTTCGCGGAGCCGTACGACGACGTGTCGAAGTTCCTCGAGGAGGTGACGCTCACCGAGGACTACGGCGCGGGCAACCCTTCGACGGGCTCAGGGCCTGACGGGGGGACCGACGACCGCGAGCGGCTCGTGCTTTCCACCATCCACCAGGCGAAGGGCCTCGAGTGGGACGCGGTGTTCGTGATGGGGCTCGTGGACGGCCGGTTCCCGAACCAGCGCGCGCTCGACGAGGACGGCGGGCTCGAGGAGGAGCGCCGCCTGTTCTACGTCGCCGCCACGCGCGCCCGCCGCCATCTGTTCCTGACCTATCCCATCTCAAGCGGCGATGATACCCTGATGTTCAGCCAGCCGTCGCAGTTCGTCCAGGAGCTCCCGGAGGACCTGGTCGAGGAGGTCCGCCTGCGTGCCTCCCCACGTCCATTACCCGGTAATGGACGGAGCCATTACCGGGTAATGGACGACGAGCCGACGATCGTGCTTGATGACCTTGGGGAACGGAAGCCGGTCAAGCCGGTCATGGGAAGTTTCCTTCGAAGCGTCGATGATCTCTAGTATGAAACCCGTCGCGCTTAAAAATGATCGCTACCGGAAGGCGCGCGGCGGATACTCGCGCCTGCTGGTCGTCTCGTGCCAGAAATGCGGGGCGGCCGTCTGTCGGTACCAGAAGGACGGTCCCGGGATCCTGAAACGGATGTACGTCGACCGGATCTCCGACCCGAGCGTGTCCCTCGCCGCGAAGGAGCTGCGCTGCCCGGAAGGCCACGTGCTCGGGGTCGCGACGATCTATGAGAAGGAAGACCGTCCCGCGTTCCGGCTGTTCGTGGATGCCGTCACAAAGAAAATCGTGAAGAAATGACCGCTATGAACTACGGAGAAGAATCGATGCGTCTGCACCGTGAGAAGAGGGGGAAGTTGGAATTGGCGCCGACCGTGCCGCTTGAGACGCGCGACGATTTGTCGATCGCGTACACGCCGGGCGTGGCTGCGCCGTGCGAGGCGATCGCGAAGGACAAGGCGCTCGCGTACGACCTCACCATCAAGGGACGGTTCGTCGCCGTGGTGACGGACGGGTCCGCGGTGCTCGGGCTCGGGAACATCGGGCCCGAGGCGGCGATGCCGGTGATGGAAGGGAAGGCGATTTTGTACAAGAGGTTCGCCGGGATCGACGCGTTCCCGATCTGCCTCGCGACGCAGGACACGGAGGCGATCATCGCGACCGTCAAGAACATCGCCCCGGGGTTCGGCGCGATTCATTTGGAAGATATTTCCGCGCCGCGCTGCTTCGAGATCGAGCAGCGCCTCTCGCGCGAGCTCGACGTCCCGGTGATGCACGACGACCAGCACGGGACCGCGGTGGTGATCCTCGCGGGGATGCTGAACGCGATGAAGGTCGTGGGCAAGTCCATCGAGTCCGCGTCCATCGTGATCTCGGGCGTCGGCTCCGCGGGGATCGCGACGGCCAACCTGCTGCTCGCGGCCGGCGCCACGCGCGTGACCATGGTCGACTCGAAGGGGATCATCGCGCCCGGGCGCGAGGGGATGAACGAGGTGAAGGACGCGATGGCCACGCGGATCAACCCGGAGGGCCGCGCGGGCTCGCTCGCGGACGCGATGCGCGGCGCCGACGCGTTCGTCGGGGTCAGCGCGCCGGGGATTGTCACCGAGGGCATGGTGCGCGCGATGGCGCCAGGCGCGGTGGTGTTCTCCATGGCGAACCCGATCCCGGAGATCATGCCGGAGCAGGCGAAGGCGGCCGGCGCGGCCGTGGTGGCCACCGGGCGCAGCGACTATCCGAACCAGGTGAACAACGTGCTCGCGTATCCGGGGATGTTCCTCGGCGCGCTCGAGGCGAAGCTGCCGCGTTTCACGAGCGAGATGTTCCTCGCGTCGGCCCGCGCCCTCGCGGCCATGGTTCCGGAGCCGACCACGGAGCGCATTCTCCCGTCCCTGCTCGAAGGAGGTGCCGCGCGCGTGGTCGCCGATGCCGTAAAATCCCTTGCTTCTTGATCCTTGCCCCTTGCCCCTGTGTACTATCGATCTTCCTTTCGTTCCCGTCGCCAGCGCTCCGTCCCGTATGGCGCAGTGTTCGGAACGCTCGGTATCGTCGCCGCTCTGGTCGCGCTGTTCGCCTACGGCATCTGGTGGTTCCGGTTCGCGCCCAAGGACGAGCCGGCCGCGGAGACGTCCGACAGCATCGCCAACGTGCTCACGCCCTCCCCGGTCTCCACCGCGGCGCTCGCCGCCGCCGAGGGCGCGTCAAACCGCGCCACGCTGCGTGACGCGGCGGGCGGTTCGGCGTCCGGCGAGGCCGAGCGTGACACCGACGACGGGCAGTTCTTCCTCCGCCTCAAGGCCGGCCTCCCGGAGATCGACCGCGAGGCGTACGCGTACGAGGCGTGGCTGCTTCGCCAGGTCCCGTACGATTACTTTTCCGTCGGTGACTTCGTGACCAACGACGACGGCGAATGGGTGCTCGAGTGGGCCGCTTCGACGGGCTCAGGGCAGGCCGGCGCGGCGGGGAAGTACGACGCGTACACGCAGATCGTCGTGACCGTGGAGCCAAAGGACGGGAATGAAGACCCGTCGAGGCATGTGCTCGAGGGGGAATTTGAATAACTACAGCTCGTGGTCGTATCGAAACCCGCTCGTGCGCGCGAGGACGCTGGTGTTGAGGAGGGAGGCGCGGGTCCAGGCGCGGTCGCCGTAGCGGGTTTGCAGGGCGTCGAGCGCGGAGAGGACGGAAGACATCTTCCGTTCTTTTTTGAACAGCGAGATCTGCTCTGCCCCGCGGGTGAGCTCGGACGCGCTTACCCCGACGAGACGGACGGGCCTACACATACCTCCCCTTAACCCCTCCTTGGCAGGAGGGGAAGCACGTTTCTCCCCCTGCCAAGGGGGAGTCAAGAGGGGGTAGACGAGCGACTTTGCGATCTCGAACAGCTTGAGGCCGTCGTTGATCGGCTCGCGCGTGCGACGCTGCCTTCCGTCGCCGGAGAAATCCCCGAAGCGCAGGGAGGCGGTGACGCAGCGCGCGGCGCACCCGTCGCGGCGCATCCGCCAGGCGACCTTGTCGCATTGGACGAGCAGGTAGCGCTCGATCACGCGGGGGTCGGTCGCGTTCGTCGGGAGCGTGTAGGAGTGGCCGTAGGATTTCGGGTCGTCGGCGTCCGGGGAAACCACGTCGTCGCCGCGGCCGTGCGCCACGTGGTGAAGCCACTCGCCGTAGGAGTGGAACTGCGCGACGAGATCGGCGAGCGGCCGCGCGCGCAGCTCGCGGAACGACGCGATTCCCATCCCGCGCAACCGCGCCGCGATGCGCGGCCCGATGCCGCACACGTCCTCGAGCTCCGAGCCGTCGAGCAGGCCGACCACCCGGTCGGGCGGCGCGACCACGAGCCCGTCCGGCTTCATGCGTTCCGACGCGAGCTTGGCCATGGCCTTGTTCGGCGCGATGCCGATGGACGCCGTCACGCATGCGCCGCACTCCTCTCGCAGCCGCCGCCTGATCATCTGCGCGATGACCGTCGCGCCGAGATAGTCGCGTGCCGTGTCCGTCACGTCGAGGAAGCTTTCGTCCACGCTGAACGGCTCAACAAGGTTCGTGAATTCCCGGAAGACCGCGTTGAACCGGCGCGTGATGTCGCCGTACTTCTCCGGGTCGCCCATCACGAGCAGGATGGACGGCAGCACGCGCTTCGCCTCCCACGTGGACATCGCGGTCTTCACTCCGAGCTTCTTCGCCACGCGCGACGCGGCCGCCACAACCGAGCGTTCCTTCCGCTTCCCAGTCCCCCCGATCGCCTTTCCGCGCAAAAACGGATTCGCCTGCTGCTCGACGCTGGCGAAGTACGAGTTCATGTCGACGTGGAGGATAATTCTGTCCACACGCGGGGCCTTGAATTTTTTTCAGAATTGTGTAAGATGAGATCAATAACATGCGTATCGGGGAGGGATATGTTGGACAAAAAAGACCTGGAGGCGATTCGCGGAGTCATCCAAGAAACGGTCGGTGAAGTTTTGGAAGAGATCGTCCTTCCTCGTTTCGAGCAGGTTGACAAGCGTTTCGAGCAGGTTGACAAGCGTTTCGAGCAGATTGACCAGCGTTTTGACCGAATGGATCAACGTTTCGATAAGATTGAATCAACGATGGTTACTAAGGATCATCTGGAGGATCGCCTGGTTGATTTCAAAGCGACCCTGAAACAGACCGGCGGACAGGCTCTTCGGCAAATAAAAACCATAGCCACGGAACTCCACCGCAACAACGTCCTCAGCGCCGAGCAGGTCGTTCAAATCACGACGGCCTAGATTTATCCGTCCGTATAGGTCTCGACCAGCTTCCATTCAAGGAATTCCGGGTCGAGTTTTAATTTGAAGTAGTTAGTGAGGTCGGAAACCGAGAAGTAGAAGACGCGCTTGGTTCCCTCGCGCGCTATATGTACGAGATTGACGGATTTGATCTCATAGTCGCGGCAGTTCCAGCGCATGCGCCTCGGGATGACGCGGTTCTCGCGGAACGTGACCAGCATGTCGACCGGCTCGTTGATGAATTCGTGGGCCATAGGGGGAGAGGCCGCGAGGCGTTAGGATGGGAGGCAGGAGCGGATGACCTGCTTCATTCGCCGCGCGCTCATGCGGAGGCGGGCGGAGCGTACCGCGGACTCGAGACGCCGGACGCGACGGACCGGAAGGTACGCGAAGGTGAACGCATGGAGACGAAGGGTCGTGGTTGACATACGCGTGGGGGATCATGCGTTAGTGAGTAAGTTTGGCCCTTCGATTTTACTCAGGGCCACCCTGAGCTGGTCGAAGGGTGGCAATTCGAAGTCCGCCGACGAGGGACGTGATCCCTTCGCCACTCGTCAGTGGGCTTCGAATTGTCACGTGAGGGTTTAGGGATCAGGGCTGGCGGCTTTAGGATTCAGGAACCAGATTCTGTTTCCTTGAGTGCTGTGCCCTGATTCCTGGAGTTTCCTCCCTGGCCCTACGCCGTCTGAAACTTTCTGATGACCGCGCGCACCGTCCCCTGGATGATGCAGTCCTTCACGAAAATGGGGGACATGGTGGAGTTGGCGGGCTGGAGGCGGATGCGGTTCGTCTCGCGGTAGAACCGCTTGAGCGTGGCGTAGGCGTTGTCGAGCAGCGCGACCACGACGTCGCCGTTCTTTGGCGACGGGTTGCGTTCCACCACCACGTAGTCGCCGTCGAAGATGCCGTCCTCGATCATGGACTGCCCCTTCACGCGCAGGACGTACGAGTTGGTGCCGCCGACCACGAACTGCGCCGGGACCGCGATGGTCTCGCGTTCCTCGACCGCCTCGATCGGCACGCCCGCGGTGATGAGGCCCGCGAGCGGGAGCATGATGGAGAACGGGTCGAGCGGCTGCTTCTCAACGAGCTCGATGGACCGCGCGCTCCCGTCCTCGCCGAGCGAGACCATCCCTTTCTCCGCGAGCGCCTGCACGTGCTGGTGCACCGTGGCGGGGGAGGAGAGGCCGAAGGCGTCGGCGATTTCGCGGTAGCTCGGGGCGTATCCCTTGTCCGCGATGTGCTCCTTGATGAAGGCCAGGATCTCGGCCTGTTTTTTTGTGAGTCCCATAGGCGTGTTGCGTGTTCGGTATCTGTTCGTATTATAGACCGAACAAAAACCGAACGCAAGAGATAACTGTGGATAAGTCGTTGAGTCATAAAGTCATAAAGTCGTTGAGTGTTGGAAACTTTCATTTTTTGGTAGTATTCGGCAGTCGGTCGCGTGACTAAACGACTTTACGACTCAGCGACTCAACGACTTCTCTATGCGAAAAGCAGCCGAGGCCGTGACGGCCGGACATCCCGACAAAGTGTGCGACCAGATCGCGGACGCGATCGTGGACGAGTATTTGCGTCGCGATCCGGCGGCGCGCGTCAACGTGAGCGTGCTCGGGTCGCGCGGGATGCTGGTGGTGGGCGGGGAGGTGCGGTCGAAGGCGGACTTCGACGTGGCCGCGCTCGCGAAGCAGACGTACGCGGACATCGGGTACGCGGACGAGACGGAGGTGTTCGCGAACGTGGACGCGGCGGACGAGCCGCTCCGCGGGCCGCGCGTGGCGACGGACGCGGTGGTGGTGAACGGGTACGCGACGAGGGAGACGCGCGAGCTGCTCCCGCGCGCGTTCGTGTTCGCCAACAACATGGCGCGCCGCCTCGACGACCTGCGGCGCGCGAACCCGGAGTTCTCCTGGCTGCTTCCGGACGGGAAGGTGCAGGTGATCATGGAGCGCGACCGCGTGTGGTGCGTCACCGTGCAGGTCGCGCACGCGCCGAACATCGCGCCGAACGACGTGCGCACGGCGATCCTCGAGCGCGTCGTCTCCCCGGTGGTGGGCGAGGAGGGCGTGCAGTTCTACATCAACCCGCTCGGCGCGTTCGTGAACGCGGGGTTCGCGGCGGCGGCCGGCATGAGCGGGCGCAAGATGGCCGCGGACACTTACGGCGGGCTCATCCCGCACGGCGACTCCGCGCTCTCCGGGAAGGACCCGGGCCGCGACGACCGCGCGGGGATGTACCTCGCGCGCCTCGCCGCGCGCTGGCTCGTGGAGCAGGGGCTCGCGTCGTCCGCGCTCGTCACTGCGGCGTACTCGCCGGGCCGCGCCGAGCCCGCGCACCTGGAGGCGTCCGGCGTGTCGGAAAAGTCGCGCGGCAGCAAGATGGACTACACGAACCTCGTGCGGGCGCAGTTCGACTTCCGGCCGGACGCGATCGTGGAACGCCTCGGCCTCCTGAAGCCGACGTATCGCGCCACCGCGGCGTACGGGCACTTCGGACGCCCTGGCTTCGCGTGGGAAGAACCGGTAAGATAGGGCGCGTATGGCATTCATGATCATCGTCGGCCTGCTCCTGCTCGTCGCGCTCGCCGGCGCGGTATACGCCATCTGGACGGACGTGAGCGAGGAGGAGCATGCCGAGCACGTCGCGTCGCACAAACGCGAGGCGAAATAGCGTATGGCAAAGAGGAGGACCCAATCGATCGCGGGGATCGGCGCGCTCGCGTTCGCCGTTTTGTTCGGCACCGTCGTCGTGCTCGGCTCGGCGCCGCCGGAAACCATCGCGGCCGCGGTGTCGCATGACGGGCTCGCGGCGTCGGTGTACGGGGAGGCCGCGTCGTCGCTCGGGCCGCTGCACCTCGAGCCCGTGGAAGACGTGGTCGCGCTTGGCATCGTCCCGGCCTACGAGATCTCGCTCGATGGCCGTCCCATCCCGCGCGGGTTCGTGGTCGCGATGACGTACGACCCCGCGTCCCTCGGTGACGTCGCGCCCAACCGCCTCTCGGTATTCATTTACGACCGGACGCTCGGCGACTGGGCGTCCATCCCGAGCGTCGTCGATCCGGCCGCGCGGAGCGTGACCGCCGAGGCCATCGGCGCCGACGCCGTGTGGTGGACGCTCGGCGCGCGATGATGTTATACTCATCCCATCGTTCGTTTCTTAGCTCATTCTGAGGAGGATATGCCAACCAAAAAAGCGGTGACGAAAAAACCCGTTGCCCGTCGTAAGTCACTCAAGCCGAAATCTCTCGCGATGGAGATCATTTCCGATCCCCAGCCGATGCCGATGCCGATGCCCGAGCCCGAACCCATGCCGGGCCCGAACGGTTCCGCGGCCACGCGCGTGGTGTACCTCGCGGGCTGCCGCAACTGCCACCACGTCCCGCTCGGCGTCAACGCCGTGCTCAGCGTGCTCGTCGCCATCATCTTCACCCTGTCCGCCATGCTCATGGCGGCCTCGGTCGCGCTGAACGGCCAGGGCGCCGTCGTCGCGGGCACGGACTCGCCGGCCTCGGTCGCGTCCCGATAACCTATGCCACGTCTTTCCCTTATTCTGATCCCGACCGTCCTGTCCCTCGTCCTGCTCGGCGCCGGCTGCGCGCCGTCCTCCGTCCCGGAAGCGAAGGTGATCGACGGAAGCACTATGGTCGCAGAACCCAAATACTCGTTTCAGGGCGTCCTGTCCGCGAGCGAAATCGAGGACAAGCAGATCCGCCTTCACACGGAGCGCGGCGACGTCGTGTTCGAGCTGTTCGCCGACACCGCGCCGAACACGGTCTCGAACCTCGTCTACCTCGCCAAGCTCGGCTACTACGACGGCCTCACCTTCCACCGGCGCGTGGAAGGATTCGTCCTCCAGGGCGGCGACCCGACCGGCACCGGCATGGGCGGCCCGGGGTACAAGTTCGCGGACGAGCTCGATGACGAGCACGTCTACGACCGCGGCATCGTGGCCATGGCCAACTCCGGCCCGGACACGAACGGCTCGCAGTTCTTCATCATGCTGGCCGACTACCCGCTCCCGAAGAACTACTCCATCTTCGGCCGCGTGACGGAAGGAATGGAAGTGGTCGACGCCCTCGCCATCGGCGACAAGATGCTCGAGGTGACGGTCGAGGACAAGGAATAAAGATGAAAAGACGCGGGCCCGTTTCGCACGGCGCCCGCGTTTTGGTTTCGGTGGAACGCCTTGACCTCCGGACGCGGCGGCGATAGAGTCGCCGCAGGAGGCATCCATGCGCGTGGAAGGAACGGCCGTCGACTACTTCGAGACGGGCTGCGAGGGCGTCGTCTGGGTCTTGGAACCGCTGGAGATCCCGGAGGGCCACGACCCCCGCGACCACTTCGTCTACCTCAAGGCCGGCGATCGCCTGCAGCTCATCGCGTCGAATGGCGCGATCGCGTTCGAGGGGGTCATCGACGAGGATTCCGAGATCGGCTACGCCGAGTACCCGATGAACCCCGGCCACGGCCAGCCCGTGGCGCTCGGCCTGTGGGTCCACTGGACCCAGCGCGGATTCCAGCCCGACGACTGGGCGCGGTACTTCATCCGCGGGAAGGGCGAGGCGCGGTACTTCGCCGTGGTGGAACGCGACGACTGACCCGAACGGGTCTTTTTTATTTGCCCTGGACCAGCTTGGGGGCAAGCTTCTTTCCGAGGTACTCCGTGACGCGGGAATCGACGAAGCTGTTGACCCCGATCGGCTCGACGTTGTTGCCGGGCGTATAGTTCCGCAAAAAATGCTCCGCGAACGTTCCGACGACCTGCTCGAGATGCGCGAGTCCCCGCTGGTTGCTCCCCGCGTAGTCGCGCAGGGCCTTCGTCTGCGTCTTCACGAGCGCCACCGCGCCCTCGACGAAATCCCAACGGATCCCGAGCGCCTCGAGCTCGCGTTTTACCTCGTCCGGATCCGCGAGCGGTCCGGTCTCGAATGCCTCCTGCGCCGCGGTTTGCTCGGGCGTCGGCGGCTTGAACGCCATGCCGCGCAGCCGGTCGAAAGGGGATGCCATATGGGAGCAGGATAACATGGCACAGAAATAAAAAAAGAGAGGCGGACGGGGGTCCTGCCTCAGGTTCGGTTCGTCGCCGCGTGCACCTCGCGCGCCGCGACGAGGCGCTTGCTGTCCTCCGCGAGCGAGCGCGTGTGCTCGCGGATGCGCGGCACGCGGTCGTGGAGTCGGAGCAGGGGGTCCTCGGCGTTGCCCCCATCGGTGCTCGGCCGGGTGCCGAGCTGGCCCTCGGAGAGCAGCGCGGTCGCGAGCGCGACCAGCCGGTCGAGGTCCGCCTGCTGCGCGTGGTAGTCCGCGACGAGCGTGGCCTCCTCCCCGGCCAGGTCTTCCTCCTCCGCGTTCGCGAGGTGGATCAGCCGGTTCACGGGGTTGATCGCCTCGTTCCAGTCGTCGATCTGCCCGACGAGGTCGCCGTACAGCTTCTTCGTGCGGTCGTCGGCGAGCACCATGTTCGCGGTGACGCGCTCATCGAACTCGTAGCCCGTAACCTTGACCACCGGGTCGTGGCGCATGGTCGCCAGGAGGTTCGCGATGCCGAACGCGGCGACGACCGGGAAGAGCGCCAGCGTGGCCAGCATGAGCAGGACGTCGGAAAACGAGGTGCCCTTGTCGGGCAGAAACCGGCGTTTCGGGACGGCCGGCGCGTCGCCGAATGCCGACGGCAGCAGAATCCCGACGGTGAGGAGGCCGGCCGAGAAGACGGAGAGCCAGATCGCGCACCGGATGGTCAGCGCGCCGAGGGCGGCGTAGGACCCGGGGAGCAGCCAGTTGGCGAGCAGGAGGACGGCCCACCAGATCACCGTCCCGACCGGGAACAGCCATCCGAACCCCCGCATGTCCGTCTTCGCCCTCGCGCGGTTCGCGACGGCGACCTGCGCCAGCCGCACGCCGTTGAGGGCGTAGCCGATTTCGTGCGCGGGCCCGATGCGCCGCAGCGGTTCGATCATGGGAACTCCCGGGGAAAAGACCAGACGGCCAAGGTATCCCGAATTTTCACAAATGTCAATCCGCAAGGGGATTCTTGTGCTATACTATCTCCATGCGCCAAATCACGGAGACGACGTTTTATCAGTTCATCAAGTGCCCGAATTGGGTGTATTTTGACGCACACGCGATTGAGGGAAAGCCGCATGATCCTCTGCTTTTGAAACTCATGCAAGACGGGCTGGTGGACGAATACGAACGGCGGATTGTTTCCGACCGGCCGGATGTCGTCGAGGTCGAGGCCGAGGATCCGGACGAGGCCTTTCGCCAGACGCTCGCGTTCATGCGCGAGGGGCGGGAGACCATTTATCGCGGCGTGCTCGTGGACAAGCATTGGGTGGGGCATCCGGATATTCTCGCGCGTGTGGAGGGCTCGTCGAAACTCGGATCGTATTATTACGTGGCCGCGGACGTGAAGCGGGCGCGCGAGGTCCGCGATGATTTTAAGTTTCAAGGATGTTTTTACGCCGAACTGTTTTTAAAGATTCAGGGCGTGAAGCCGACGCAAGGGTACGTCATCACGCCCGACGGCGTCGCGCTCGCGTACTCGATTGAGGAGTTTGAGGCGCAGTATAAGCTCACCCTCGACGAGATCGAGGCGATCGTG
>CAYRYG010000033.1:13175-13440 GCA_964428465.1 uncultured Gammaproteobacteria bacterium
GACGAGCGCGTGCAAGCAGTCGCCGTGGTTCTCGGAATGCCGACGCGAGTCCGAGGCGTGCAACGAGCTGTCCGTCTTGAACCGCGTGTGGAACGAGGAGGTTCTGCGGCTTGCGGCGTCCGGCATTCGCACCATCGATGCGCTCGCGGGGAAGTCGGTGCACGATCTCTTGCGCATCTGTCCGGACGTGAACCACAGCCGCATGGAGATGCTGCGCGATCAGGCGCTCGCGATCCGTGACAACCATCACATCGTCCGCGGAGCC
>CAYRYG010000034.1:0-13152 GCA_964428465.1 uncultured Gammaproteobacteria bacterium
ACGTTCGACGCGCCCGCCGGGTCCTTCGACCTCGTGGTCGCGAGCCACTCGCTCTACTACGTCCCGGACGTCGCGGACGCGGCGAGGCGCATCCGGACACTCGGCAAGGAGGCGCTCGTGGTGCACCACGGGCCGCGCGGCATCGACGAGGTGCACCGCGCGTTCCCGGCGCTCGTGCGGCGGCAAGGATTCGTCGTCTCCACGTACGACGACGTGCTCCCGCACTTCCCCGGCGCGACGCTCCGGTCGTTCACGGGGACGGTCGACGTCGCGCCCTGCCACGACCCGGCCTCCGAGGACGGCCTCGACCTCGTGTCGTTCTTCCTCGAGCGCGACGCCCGCGCGCTCCCGCCCGAGGCGCGCGCAAAAATCGCCGCGTGGTTCCGCGCCCGCTTCCCCGCCGGCACCATGGCGCACGACGTGGGCGTCATCTCCTGACCGCCTCCTTGGCGGATTTTTTTCGCCAGAAGATGTATCCTATGGGGGAATCCAAACGACTCCTATGACTGCCAGGGGACAATTTGCCAGGGCGCGCGGACACCAGCGCGCGGAAAAGCTGGAAGCGGCGATGGACGCCCGGTCGCGCGCATCCGCCGCGGAAACGGTACGAACCGCGTACAAGCAGACCCTGCGGGACATGCTCCCCCTGTTTCTCGGCGGCGCGCTCCCCAAGGGCGGCGACGTCATTTCCTTCGCGATCAGGTCCATGGCCGAGGAGATCGCCAGATACGAGCCGGGGCGGACCCGTGCCGACATCGAGCGCGAGCTTACCGCGGTCGCGGAGTCGCCCGAGCTCAGGCCCGAGCTCGACGCCATGGTCGAGACGCGTCTTCAGGGGCGCTTCGACGAGCTGGTCGGGATCGCCCGCGAGGCGATTGGGAAATTCGAGACGATGGACGACGTCGAACGGCTGCTGAGGCAGATCGAGTCGTCGGCGCGGTCCGCGAACTTCCCCAAGTCGTGGGTCGCAAGCCATCTCGGCGAGACCAAGTCGAGGCTCGTCGCGGAATACCGCGCACCAAGACGGCAATGGGAAATCCTCGGGGATGAGCTGATGGACGCGGACGTGAAGCACCTCAAAAAGGCGATGCGGGCGGAACGGCTGGAGGACTTTCTGCGGCAGGGACGGGAGATCCGCGAATCGCTGTCGCTCACCACCCTGCGCGACTCGAAGCGCGGCCGCGAGGCACTTGGAATCCTCTACGTGGAAGCGCTCCGACAACGGCTGTCGCAGCTGCTCGACGAGGCGGAGCAGCCGATGGAAACGCGGTTGCTCCAATCGAAAAGAAGCAGGCTCCAGGCGGAATTTCGCCGGTTGGGCACAGACGAGCAGTCCGCGCGAAAACGCGAGTATGACCGCGAGATGGGCAGGCTGGGCAGGCTGATCAAGGAGGGCTCCGCGACCCACGACGAGGCCGAGGCGATCTTCCAACGGGACCCGTCCGTCCTAAAAAAGGACATGAGGGCGTTCGTGGACCTGTGGGGCGAGGGCGACGCCGAGGCGATCTGGCAGTCATTCGCGCAGGAGCTGGTGCGGCGCGGGACGAGCTGGGACAAGGTCGCCCCGCGGCAAGAACGACACGACCGGACGGAGGTCGCTTACCTGCCATTGTATGCCAATTGGGCCCAGCCAAAAAAGAAGCCGCGCGGACAACGGATGCTCTATTGAGACGCCTTGAACGAGGAAAGAAAAAACCGGGCGCGTTAGCCCGGAAGCGCGGTGACCTGGAGCGCGGCGTGCGGGAGGGCGCGGCGGCCGTCGAACGCGGTGTGCTCGTCGCGGATGGCGACGTCCTGCGCCGTGAGCGCGTCGTGGCACCGGCCGCACATCGCGACCAATCCCCAACCCGAGTAGCGCGCCGGTTCGGCAAGCACCGATCGGCGCCAGTCGAGCGGACGATCACGGGCGCCCGCGCACGCGCCGCCGAAGTGGCACCGGCCGTCCTGCTCGGCGATGCGCCGGACGAGACGCGCCAGGTTGTCGACCGGCGTCGAGGCGAGGACGAGCGGCGGGGCGCGGAAGACGCGCGGGTCCGTGCGGGCGCTGAACCTCTCCGGCTCGTGCCGCATGACCACCTCGTCCCCCTCGAGAGTGAGACGGTACCAGGTGAGCCCCTTCAGCCGGTTCTCGGCGGAGAGGAGGCCCGGGTGCGTCCACAGGTCACGACTGTCCGTCAGCAGCAGCCCGACCGGATCCTCCCCGCAGCAGGCGAAGTCGACCTGCGCGACGATGGTCCCCTTCCCGTCCGGCCCGAACGCCTCGCGCGTGACCGGAATGACGGGGCTCAACAAGCCGATTTGCAATCCCATGCCCACCTCCTCTTGAGCGCGGTGGCCGCATGACCATAGGAAAAACGCGCGGTCCCGTCAAGGGAACGCGCGTCTTTACTGGTTCAGCTCGTCGAGCGAGGCGATGACGCGCCAGGCGACGCCGTCGAGCTCGTGCGGCGCGATGGCGAGCGTTTCGCCGGGGCGCTTGATGCGGACGACGGTGATCGGCAGGCCGCTCTGGTGCACCGGGACGAGGTGGTGCGGGTTGTCGTCAATGAAGGTGATGGGCGTCGGGTCCTCGTCGAGCATGTCCGCGAGCCGCTCGATCTTCGTCCCGTCCGGGCTCGTGATGACGGTGTTCGGCAGCATCCGGTCGACCCCGCTCGCGCGCATCTTCTCCCACTGGTGCTCGTGGTCGCCCTGGGTGAGGATCGTCTGCCGGGCGTGCGCCTTGCGCGCCTCCACGAACGGCGCGACGTCGTCGAACAGCAGCGACGGGCTCTCGTCGCGCAGGATCACGTTGAAGCGCGACACCATGTCATCCGCGTGTCCGGGCGCGATGCCGAGCGCCGCCGCGTGCTTGCGCGGCGAGTAGCCGTGCATGAGGATTCCCTGGTAGCTCTGGTCGACCGCCTCCTCCCCGAACCCGGCCGCAAGCAGCATCCCGCGCCAGGCGTCCCAGATCTTCTGCGTCGCGAACAGCGTCGAGTCAAAATCGTAGACGTAATGCATAACACGGTGATACGGACCTACGGACAGTACGGATGTACGGACTGCTTAGGGGCCGCGATAATCGGGTAAATTTACTATGCGTTGGTGACGGACGCCGGTTGGAGAAAAGGTCGCCAAGATCGCCAGCTGCAGTCTCATTGTCTGAAGATACGTTTTGACCTGACGGAAGTCCGAAGCTACGAAAAAATTACTCGCCTTGATTTCCAGTACGACCCGATCTTCAACGAGAAAGTCCAGTATCACGGAACCGATCTTCTCACCCGCGGCGATAAGATCGGCCTCGACCTGTTCACGAAATGGAATGTTTCGATTCCGGAGATGCGCCGCGATCGCCTTCTGATAAATCTTCTCCCTGTGCCCATACCCAACTTCCTTGTTCACCTCAAATAACACCCCCAAAATCTTATAACTCAGTTCCTCGTGAACAAGTTCCATAAAACCTCGAAGTCCGTAGGTCCGTAGCTGTCCGTAGGTCCGTATCAATCTCTAAGTCATCCAATCCGGCTTATGGTCGGACGGCGGCGCGACCCGGTCGGCCCAGGCCTTGTTCTCGTAGTCGTTCGGGAGCGACGCGCCCGGCGCGAACTCGAACGGCGTGGTCGCGATCGCGGCGACCGTGTCGAGGAGGACCGGGTACTCGGCGTCCATGAAGTGGCCGCCCGTCTCGGTCTCGACGAACTTCGCCTTGAGGAACGCGGCGAGCCTTCGGCCGTGGTCCACGGGCACAAGCGTGTCGTCCTTCGCGTGGACGACGTAGAACTCCTTGGCCTTCCAGATGGCGACGTCCGCGTCGAGGTCCACGAGGAACAGGCGGCGCAGCTCGGGCCTCGCCACCTTGTACGGCGCGGCGACCATCACCACGGCGCGCGGCGACTCGGTCATCTCCACGGCCTCCATGTACTGCAGGATGATGAACGCGCCGAGCGAGTGGCCGACCAGGATGTCCTCGGCCGTGAGCGGGCCCACCTGCCGCTCCATCTCCGCCATCACCGCGGGCAGGTCAAGCTCCTCCCCGCCCTTGAGCGGCAGGGTCGGCGTGACCACCTCGAACCCCTTCGCGCGCAACTCGCGGGCGAGCCAGGGGTGGAAGTTCATCTCCGGGGAGGCGTTGAATCCGTGGACGAGGATGATGCGCATAACGCGTGGAGCGTAACATACCGCCTTGAAAAGAAAAAGGACGTCTGCTACGGTGCCGTCGCACTTGGAGTTGTGCATGGTTCAGCATCCTGCCCGCAAGGCAGAAGCCGAGGCCGCGGCCGCGGAAATCTACCGTCGCATGGACGCGCAGCCCGGATGGGACGGCCGGCGCGACATCACCGTCGGGCTCGTGCTCGGGACGGGGTGGGGCGACGCGCTCGTCCTGCACGGGTCGACGCAGATCCCGTTCGGGGAGATCCCGGGGTTCGAGGCGCTCGGCGCGCTCGACGGCCACCGGCGCGTGCTCGAGATCGGGTTCCTCGACGAGGCCCGCGACACGCCGCCCGTGGCGGTGCTGCGCGGGCGCGTCCACATGAACGAGGACCCGCGCGACCCGGCCGTGCCGAGGATGGTGCGGCTGCAGGTCGCGATGCTCTGCGAGCTTGGCGCGCGCCGCCTGGTGCTCACCTGCGCGGCGGGCAGCCTCACGAGCCGCTTCCGCGTGGGCGACCTTGCGTACCTCCAGAGCTTCGTGATGTTCGGCAACGAGGAGATGCCGCTCTGGGCCGGCGAGTTCGTGTCGCCGGAGGACGCGCTCGCGCGCGGCCTCGCGGACTACGCGATCACCGCCGCGGAGCGCACCGGTCTCGTCCTGCACGAGGACAGCGCGCACGCGTACGTGCGCGGGCCGCACTTCGAGGGCCGCTCCCACGACAAGGGCACCATCAAGCGGCTCGGCGCCACCACGGTCGGCATGAGCGTGAAGCCCGAGTGCTGCGTCGCGGCGCTCTACGGCGCGCAGGCGCTGGGCATCGCGTTCATCACCAACGACGACGTCGAGGCGCACGAGCACGAGACCAACGTGGCGCGCGCGAAGGCGGCGGGCGGGAAGCTCGGCGCGTTCCTCTCCGGACTCGTCTCCATTCTCCCCTGAGGCCACCCGGCCTCTTTTTTGTCGAGCAAAGAAAAAAGGCGGGGCGGTCAGGCGACCGATTCCCACCAGGTGAGGTGCGCGGCCTGCTCGGCCGTCTCCTCTTCTTGGTCCCACGCAAGCAGCTGGGACTCGTACCCGCCTTCGCCCGCCGAGCACTTGGACATGCTCTCGTAATCCTCCTCGGTGCACCAATCGAGGCACCAGCTAAGGTAGGTTTCGAGTTCCTTGAGCTCCGCCTGGCTGACGAGTTCGTCCTGCGGCTCCGGCCCGCGCGCCTGGAAGGTTGCGGTCCGGATGCTGGCGCGACCAGTCCTGCTGTTCTTTGACATCTTCCTCCGCCTAGCCGGTGTTGATCCTCCGGCAGGGCGAGGGTTCGTCGTACGACATGAGCGTTCCTCCAGACGCGGGATGCTATCAGAAAATCGGCATCCTGTCAACGGATGCCGATGAAAAAAGTCCCGGGTCGGGACTAGGAGGCGAGGGCGTCGGCGATCTCGTCGGCGATGGCGATCGCGGCGGCGCGGCGGGTGGCGAACTGGGGCGGCGGGCGGGTGATGGGGCGGCCGATCACCATGCGGGTGACGCCGGCGCCGATCGCCTCGGCCGGGGTCATGGCGCGATCCTTGTTCTGGTCGCCGGTCGCGGCCCACGCGGGACGGATGCCCGGGCAGACGAACTCGGGGTTCCACGCCAGGTGCGATCGGATGTCGGCCACGTCGCTCGGCGCGCACACGATGCCGTGGACGCCGGCCACCTTGGCCATGCGCGCGAGGCGGCGGATCGTCATGCGGACGCTCGGGTCGCCGTAGCTCGTGGCGCAGTCGTCCGGGCTCATCGAGGTGAGCACGGTGACGGCCAGCACCTTCGCGTCGCCCGCGCGCTTCACGGCGGCGGCCATCCCGCCCATGCCCGCGGACGCGTGCACCGTGAACAGGCTGACCCCGAGCCGTGCGACGGCCGCGGAGGCGCCGCCCATGGTGTTCGGGATGTCCTTGAGCTTCGGGTCGAGCATGATCCGCCCGCGCAGCAGGGCGAACAAGTCGACCGCCTTTCGCAGGTTGGCGCAAGCCTCGGCGAACGAGGCGGCGGCGAGGAGCTGGACGAAGATCGTGAAGATCAGCTCCAGCCCGACCTTGAACAGGCCGACGTAGTCCTTCAGCTCCTCGACGATCTCGAGGGCCTCGTCGAGCGAGTCGACGTCGAGCGCGACGATGATGCGGTCCTTTGCTTCCAAGAAAACCTCCGGCCAACGGGTTGCTGGCGGACGCACCCTAGCAAAAGACCAGCCGATTAGCTAGTCCTTTCCCTCCCATTCCCTGTAGAACTCCGCGAGGTACGCTTCCATGAACGCGTGGCGCGCCTCCGCGATCTTCCTTGCGGCCGGCGTGTTCAGGCGGTCCTTGAGGAGCAGGAGCTTCTCGTAAAAATGGTTGATCGACGAGCTTCGGTTCGACTTGAACGATTCCTTGTCCGCGTGGAGTACCGGGGACTGTTCCGGATCGTGCATCGAACTGCCCTTGTGCCCGCCGTAGGCGAAGCAGCGCGCGATGCCGATGGCCCCGATGGCGTCGAGGCGGTCCGCGTCCTGGACGCACTTCCCTTCGGTCGTCGCCATCGGAGTCGCGACTCCCGCACCCTTGTACGAGATGGTCGCCACGATGTCCCGCACCTGCGCGATCACCTCCGGCGCGACGCCGTGCGACGACAACACCTCCCCGGCCACGCGCGGCCCGACGGTCTCGTCGCCGTCATGGAACTTCCAGTCCGCGATGTCGTGCGTGAGCGCGCCAAGCTCGACCACGAACGTGTCCGCGCCCTCCTCGGCCGCCAAACGCCTGGCCAACTGCCACACGCGCCACACGTGCCACCAGTCGTGCGAAGAATCCCCGGCCATCCGCGCGCGGACGTCGTCGGCGATCGACTGAACCAGTTGGTCGTCATTGGTCGTCATAATTCATCGATTACCTCCCTGATTCGCGCGACGCAATCCTCGAAGCCCGTATACACGACGCCTCGCATTCCCGTTTCCGTAGACGCGAGCACGTTTTTCTCGGAGTCATCCACGAACAGGCATTCTTCCGGCCTAAGACCGATCTGGCCGGCCGCGTACCGGTACGCGTCAGGTGCCGGCTTGGCCATTCGGATATTATACGAGCTCACCACCGCGTCGAACAGATGGTCGATGTGAAAGCGCTCTGTGAGATAGTCCTCAAGGCCCTTTGGAAAATTCGAAAGCAGCGCGACCTTGTAGCGCGGCCTCAGCGACGCGATGAATTCGACCATTCGCGGATCGACGGCGGCCGACGCCTCCATCTCGTCGTAAACCTCGGCGACGATGTCGACGCCCACCGGCGATACGGGCTTTGCCCGCGCGAAATAATCCTGGACGCTATGATACGTCCCGTCGCGGGCGGCGGCGAGATAATCCCAAATGAGCGTTCCGATGGTTTCCCTCGGCAGCCCCAGGGCAAGCGACCGAACCTCGCCCATCCCGCCGGTCTTCCAAAAACAGATGACGTCGCCAAAGTCGAAGACGATGCCGCGGATTCGCTCGGCCATATTATTTGCGTTTAATACGGGGTGCTTACTCGAACAGCTCGCGCCCGAACGCGTCCACGAAATGCCGGAGCGCGGGCGTGAGGTTGGGTTTTGCGCGCAGTTCCTCGGGCGTCATCCAGGCGACCTCCGATCCCTCGCCCGACGCGTCGACCTCCGGGACCGCCTCGAGCCGAAGTCGGTACAGGTGCCATCGGTGGTGGTCGCAGCCGCGGCGGCACGAGTCGCCGGGGAAGTCGAACTCGGCGACAAGCTCGAGGTCGGACGCGACGATGCCGGTCTCCTCGTGCAGCTCCCGGAGCGCGGCCGCAAGCGGCGGCTCTCCCGCGTCCACGTGCCCGGCCGGGATGGTATGGCCGAACGGAAACAGCCGGCGCAGGAACGTGAGCGTCTTCCCGCCCGCGACCGCGACGATGCCGACGCTCTCGTGCCAGTACGTCCCGTCCGCGTCCGTCCACCACTTGATCGCGCCGTCGATCACCAGGCTTCGTTCCAACGTCTCTCCGCAGGCGGCGCATCGATAATACGTCCGCCCGTCACGCGCGACGGGTTGCACGCCGGGCGCGAGGCAGGACAGGCAGTACTGGCCGTCCCGGTCGCGCGGGATGTCGGACGAAAGCCTCATACCCGTGCCGTGATCTTCTTTACGACCAGCAGGCCGAGGAGCACGAGGATCCCCATGGCCACGAGCGCGTACGAGTACCCCGCGTTCCCGCGCCCCGCGGCCGCGGCCAGCACGACGCTCCAGGAAATCGGCCCGACGAACGTCGCGAAGCGCTCCATGAGCGTATAGAAGCTGAACGAGCGTCCCTCGATCTCGCGCGGGATGAACTCGGATGCCATCGAGCGGCTCACCACCCACGCCGGGCCGTAGAAAAACCCCGCGACCAGGCAGGCGGCCGCGGCGACGCCAAGCGAGGGCGCGAACGCGAGGACGGGAAAGAACGCCACCCAGAAGGCAAGGACGGCAAGGAGGGCCTTCTTCGTCCCGACCTTGTCCGAGATCTTCCCGAACGCGAGCGAGCCGACGATGGACGCGATGAGAATCCCGGCCGTGAGATACGTCTTGGTGGTGTCGGGAGCGGCGAAGACCCTCTCGAGGTAAATCGGGAAGTTGTTCGAGAACGTCAGCAGCGCGTCGCCGAACAGGAAGTACGCGACGAGCAGCAGCGAGAGGTTCCGATTGGAAAAGACGGCCCTCACGGTTCGACCGGTTTCCGCGTATTCGTCGGCAAGTCTCAGGCGGACGACGGCCTTCCCCGCCGTCGGGTCCCGGTACAGCCAGAGCATCGGCAGCGCCGTGAGCCCGAACAGGACGAGGGCGGGAACGAACGTCTGCGCGCGGCCGCCCGACGTGCCGAACAGCGCGATCGCCCCCGTGGCGAACGGCAGCGTCACGAGGAGGCCGAACACCTGCCCCGCGTAGTTGGCGCCCATCCCCAGGCCGGAGACCCACCCGCGGTCCGTCCCGTCGGTGAGGTCGTTGATCATCGGCGTGTAATAGACGAAGCTCATCAGGTAGACGTACATCGCGAGGGTGAACAGAACGGTTGCCAGGAGGTGCTGCGCGGGGAGGACCAGCGTGACGACCGCCGTCAGCAGGAAGAAGAAAAACATGATCGTCGACGTCGCGCGCACGCCCGCGAGCTTCCCGCCCGACCGGTCGAGCCGCTGCCCCGCGATCGGCGCCGTCACGATGAACAGCAGCGACGACACGATCAGCGTCGCGTTATACCACCAGTCCGGCCGGCCGCTGTCGACCACGAGCCACTGGGAGAAGTAGAACAGGAACACGATCATGATGATCGAGTTCGCGAAGTCGTAGAGCGACCAGAGAAAGATATTCCGCTTCATAGCCGTTCGCGTTAATGACGATCGTGGTGCCGGGAGAGGGACTCGAACCCTCAAGGATTGCTCCACCAGCTCCTAAGGCTGGCGCGTATGCCAATTCCGCCATCCCGGCGCGCCCCGATCGTACCCCAAGCGTGCGCGACGGGCAATCTATCCACACGCGGCCCGTTGACAGACGCGCGATTTTTTGGTTAACTGAAACTAAGCAATCCCCGCACACGCGAGCAGTCGCGTTGCGGGGATTTTGATTCGCCGGCCGGCGGACGCGATAACAATTTATCGACGAACGCGCCTATGCACCGATACATCGGACGCTTGTTTCTCGCTGCCCTGCTCACGCTGGTCCCGGCCGCGACGCCGGTCGCCGCTCGGGCGCAGGCGGAGGGCGAATACGCGGTCATCATTTCCGAAGTTGGGTGGGCCGGATCCTCGCTCTCGTCCATCGACGAGTGGCTGGAACTCACCAACCTCACGGACGAGACGGCCGACGTCGGCGGATGGACCGTCGCCGGCGCGGCCACGGGCGGAGGAACGGTCGCGATTCCCGAGGGGAGCACGATCGCGCCGCACCAATCATTTCTCATTTCCAATTATGCGAACGACGATACAAAGTCCGCCCTTGCTCGGACGCCGGATCTGGTTACCCCCTCCGTTTCCCTCTCCAACTCCGCTCTCACCCTTGTCCTGCGCGACGCGAACGGCAGCGAGCGCGACGCGGCAGGAGACGGATCCGCGCCGTTGGCAGGAGGAACTGCGGGAGGATCAGGCGGAGACGCTGGAGGAGACATGGGAGCTGGAACTGCGTCGATGGTACGGACCGCGCCCGTAGCGGACGGGGCGGCCGCGGCGTCGTGGACGACGGCGACGGTCGCGGGCGGGTTCGACGAGGGCTGGGAGGATCTTGGGACGCCAGGGATGATCGAGGAGTGGTTCGTGCCAGTGGTTGTGGAGACCGTCGTTGAGGAAGTGATTGAAGTGATTGAGGTCGTTGAGGTGGTTGAGGAGACGACGAAGGAGGTCGAGGAGGAAATCGTCGAGCCGGTCGAAGAACCGGCCGCTGAGGAACCGACCGAGACCGTCGATGATTCTACGTCTTCTACACCCGTCCCGACGCCGACGATCAACTACCCCGTCGGGACGCTCGTCATCAATGAGCTTGCCTCGGACGCGGACGAGGAGTGGATCGAGATCTACAACCCGTACAACAACGTGATCCCGCTCGCCGGATGGACGGTGCGCGACGCGTCCGCCAAGGCGACCGCGCTGCCGGAGCAGCTGCTCGGGTGGGACCAGTACGTGGTCGTCCGCAACCCGCTTGGCAAGCTGAACAATGACGGGGACACGGTCGAGCTGACCGACCCGAGCGGGATCGTCATCGACGCGATGGCATATGGCACGGCGAACATTCCCGCGGCCGACGATCCCGACTCGCTCGCGCGCGACGGGGACGGCAGTTGGATCGTGACCACGACGGCAACGCCGGGATCGGCAAATATCCTGACGGAACCGGTCGTCGTCGAGATCCCGAAGCCCGTTAAGAAACCGGCCGCGAAGAAGGCCGTGACAAAAACGACGAAGGCGGCGGAAACGACGAAGGAACCGCCGCCCGAGGAAACCTGGAACGGCCCGGCGACGCTCCGGCTGTCCGAGCTGTATCCGAACACGACCGGCGGCGACCTCATCGAGGAGTTCGTCGAGGTCGAGAACACCGGCGACACGGTCGTCGATCTCAAGGGCTGGTCCATCTCCGACGCGTCCGACCGCTCTCATCGCTTCGACGCGTCGCTCAAGATCAATCCCAGAGAGTTTCTCACGCTCACGCGGGCCGAGACGCGGCTCGCGCTCAACAACACGACCGACGCCGTCACGCTCACCGCGCCCGACGGGTCGGTCATTGACTCCCAATCCTATGAATCGCCGCCGAAAGGTTCCTCCCTTGTTCGCGCCGACGCCCAGTGGGTATGGACGCGAACTCCTACGCCGGATGAACAGAACGTTGTTTCGCAAGATGACGAACCTGGACCCGAAGATCCTCGACCAGCTGCGACCAAAGTACCTGCCGCCCGCGTGGCCTCCGCATCCGGCGCTCGCCGGAGCGTGACGACGCGCGTCGAGGGGACGGTCCTCGTCGAGCCCGGCGTCCTCGGCAAGCAGATCTTCTATGTCCAAACGGAAACCGGCGGGCTGCAGGTTTACAAATATGACGCGGCCTTCCCCGACCTCGCGCCGGGCGACCGCGTGGCGGTAAGCGGGACGATGACGGAGAACCGCGGGGAGGCGCGGCTAAAGGTCGGCAGCGGGAACCAGATCGAGCTGGTCGCGTCGGAGGAGGCATCCGTCCCCGAGGACGCGACGATCGCCTCGCTCACGAACGCGGACCACGGCCGCCTGGTCCGCATCTCCGGGACGGTCCTGTCGCGATCCGGCGCGAAGGCGACTGTGGAGGACGCAGGCGCGAAGCTCGCGGTCCGCGTCGCGGAGGGAACCGGCATCGACGCGGGAATCCTCGCCAAGGGCGCGAAGGTTGAGATCGCGGGAATCCTCGTCGTCACGGAAACCGGCATCACGCTTCTTCCGCGCTCGGCCGACGACATCACCATCGTCCCTGCCGAGACCCAGCCGGAGACGATTTCCGCGGCAACGGTCTCCGGCAGGGACGCGCAGGCCGCCCGCGACCGGACCGTATCGCTCCTCATCACCGCCGGAGTGGTCGCCGGACTCGGCCTCTATTCTTCCCGGCGCCTCATCCGCGCCGGAAAACTCTGGTATGCAAAATCACGCGCTCTCCGCGCCGCAGCTCAAGCGGCGCATTGAAACGAAGGCGTACGCCTATGGCGTGTCCTCGACCGTCGCGACGCTCCTAAGCGAATACGTCGTCGACTTGCTCCGGCAATCGCTCGAACCTAACCCACAATGAACGACCCATATGGAGGACAAAAAACCGAAGTGGTACGCGGAACTCTTGAACGCGCTGAACGCGCTCGGCGAAGAGCTCGGCCTCGACGACCTCGGCACAGAGCGCATGCGCGACTTCGTCGTCTCGACCGCCAAGTCACAATACATGGCCGGCAACCGCGCAGGAATTTACTGGGCGAAAAACGGAAAGAACAAGGCCGTGGAAGCGTGACGAATTCGAAGGCCCCGGCGGGAATCGCCGGGGCCTTCACTCCGGCTTTGAAACTGCTATAATGAAAATCTTATGGATGAGGAAACGAAGCAACTGATTATCGGCATGGCCAAAGACATCGGGACGTTAAAGTCCGATGTCGGGTCGTTGAAATCGGACGTCGGGAGCTTGAAGTCGGACGTCGGGAGCTTGAAGTCGGACGTCGGGAGCTTGGCATTTCGAATAGATTCGATTCAATTCGACCTGAATTGCTTTCGGGAAGAGACGGATGTAAACTTTTCGCTCGTTCACGACGAATCCGGTCGGCTGGAAGAACACATCGACGGTTTCGCAAAGCAATCCATCCGCTTCGACACGGAAAACGCGGCCACGCGGTCGCGCCAAGACCGCATGGAGGAACGGCTCGACCGCCTCGAACGAAAAATCCGCTAACGAACAAAAACGCGCCTCGAGAGAGGTGCGTTTTTGGAGCGGGAAACGGGGATCGAACCCGCGGCCTTCTCCTTGGCAAGGAGACGCTCTACCACTGAGCTATTCCCGCAAA
>CAYRYG010000035.1:0-12766 GCA_964428465.1 uncultured Gammaproteobacteria bacterium
TCGGCAAGCTGGTGTGCGTCACCGGCGTGTCCGGCTCGGGCAAGTCCACGCTCATCCTCGACATCCTCGGCAAGGCGCTCTCGCGCCACTTCTACCGCGCCAAGCTGTACCCGGGCGCGCACAAGGCGATCAAGGGGCTCGAGCACATCGACAAGGTGGTCGCCATCGACCAGTCGCCGATCGGCCGCACCCCGCGCTCGAACCCGGCCACCTACACCGGCGTGTTCACCGCGGTGCGCGACCTGTTCACGAACGTCCCCGAGGCCAGGATGCGCAACTTCGACGCGGGCAAGTTCTCCTTCAACGTGAAGGGCGGCGGCCGCTGCGAGCCGTGCGCCGGGGAAGGGGTTCGCCGCATCGAGATGCAGTTCATGCCCGACGTCTACGTCGAGTGCCCGGAGTGCCACGGCACGCGCTACGTCGCCGAGGTGCTCGAGGTGCACTACAAGGACAAGAACATTTCCGAGATCCTGAACATGACCGTGGAGGAGGCGCGCCGGTTCTTCGCGGACCAGCCGATGATCTTCGACAAGCTGAACATCCTGCACGAGGTCGGCCTCGGCTACATCCGCCTCGGCCAGAGCGCCACCACGCTCTCGGGCGGCGAGGCCCAGCGCGTGAAGCTCGCCACCGAGCTCTCGCGCCGCGCCACGGGCAAGACGCTCTACATCCTCGACGAGCCGACGACCGGCCTCCATTTCGAGGACATCAAGCGTCTGCTCGGCGTGCTCCAGATGCTCGTCGACAAGGGGAACTCGGTGCTCACCATCGAGCACAACCTCGACGTGATCAAGACCTCCGATTGGATCATCGACATGGGCCCGGAAGGCGGCATGAAGGGCGGCTTCGTGGTCGCGGAGGGCACCCCGAAGGACATCGTGAAGGCAAAGGGGTCGCTGACGGGGCAGTATCTGAAGAAGATGCTGTAGGCACGGTTGACAGCCGGCCAAAATCGTGGTTAAATAGACGCAGATGAAATCCCCGCACGCGTTGGCGGGGATTTTTAATTTGCTTTGCGATGTCTATGAAGAAAGACGACGTGTTCGTACCGGCGGCGGTCATCGAGGGAAAGATTTATGTGATCCGCGGCCAGCGGGTCATGATGGATCGCGATCTCGCACGCCTTTACGGAGTTTCGACCATGGCGCTGAACCAGGCGGTCAAGCGAAACAATGAACGGTTTCCGAAGGACTTTATGTTCAAATTGACCGTCTACGAAGCCAAATCTTTGATATCACAATTTGTGATATCAAAGCCCGGAAGAGGCGGAATGCGTAAGCGCCCGGTCGTATTTACTGAACTCGGAGTCGCGATGCTCTCGAGTGTTTTACGCAGCCCGCGGGCAATCGCCGTGAATATCCAAATCATGCGGATCTTCTCCCGGATTCGAGAGATGCTGGCGGAGAACGCGGACTTGCGTCTCAAGATCGAGGCGATGGAAAAACAGTACGACGAGCAGTTCAAAATCGTCTTCGACGCGATCCGACGGATGATCGCGGAGGACGCGGGGGAGAAACGAGAGATTGGGTTTCGCGCAGAATAGAAAAAGGCATCCGTCGGAGGATGCCCGTGTAGACGTCAGCGGCCGTGTCCGAGCGTGCGTTCGAGGCAGAACAGGCAGGTCGCGGGAAGGTCGTCTTCCCAGTCTTCCCGCAGGAAAACCCTCCCGCCCCGGCGCTGTTCGTGACAGCGGCATCGCGTTCTCGCTCGCGTGAGGATCTCCTCCCAGTCGAGACGAAGCCAGTCCGTTACCTCTGGGTCGTTGTGGAACGCGAGCCAGACGAACACGAGGTGCTCCTCCTTGTAGAGCTCGCACTCCGTCTCGGTTCGGCCGAATTCGTCTCCGTCATCGGGCGGAAGGCCGGTGCGACCGATGGCATCCCGCGCCATGGCCATACCGATCTTCTCCCGACGAATGCGTGCGTTCCGAGCCATTGGTCCTCCCTTGGTGATGGCTCGTTGATGGTTGCGCCGCGCGGGATGCGGCAACGGCGTTTGTCCGCGAGATCGTGACGGGCATCGTAGGCGAACAGCAAATGATACCGAAAAAAGGCAGTCGTGTCAATCCGAAGGTCGGCTTGCTTGTGTAAAGTTAGCTAAATATTCACCCTCGCCCATTGACAAAACCCCCGATTTTTGGTATTATCCGCCCTCAAGATCTGGTTCCAGGTCTGGGGGAAAATTATGCATAAAACCACATTTATGACGAAGAAACTCGTTTTCTCCGTCATCGCCCTGGCGATGGCGGTTTCTCCGTTCCTGTCGGTCAAGGCCGACAACGGCGACTGGGACGCCGCGATTTCCGCGGCGGCCTGGAACTATGGCGACTACCGCGTCGAGCGGCTCGCCTTCGCGGATGACGTCGAAGGCCCGTTCAACCTGGGCGATTTCGCCCTGGTCGCGGAGCCGGCCGACTCGCGTCCGAACGAACTGCCGCTGTACAACGTGTACATGCTGCAGGACGGCATGAAGCTCCTCGTGGCGAACGTCCCCGAGGACGCGCTTGACGCGCAGCGCTTTGCGCTGAACGACGGCCGCTTCGTGTTCATCTCCCAGATCGACTGGGAGGGGGACCACTACGCCGTGACCGAGTATGACGCGGACGGCGAGGCGACGCAGATCGTCAAGGACGTCTTTCTGAACGGCGTCGAGGACGTTGACGCCATGACGGACGGCGACGACACGTATTTCGTCGTGGCTCACGACTTTACCGGGAAGACCTCGGTGGAGCAGGCCGGCGTGTACGTGTACGACGAGGCCGAGGGCGACGCCGACATCATCGGCAAGCACTACGAGCTGCGCGCCGAGCGCCTGCTCGACGCCGCGGACGGCATCGCGCTCATCAAGATGGAGTTCGAGTCCGGCAACAAGCAGCTCTGGCTCGGCGATACCCATAACTACGACAACCTCGGGATGACCCGCGAGGCCATCTCGGGCACCTGGGTCGAGCCGGAAGCGGACATCTTCGCCGGCCACTTCGCGGATGACGACACGATTGAGTTCTTCATGAACTACATCCGCTACACCTACGACCTGGACACCGAGATCCTCACGGAATTCGACGGCGAATACCTGAGCTGGTTCCGCGCCACGGAGGACTCGTACCAGCTCGCGGACGGCCTGATGGCCTGGGTGGACCCGTCCGACACGCTGTACCTCTCGGTCGGCGGCGTTGCCGAGGAAATCGGCACCGCGACGGACGGCCAGTTCCTCCTTGAGGACGACCGCCTGTTCTATGCCTCCGGATCGGCGGGGAAGATGTACGACATCGAGTCCGGCAAGACCACGGACATCCCGTTCGCGGTTACGGACTCGGACGGCGGCGACGTCGTGGTCGGCCTCGACGCCTCCGGCAACGTCCAGTACCTCGACATGGGGACGGACCGCTCCTACGAGCTGGGCTTCGGCTCGGCCCCGGTGCTCTCCGACGACATGCACGCGTACTGGATGGGCCAGGACGGCGCGATCTACGAGGGGACCGTGTCCCTTCCGTCGATCAACTCCGTCGGTGACGTTCGCGCCGTGAAGGCGTCGGGCGACAGCACGGTGTATCTCATCGCGGACGGCGAGAAGCTCGCCATCCCGGGCGAGAAGACGTACTTCACCTGGTTCGCCTCGTGGGACGACGTGGAAACGGTCTCCGCCTCGACGCTTAACGCGTACGAGGACGGCGGCACGGCCACCTTCGCCCCGGGCACCAAGGTGAAGCTCGAGAATGACTCCAAGGTGTATGTCGTCGGCGACGACGGCAAGCTGCACTGGGTCATGACCGAGACGGTCGCCTATTCGATCTTCGGGTCGACGTGGAACAAGGGGATCGTCACCATCACGGTGCAGGACCTGGTGACCAACCCGTTCGGCAACTCGGTGGAAACCGAGCGCGACCTGCAGTCGGTCTAAGAGAAAGAAAAACGCCCCGACGTACGTCGGGGCGTTTGAATTCGTCCTACTTGTTCCAGACTTCCTTGAGCTTGCGACGGAAGCGGTTCTTGCGGTCGATGAGGAAGAAAAGTTTCGCGCGGCGCACCTTCGCCGTCTTGACGACCTCGATCTTCGCGATGACCGGCGAGCCGAGCGGGTAGATCTTCTCGACGCCCACCGTGCCGCTCATCTTGTGCACCGTCATGCTCTTCGATGCCCCGGCGCCGCGCATCCCGAGGATGATCCCCTCGAAAATCTGGATGCGGATGCGCTTTTCCCCCTTCGGGGTGACGTCCTCGATCTTCTCGTGGACGCGCACCGTCATGCCGGCGCGCAGCTCGTCTTGCTTGGCCTCGACGGCCACGACCTCTTCGGCAGCCGGCTCGGCGGCCTGGGTCTCGACCGGGGTTTCGGCCGTATCGACCTTCTCTTCGTCAGACATAGTCGTTGGTTAGGCCGCTCTGCCAGAGGAACGCACCTCCGACGCACGTCGGAGAAGTCAGCGTTCGTTTACAGGGGCTAAATGTGCCGGAATCTTAGCCGTCCGCCAGTATTTTGTCAATGGTTCCGATAGTCGCCTCCAGTTTTCCGTCCGCATTGACCACCCGGTGGTCGCACTGCGCGGCGTAGGCGCGCTCGCGGTCGATCGCCGCGATGCGGTCCTCGCGCCCGGCTCCCCGGCCCTTGTCGCGCGACTCCATGCGCGCGAGCAGCTCCTCCGTTGACTCGGCGTCGATGAAGATGGTGACGGATTCCGGGTGGTCGCGCCTGATGGTCTGCGCGCCGACCACGTCCACCACGAACAGCGCGTCGAACCCGTCCGCGACCAGGCGTTCCACGTCCTCGGTCCGGCTGCCGTAGTCGTTCTCGTAATGGTGCGAGTGCTCGAACATCTTCCCGTCCGCGACGAGCCGCGCGAACGTCCCGCGGTCCAGGAAGTGGTAGTCGACCCCGTCCGTCTCCCCGGGGCGGGGAGGGCGGGTGGTGCAGGTCACCACCTTCCTGAGCGTCGGGCGGCGCGTGAGGAGCTCGTGGGCGACGGTGGTCTTCCCGACGCCGCTCGGCCCCGTGATCACGTAGATCTTCGGCATAGCTATTTTTTCGGAAGGGTCTTGAGCAGCGCGGTCAGCTCGTCCGGGAGCTCGGAGACGAACGTCTTGCGCGTCCCGTCGGGCAGGGTGATGGAAAGGCGCTTCGCGTGCAGGAACAGCCGGTCCATCTCGATCGGGCGGATGTTCACGATCTTGGTGTGGTACAGCGCGTCGCCGACCACCGGGTGGCCGATCGCCTTGAAGTGCGTGCGGATCTGGTGCGTGCGGCCGGTGTGGATCCTCACGTCCACGAGCGTGGCGGTCTTGAACCGGTCGACCACGTCGTACTCGGTGAGCGCCTCCTTTCCTTCCTGTCCCTCCGGGCGCGACACCATGCGGCCGAGCGTCTTCGAGCGGGCAATCTTGAAATCAATGGTACCCTCGTCCTTCGGCATGCGGCCGTAGACGAGCGCGGCGTATTCCTTCTCGACCTCGCGGCCCGCGAACTGGCGCTTCAGCTCCTCGAACGCCTTGTCGTTCTTCGCGACGACCATCACGCCGGACACGGCGCGGTCGAGGCGGTGCACGACGCCCGGGCGCAGCTTGCTTCCACGCCCTGAGCCCGTCGAAGGGTCGCCCACCTTCTTCATGCCGGGACGCGACGCGACGAGCGACCCGATGACGCTCGGGCGCCGGTCGGTGTCGTTCATGGGGTGCACGATGATCCCCGCGGGCTTGCTGATGACCACGACGTCGTCGTCCTCGTACAGCACCGGGATGTCCACGGTCGGGATTTTCTTGCGCGTGGCCCTCGGCAGGGGAGGGTGCGCGACAACATCACCCTCGCGGACGAGGGTGTGGGGCGTCACGGCCTTGCCGTTCACGGTGACGGCGCCGGCCTTGATGAGCTTCTGGACCTGCGCCCGCGGCGCGTCCAGCTTCTTCGCGAGGTGGATGTCGAGTCGTTCCATAATGGCGTTAGACGCCGAACAGGGTCAGTCCGCGGTAGAAGAATCCGTACAGGAGGATGAGCACCACGCCGCCGATGAACAGCCCCATGGAGCCGAGCTCGAACTCGTGGCTGTGCTTCTTCTTTCCCAATCGGAACATGAACAGGCCGAGCAGAATGAGGATGATCCCGAGAAACAAAAATGGCATAGATTCTTTTGCCCTTCGACTTCGCTCAGGACATTCGCCTCCGCGCGCGTGGTCGCAGACCATGAGCGAAGCGAGGACGTTGTCCGAGCGGAGTCGAATGGTAGGCCCGGATGGACTTGAACCATCGACCACCGAGGTATAAGCTCGGCGCTCTAACCAACTGAGCTACGGGCCTGAGGTTTTTGGTGGGTTAACCTGCCTGCCGGACAGGCAGGGACCCTATCATACTACCACGAATCATGCTACCCTTCCTGTACTATGAATGCTGACCTCGGCTTGTTCGCGTGGCTCATCGCGCTCATCTGGTTCCTGGTGTACTGGATTCTGGGCGGGGTGTTCTTCTCGGTGATGGCGCTCGTGCGGCTCGGGGCCGTGCGTAAGGTGCGGTTCAGCTGTCTGTTCACCATCCTCGCGCTCGGGTGCGCGGCGGGCGCTGCGTGGGGCGGGCTTGAGCTCGCGGACGACGCGGTCAGCCAGTGCCTGATCTCCTCCGAGTCCAAGGCCGAGGCGATCACCGCGATCCTCGGGTGCGGGTTCGTCGGCATCTTCAGCGCGTTTTTGATCGGGCTCATCGTGCTGGTCGCGGTCGGGTCCGTCTTCCTGAAGATCTCCATCGCCGAGAGCAAGCCGTGGATTATCCTGGAGGAACCGGAGGAAGAGGAAGGGAAGCATTGACAGGCGGTCGGGTTCCGTATATATTTTTCCCGCGATTGCCACCCCGGGCGGCTAGCTCAGTTGGTTAGAGCGTCACATTGACATTGTGAAGGTCAGAGGTTCGAATCCTCTGCCGCCCACCAAAACGAACCGACGCGCGTCGGTTCGTTTTATTGTGGATAGTTTTTCTGCTATACTGGGTGCAATGTCGTTTTTCAACCTTTTGCCCGTTCCTATGCGACGACTTTTTGCGATGGTGACCGCGTGCGCGCTGCTCGCGCCGCTTCTCGGCTTCGCCCCCGCCCGCGCGGCAGGGCTCGCCACCTTCGGCCTCGCGCTCTCGTCCGCCTCGGTCGCGGCCGGGGAACAATTCACGGCGAAGGTCTGGGTGAACCCGAACGGGGAGGCGATCGACACGATCCGCGTCCACCTGACGTTCGACCCCGCGGTCGTCGAGGCGACCTGGTTTGACATCGGCGCCGCGTTCCCGTCGCTGTCGCCGGACTACACCGTCGACAACGCGCTCGGCGACCTGGACGTCGGGGCGTTCAAATACGGCGACCGCGTCACGGACAGCACGGTGGCGATCACGGTCACGTTCACGGGGAAGGCCGCCGGGTCTTCCGCGATCACGATCGAGGACGACTCCCGCCTGATTACCGACGGGGAGGAGATGATCGACGTCGCCGGTACCGCCGAGATCGGCGCGAAGACCGTGGCGGTGGGCGGCGCCGCGGCAACGACCACGACGACGGACAAGGAGCTCGAGGCGCTGGCGCTCGTGTATTTCGGCGCGTTCGCCGGGCGCATGCCGTCCTCCGCCGTCGACTGGGAGGCCCTCCACTGCATGGCATACGACACCTGCTTCCCGGCGGATCCCGCCGACCGCAACGTGGCCCACGAGCAGCAGTCGCTCGTGATCTTCGGCGCGAAGTACGGGCACATCCCGTCGAACGCGGCCGACTGGCGCGCGTTGCACGCCATCGCGTACACCGACATCTTCTACGACTGGTCCGCGATTGACGCCGCGTCCGGTTCCTAGGACGTATGAACGAGAAACGAATCGCATCTCTGGCACTCATCGCGCTCATCACGGCGCTGCCGTTCGGTTCGCTTCGCGCCGCCTCGAGCGCGAGCTACGAGATCGACCCGGCCGACGACGTGTTTTCGAGCGGCGCGACCGTTTCTTCGGGGAGCTACGAGATTACCGGGTCGCTCGGCGACGCGGGCGGATTGACGACCTCGGCCAGCTACGCGCTCGAGTCGTCCCTCCAGACCGGGGCGAGCTGCGGCGACGGGTTCGTCGATCCCGGGGAGGACTGCGACTCGGGCGACCTCGACGGCGGCACCTGCGTCACGCAGGGGTTCGACAGCGGGACACTCGCGTGCTCGTCCACCTGCACGTATGACACCTCGGCGTGTGAGAACGACGACGGCGGCGGGGGCGGCGGCGGGGGCGGCGGCGGGGTAGGCGGAGGGTCGACGAGCACGTCGAGCACGCCGACGCTTGGCGAGGGATTGACCGAGGAAGGAATGGTGAGCTTCGACGGGACCATCACGCTGTATGGCAGGATGCAGACCGGGCACACCATCATGGTCAACGACGACGCCTTCGACGACATCACCTATCCGACGTCCACCACCTGGCGCGCGGACATTTCGCTCAACCTCGGGGTCAACTACCTCTATATCGTGGCGGTTTCTCCCGGAGGCATCGAGTCCAACGCGCTGCTCGTGATCGTCACCTATAGCCTGGTCGGCGACGTCAACGGGGATTTCTCCATCGACGACTACGACCTCTCGCTGCTGGTGAACGCCTGGGGCGAGGACGAGCTGTTCGCGGACTTCAACGAGGACAATATCGTCGACGACTACGACTTTTCGTTGTTCGTCTCGCGCTGGTCCGAACAAGGCTAGGATATGCATCGAGGAATCGCATTCGCGCTCGTCGCCCTCCTGCTCATGCCGCTGACGGCGCGCGCGGCCGGAGCGGCGACGTTTTCGTTGGTCGCGGACCCGTCGCGCGTCGCCGTCGGCGAGCGGTTTTCGGTCGCGATCTGGGTGAACCCGAACGGGGAGGAGCTCGACACGGTCCGCGCGTATCTCTCCTTTTCGTCCGACCAGGCGCAGGTGCGCGACATGACGATCGGGACGCTGTTTCCCCGCGTGTCGCCGGGGAACGGGTATGACAACGAGCTCGGGACCGTCTCGATCGGGGCGTTCGTGGTCGGGTCCACGGTGGACGACCGCGGCCTGCTCGCGACGGTCGTGTTCGAGGCAATCGCGGCGGGGACCGCGGACGTCCGCGTGGAATCGTCCTCGCGCCTGATCGCGAACGGCGAAGAGAAGGCGGACGCCTCCGGGCACGTCGGCACGTCGATCGTCGCGACATCGACGGCCGTGGCGGTTCCGTCCGAAGTCTCGTCCGAGGCATCCCTGGAGGCGGACGTGACGCCGCCGAACCCGATCGTCCCCTACACCCCGCGCCTCCGGTACGTGGAAGGGGAGGACGCGCTCGTCGAGTTCGGGACGACGGATGACGGAAGCGGCATGGACCATTACGAGCTCTCGGTTAGCGACGGGGAGTTCTTCGTCGCGTCGAGCCCGTATGTCCTCACGGACCTCGATACCGGGGACGTATTTATCGAGGTAAAGGCGGTGGACCGGGCCGGAAATGAACGCTACGGAAAAACGGGAATTCGTGTGTATCCGGAAGGGACGGAACTCGAGCCGGAGGACGTCGCCGCGCGCGAGCGGGAGCAGGAGCGCATCCAGGAAATTCGCTCCGGGGACTCCGTGGTTCCCGGCAACGGCCTGTTGATAACATTTGCCTCGGCGATCCTTGCCATTCTTGCTATAATGGGAACAGTTTTGTATCGGAGGCGCCAACGCGTCTCCTAACGTCGTACATTCCCCGCGAGTATGTTCAAAAAAATCTTTCACATTGCGCTGGCCGCCTTGACGGTCTTCGGCGCGATCGGGCCCGCCCCGCTGCTCTCCGGAGTCGCGCGCGCGGCATCGCCCAACACGCTCTCGTACCAGGGGCGCCTGAAAGATGACGACGGGGTTGTGGTCGCCGACGGGGACTACGATTTTACGTTTACGCTTTGGACGGATCTCGCCGCGGGCGCCGCGGACTGGACCGAGGACCAGACGCTCACGGTCACGGACGGGTATTTCAGCGCGCAGCTCGGGTCCGTCGACCCGTTCATGGACGGGGTAGGGGAGGACACGAGCTTCACCGTTCCGCTTTGGCTTGAGATCGAGGTGGAGGCCGAGACGCTCGCCCCGCGCGTGGCGGTCAATTCGGTCGCGTATTCGTTCTCCAGCCGATCCATCGAGTCCTACGCGAGCGAGGCCGCGGCCGAGGCCGACTCGGCCAACTTCGGCGGCCGGATGTATTACAACACCACGGATGGAAACCTGTACGTGTATGACTCGGTCGCGACCGACTGGGTGGACACCACCGGGGCCGGCGGAGCCGACGACCTGGACGAGGCGTATAACAACTTCGGCGCGACGGCCGCCACGGTGACCGTGGACAACGCGCAGGGGCAGGGGAACCTGAACTTCCGCATGAACGGCGCGGACCTCGTCATGACGGACTCGCTGGCCGAGACGTTCGTGACGTTCGGCGACGACGGGATCACCACGATCGCGAAGGCCCTCGCGGCCAACGGGACCGTGACGCTCGGCGACAACGGGGACACGGTGGCGATCAACTCCTCGGACTGGGACATCACGGCGACCGGTGAGATGACCGGCATCGGGGCGTTGACCATGGACGGGAACTTCTCCCAGTCGGGCGCCACGACCTTCTCGACCGGAACGGGCGCCGTTTCCCTCAACGGGGCGGTGACGGCCGGCTCGACCCTCGCCGTCACGGGCAACACGACGCTTACCGGCGACCTGGCCGTGAACGGAGACGACATCACGTCGGACGGCGACCTGACCCTGACCGTGACTGGCGGCCAGCTGCTGCTTGCGGACACCAACGTATTCAATATCGGCGGCGTCACCGACCTGGCATACAACGCCATCTCGAACCTGGGCGGCACGGCGGACAGCGTGAACGTCGCGGGGGACAATGATTTGTACATTCAGGATGACTTGGAAGTGGATGGAACCTCCGTGTTCGACGGGAACGTCGACCTGGACGGGGCCGTGACCGTCAACGCGGTCACGACGTTCAACGCGTCGCCGGTTTTCAACTCGACGATCACCGCCGACGGCGCCATCGAGGCGAACGGAGGGATTACCACCCAGGACGGCACCGCGCTGACCCTCAACTCCGGCGACGTGGATGCCATCAACATCGGGAATGACGCGGACGCGGAGTCCATCAACATCGGCACGGGCGCGGCGACGAAGACGATTACGATCGGCAACGGGAACGGCGCCACGGTTTTGAGAATTGATACCGGCACAGGCGGCGTGGACATCGACCTGCTCGGCGTCATGTCGGTGGACGGGGATTTGCTCGTGGTTGGCGGCGCGGCAGGCGGCAACACGGCCGCGGGCGACGGCGACCTCTACGTGGTCGGCGACTTCGAGGCCGACGGCATCGCGGACCTCGACGGCTCCTTCGACTTCGACGGGACCACGTTCGACGCGGACGGCTCCGGGCTCGTGAGCTTCACCTCGACCGGCTCCTCCGTGACCGTCGCGGCATCCGACTCCGGCAACATCGGCGACGACAGCGTCGTGCTCACGGCGGGCAACGCGGCCCCGGACGCGGCCGAGGACGGGAACGACGTGGCGTTTGAGTCCGAGGACGACGTGCTCATCGAGGCGACGGACAACTTCGACGTGGACGCGGCCGACATGGTGGTCCTGACCAGCGGCTCCATCTCCCTCGACGCCGGCGCGGCCTCGAACTTCACCACGTCCGCGGGGGCGCTGACGCTCAACGGGAACGGCGGCGTGAACGTCGCCGGAAACGCGGCCGAGATCGATCTGACCACCACGGACGCGGTCGACATCAACTCCGGCCCCGGGACGTGGGACGCGTCGACGCTATCGATCGACTCCACGGACACCACCAACCTGACGATGTCGGCCAACGACCCGGGCACGAAGACGCTCAACATCGCGGCGACGAACTCGGGCGCGGGCGTCGGGCGGGTCGGGATCAATTCCGACGGGGGCGTCTCGATCGACGCGCAGGACGCGTCGAACTTCACCGTCACGGGCGCAGCCGACCTCACCCTGAGTTCCACGGCCGGGTCCGTGGTCGCCTCGAGCGGCCAGGCCGCCGCGGACGCGATCCGCATTCTCGCGAGTAACGCCGCGGGCGGCATTGACATCGACGCGGGAACGGCCGGCATCGACGTGGACTCGACGGGCGTCATGAGCTTCGACGGCGAGCTGGTCGCCATCGGCGGCTCCGGTCCCGGAGACACTGCCACGGGCGACGCGGACCTCTACGTGGTCGGTGACTTCGAGGTGGACCTAACCTCGCGTTTCGACGGCGCGGCGACGTTCAATGGCGGCATTACCAGCACGGCCGGGGAAGTCCTGGTCAGCGGCGGAAACGTCCAGCTGAATGACAACGTCGTCCTCGCGCTTGGAACGGGCAACGACATCGAGCTGGTGCACGACGGCGTCAACACGACCGTGACGAACATCACCGGCAACCTCGACATCTCCAATTCCGGCGGAACGCTGGACATCAATGCCAGCGGCGGCGCCATCAACGTCGGCGACGACGCGGACGCGCAGGCTATCAACGTCGGCACCGGCGCCGCGGCGCGCACGATCACGATCGGAAACGGCACGCTTGGCACCGCGCTGAACTTCGACACGGGCACCGGCGGATTCGACGTCGATCTGCTCGGCGTCATGTCGATAGATGGCGATCTGGTCGCCATCGGCGGCTCCGGTCCCGGGGACACCGCCAACGACGACGGCGACCTCTACGTGGTCGGCGACTTCGAGGCGAACGGCGTCGCGGACCTCGACGGCTCCTTCGACTTCGACGGGACCACGTTCGACGCGGACGG
>CAYRYG010000036.1:0-12275 GCA_964428465.1 uncultured Gammaproteobacteria bacterium
AACCTGGCGCTGAGGGCCGCCGGGATTTCCGCGGAGGAACAGGCGGTGAGCGAGGCGGACGTGCAGGTGGCGGAAGCCGCGCTCGCGGCCGCGCGGTCGGACGCGGCACATGTCGCCACCGTCGCGGACGCGGACGTGGCGGACGCCGAGGCCGACCTGGCCGCGGCGATCGACGAGACCGCGGACGGCGTCACGCAGGCGCGCGAGGATCTCGTGGAAGCGCTCCGTTCGCTCGTCGCGGAGGTTCGTTCCGGGCTTGCGGACGCGGATACCGTTCTTGGCGTCGAGAATACCCTCTATAACCAGGCGTTCGACGACGTGCTTTCCAACACGGACGCGCAGGCGCTGATTTCGGCGACGAACGCATTCGAGGTCGCGGCCATGAGCCGCGACGCGGCGGAAGACGCCCTGCTGGCCGTGGATGCAGACGATATCGCGTCCGTGAACGCCGCCGCGGACGACGTCGAGCTCGCGTATTCCGACGCGTATGAGACATTGCTTCAAACCAACCGCGTCCTTGGCGCGACCTCCTCGGATTCCTCGGAATTTTCGCTCGACGACCTGGACGCGCTGAAGGCGACCATCTCGGCCGCGACGTCCGCGCTCGTTTCGGACGGCCTCGCGCTCGTGAACGCGCGCCAGGCCTACGCCGACGCGGAGCGCGCCGTGGCCGACGACGTCCGCGACGCCGAAAACGCGCTCGCGACCGCGACCGCGGCTCGCGACCGTGACATTGCCAAGGCATCGGCAGCGGTGACATCCCGCGAGGCGGATCTCGCGAGGGCCCGGGCCGCGCTCGCGACCGCGACCGCGACGCCGCGTGCCGTGGACCTCGCCCCCTACGAGGCCTCGGTCACGCAGGCGGAGGCCGACGCGCGCTCCGCGCTCGCCCGGCTGCGGGACGCCCAGGTGGTCGCGCCCATCGACGGCATTCTCACCGCGGTCAACGCGGACCCGGGCGAATCCGTGACGGCCGGAATCGGCGTGGTCACGGTGCTGTCCGCCGGGCTCGACTTCGAGATCGCGCTCGACATCCCGGAATCCGACGTGGCGAAGACACGCGAGGGCCAGACGGCAGACGTCACCTTCGACGCGTTCGGCGACGACCTCGTGTTCGGCGGCACGCTCTTCTCCATCGACCCGGCCCAGAAGCTCATCGAGGGCGTGGTATTCTACGAGGCAAAGGTGCTGCTCGACCCGGACCAGGACCTGTCCGCCGTGAAGCCGGGGATGTCCGCGGACGTCACCGTCGTCACCGGGGAACGCACGGGGGTGCTGACCGTCCCGTCGCGCGCGGTATTGGAGCGTGACGGCCACAAGTACGTCCGCGTCCCGTCCGGCGACGCGTACGAGGAGCGGACCGTGACCGTGGGCCTGCGCGCCGACGGCGGGATCATCGAAATCACGAGCGGGCTTTCGGAGGGCGAGACGGTCATCGTCTCCATCCGTCCGTCGTAGTATGGAGACGTTCATCTCCCTCCGGGGGATCACCAAGACGTACGTGAACGGGGACGTGGAAACGCCCGTGCTGTTCGGGGTGGACCTCGACGTCCGCGCGGGAGAATTCGTGTCGCTCATGGGCCCGTCCGGGTCGGGAAAGTCGACGCTCATGCACATCATGAGCCTGCTCGACCGTCCCGACGGGGGGGCCTACCGTTTCGGCGGGGTCGAGACCGAATCGCTTTCCGACGAGGGGCGCGCGAAGCTGCGGCTCGACAAGATCGGGTTCGTGTTCCAGGCGTTCCACCTGCTGCCGCGCCTGACGGTTCTCGAGAACGTGATGCTTCCGCTGCTGTACACCGGAGAGGCGTCCAAGCGGCGCGAGGAACGCGCCCGCGCGATGCTCGAGGAGGTTGGCCTCACGGACCGCGCCGACTTTCGGTCGACGCAGCTTTCCGGCGGCCAGAAGCAGCGCGTGGCCATCGCCCGCGCGCTCGTGAACGAGCCGGACGTCATTTTCGCGGACGAGCCGACCGGCAACCTGGACTCGAAGTCGAGCGCGCAAGTTTTGGAAATTTTGCGCGGCCTGTGCAAGAAGCGCGGGCGCACCATCGTCATGGTGACCCATGAGGAGGAGGCCGCGGCATACAGCGACCGGACCATCCGCATTCGCGACGGAAAAATTGTCTGATATGTTGGTCTCCGACCTGTTTCAAATTGCCTCGGAATCCATCGTCCGCAACAAGTCGCGGTCGCTGTTGACCGTGCTCGGGATCGTCATCGGCATCGCGGCCGTCATCCTGATGCTGTCCATCGGCCAGGGCGCGCAGGAGTACGTGCTGAGCCAGGTGTCCGAGCTCGGGTCGGACCTGGTGTTCGTGGAACCGGGGAGCGGGGACGCGGAGGGAGGCCCGCCGTCGCCGTTCATCGAGCAGACGGTGACCACCGACGACGTGGAGGACCTGCGGCGTCTCGGCCCGTTCTCGTTCGTATCGTCGGTGCTCATCAGCACGGCGGCGGTGGAGGCCGAGGAGCAGAGTCTGTTCACGGACATCGCGGGCGTGGACGAGTACCAGCTCGAGGTATTTCCCGCCACGATCACCTCCGGCCGCTTCATCGAGAACGACGACGTGGAAACGAACGCGCGCGTGGCCGTGCTCGGCTCGGACATCGCGGAGGACCTGTTCGGCGACCAGGACCCGGTCGGGATGCGCATCACGGTGAAGAATCTCTCCGTGCGCGTGGTGGGTGTGCTCGGCGAGCAGGGGACGAAGTTTTTCTCAAATTTGGACAAGCGCGTGTACCTTCCCGTCTCCACCGTGCAGAGGGAGATCATGGGCGTTGAGTACGTGAGCTACATCGCCGCCAGGGCGATCGGCGACGTGGAATCGGCGAAGGAGGAGGCACGCGCGATTCTGCGCGATTCGCACAACCTTGACAACCCGGAACAGGACCTCGCCAAGGACGACTTTCTGGTCTCGTCGCAGTCGGACGCGGTAGAGATCGTCGGCGCGGTCGGGTTCGCGCTTACCATCATGCTCGCGTCCATCGCCGCCATCTCGCTCGTGGTCGGCGGGATCGGGATCATGAACATCATGCTGGTGTCGGTGACCGAGCGCACGCGCGAGATCGGGCTTCGCAAGGCGATCGGCGCGACCGAGCGCGAGATTCTCCACCAGTTTCTGCTAGAAGCGGTGCTGCTGACGGTCGCCGGAGGGATTCTCGGCATCCTGCTCGGGGTCGGCGGGTCGTTCCTGGTGGCGACCTTCGTCGCGCGCGTGGTGGAAGGGTGGTCGCTCGTGATTCCGCCCGTCGTGGTCGTGCTTTCCGCCGCCGTGTCGACCGTGGTCGGCATCGTGTTCGGCTACTATCCGGCCAAGCGCGCCGCGCGCCTCGACCCGATTGACGCGCTTCGATATGAGTGACGTCATGGCCCGCGTTTAGTAGAATGGGGGCAATTCACTAACGATTCGTTCTATGCGGACGGAAAAAGCGGTCGAGTGGGCGCTGCGCGTCGGCGTCTTCGGCGAATTTTTGGGCCATGGGGTGTTCGCGCTCCAGGGCAAGGCGCAATGGATCACTTGGATCCAGGAGCTGGCCGGCGTGGACGCGGAAATGGCCGGCAGGCTGCTCGTCGCGGTCGGGGTCATGGACATTCTCGTCGCGATCATCGTCCTGGTCCGCCCGGTCAGGATCGTGCTTCTGTGGGCGGCCTTCTGGGGGTTCTGGACCGCGCTGGTTCGTCCGCTCGTCGGCGAGCCCGTGTGGGACTTCGTCGAGCGCTGGGCCAACTGGGCCGCGCCGCTCGCGCTCCTGCTGATGCGCGGGATGCCGAAGTCGGGGAAGGAATGGTTGAAATAAGGTCAAAAATCAAAATGAAAAATAGAGGAAATTTCCTCTATTTTTATTTCTGGACTTTGCATTTTGCATTCTAGCGATCCAGCGGCCTCGCGAACAGTCCGCTCGTTTCGTTTATGGTCCCGAAGAAGTACAGCGTGTTCCGGCGCACGTGCATGGCGCCGAGGCCGGATCCCTCGACGAGCGTGACGGTGTTGCGGCCGTCGCGGTGGTCGAGTTCGGCGGCATAGACCGCGCCGTCCTGCGCGTAGAGGACGGTCGCGTGCTCCGGGTACCAGGCCACGCCGGTGACCGCGGAGGACAGGCGCGTCACGGTCGTGTCCGCGTGCGCGTCCGCGTCGTAGACGTGCAGGTCGAACCCGTCGCTGTACAGCAGGCGTTTCCCGTCGGGCTCCCATTCCCAAAAGGACGCGCTGGCATTGAGAAGGATCGGCTGGTCGCCTCCCTCGGCGCGGACGAGCACGACGCGGTGCCGTCCCACGTCCTCGAGCAGGATGATTCCCTCGGGCGACCGGCGGAGCTCGTAGGCGCCGGGCGGGACATACGCGAGGATCTCGTTCGTATCCCCGTCGTCCCGAGAAATCGCGACGCGGTCGGCAAGCACGGACAGGTCGATGCCCGCGTCGGGGAGCTCCCCGAGCGGTTCCGCCGTGTCGGCGTCGACGTAACTTGCCGTCGTCACGCCGCGGACGGTCGTTCGGATGGCGAGGATGGAATCCTGCCGCGGCCAGTCGAGCTCGACCTGCGCGTCCGAGCCGACCGGGAGGCGGCTGACCAGCGTCTCTTCCCGCGTCGTCGGGTCATACGTCCAGATCTCCGTCCACTGGCCCTCGGTCAGCGCGTAGGCCGCGCGTCCGGTTTTCACGTTGAAGCGCGGCGTCGTGGCGAGAGACGTCTCGCGGACGAGGGACGGTTCCGCCTCGAGGAACAGGACGACGTCGTCGGCGAACGTCGTCGAACGGCTCTGGACCGTCAGCGTCTTTTCCCAGGACGAGTACCCGTCCCGTTCGACGCGGACCAGGTGGTCCCCTGGCAGGACGTTCTTCAGAAGGGCCGGGGTGGATGCGCGCAGCGGATCGCCGTCAAGCAAAATCGTGGCGCCCTTCGGCGTCGACGAGACGGAAAGCACGCCGGTCTGGACGATTTGCCCGGTGCCGAAGTTATATCGGTAGCCGGCCGTGTACAGCACGACGAGCGGCGCGGCGATAAAAAAACAGACGAAAAAGAGAAGAAATACCAGTTTGCGCGTCCGCTTCGTCATACGTTTGCCATGATATCACAACCTAAGGTATCCTGAGCGTGTTATGAATTCGGTCCTATCGTCCTCGCGGCGCCCGTCACGCGCCGTTGTTACGCTTCTGACGCTCGTCCTCGTCGGGTCTTCGTTTTCGACGGGTTGGTTCCTCGGCAAACAGCAGGGAATCCGCTCCGTCGTCCCGGAGGGAGAGGGGCGCGTCACCAACCAGGACCTCCCCCCCGCGTCGGCGTCGGAGGACGTTGACTTCGGTCAGTTCTGGGACGTTTGGAATCTCGTGAAGGAGAACTACTACCGGCAGCCGGTTTCCGACAAGGACCTGTTCTACGGCGCGCTCGCCGGGATGGTCGAGGGCGCCGGGGATCCGTACACGGTTTACTTCGATCCCGACCAGGCGCAGGATTTCCAGGATGCCCTCTCGGGGACGTTCAGCGGGATTGGCGCGGAGATCGGGCTGCGCGACGAGATGCTCGTGGTGGTCGCCCCGCTGGAGGATTCCCCGGCGCAGCGGGCCGGAATCCTGGCCGGCGATACCATCTGGGCGATCGACGGGACGGAGACCTCGGGGATGTCGGTGGAGGAGGCCGTCACCATGATTCGCGGGGAGGTAGGAACGCAGGTGACGCTCACCGTGAGCCACGACGGGATCGCCGAGGCCACGGACATCGTGATTACCCGCGACACCATCACCATTGATTCCGTGAAGTGGGAGATCAGCGAGGACGGGATCGCGACCGTCTCGCTCTACGAGTTCAACGGCGATACGAGCGCGCTGTTCAACGAGGCGATGAACGATCTCCTGTCAAAAAATGCCAGGGGGATTATCCTCGACCTCCGCTCGAACCCGGGCGGCCTGCTTTCCACGGCGATTGACGTCGCTTCCGCGTGGGTCGGGTACCAGCCGGTGGTGCTCGAAAAGGAGCAGGACGACACCCATTCCTTCTCCGGCGTTTCCGCGCCGAGGCTCCAGGGAATCCCGACGGTCGTCCTCGTGGACGGCGGAAGCGCCTCGGCATCCGAAATCGTCGCGGGGGCGCTGCAGGACTACGGGCTCGCGACGCTCGTCGGAACGCAGACGTTCGGCAAGGGGTCGGTGCAGGATTATCGGTCGCTCGCGGACGGGTCCGCGGTAAAAATCACCATCGCCCAGTGGTACACGCCGAACGGCCGAACCATCCATGAGGTCGGGATCACCCCGGACACGATCGTCGAATACACCAAAGAAGACGCCGATGCAAAACGCGACCCGCAAAAAGAAAAAGCCCTCGAAATCCTCCTTGCGCAATAGGCACCGGCGTGCCGAGCAGGAGGTTTCGGCCGGGGGCATCGTGTTCCGCCGTCACGGCGGGCACGTTGAGTTCGCCCTGATGCTCGATTCCTACGACAAGTGGGCGTTCCCGAAGGGGCACGTCGAGGAAGGCGAGTCCGTCGAGGAAGCCGCCGCGCGCGAGACGCTCGAGGAGCTCGGCCTGTCCGAGATCCGGCTGCTTGAGACGCTGGGAAAAATTGACATTTGGTTCCGCGACCGCTATCAAAAAAAGGGGACGCTCATCCACAAGGACATCCATTATTTCCTCTTCGAGACCACGCCGGACGCGGAATTGCGACCGGACCCGGAGGAGCATGCCTACGAGGGGAAATGGGTGCGGCCGGACAAGCTGCTGGCCGCATCGAGCTATGCGGACATGGTTCCGGTCCTGAAACGAGCGCTCGCCTATGTGGAAGGTTCATCCGTCCGTTGATCTTCTCCGGAAGGGCTGGACGGACGTGAAGGGCGTCCGTGCCGGTTTTGCGTACCTGTTCCGAGGCGGGCGGATGCTGTTCGGGATGCGGCAGCTCTGGCCGCTGTTGGTCGCGCCGGTGCTCATGAACGGGATCCTGTTCGTGCTGTTCGTGCTCGGCGCCACGGGGCTCCTGCGCGGGATCTTCGGATCCATGCAGACGGACACCTGGTGGCAGGTGGTGCTGGTCACCATGGTCGTGGTCGCGACCGTCGGCGCGATCGTCTTTATCGGCTCCGCGATCGTCATCTTTATCGGATCCATCGTCAGCGCGCCGTTTTACGATACCATCGCGCAGCAGGTGACGCGCGCGTTGGGCGGAATCGTGGTGGATCACGCGTGGTGGAGCCACTTTTGGCCGTCGGTCAAGCATGCCGCCACGAAGCTGTGGTGGTACTTGCTCATCCAGGCCGGACTGATTATCCTGTATGTGGTGCCCGGGGCGTTCGGCCCCATCGCCTTCGTGACAATCGGGTATGTTGCCACGGCCTTTTTCCTCGCCTTGGATTTTCTGGATTTCTCCTTTGATTTCCAAGGATGGACCTTTGCGGAACGCCGCCGCTGGTGCCTGGATAACAAGGGCCTGGTGCTCGGGTTCGGTTCCGCGGTGTTCCTCGGCCTCGCCATCCCGGTGGTCAACCTGTTCGTCCCGCCGATTGCCGTCGCCGGTTCCGTGATGCTTTTTTACGAAACGTATGTCGCCCCTGATGCTCACCGGCCGCGTTGAACGCGGCGAAGGGATCGCCACCGGCCTGGGTTGTCCCACGGCCAATCTTGCGGTAGAGCAGGGGGTGATCATCCCGGCGCTCGGCGTGTACGTGGCCGAAACCGTGCTTGAAGGGGATACCTATCCGTCGGTCGTGTGCGTAAACGATGGTCGGACGGGCCTCAACCTGAAGCTTGAGGTGCACCTGCTCGACGTGTGCAAGGACCTGACTGGCAAGCAGCTTTCCGTGAGATTGATCGACAAACAGCGGGATTTGGTCCCCTGGGAAGGACCGGAGCAAATGCGGGCGCTCATCGCCGATGACTTGACTCGGGCGCGGGAATGGTTTAGGCGGCATTGACGTATTCTGGCCATTTTTATACCCCCGTGTTACGATAGTGCCGTAAATCCTAACTTTTCCACAGGTCCTCATTTGAGGGGACCGTGATAATCACACTACTATGGCCAAGATGACCAAGAGCCAGACGATGGCTGCCCTCGCCGAGGCGACGGGGATGGCGAAGAAGGACGTCGCGATGTTCATGGACAAGCTCACCGATCTCGCCTACAAGCAGGTGAAGAGCGCCGGGGAGTTCGTTCTCCCGGGCTTCGGCAAGCTCGTGAAGGTCGCCCGCGCCGCCCGCCAGGGCCGCAACCCGGCCACCGGCGAGACCATCCAGATTCCGGCCAAGACGGTCGTAAAGTTCCGCGTCGCCAAGCAGGCCAAGGACGCGTTGCTGTAGAGGGGCAAGGGGAAAGAAGCAAGGAGCAAGGGCTGGGTCCGCGTGGGCTCGGCTCTTTTCGTGTTATAATCCGGTTATCTATATGATTCTGAAACAGCTTCTGGACATTGCCCAGAAAGGAAGCGAGGAACCCGCGGCGTATTGGTCGGAGGGAACAAAGGACGCTCGCGCGCGCCTCGTCACGGACGTTCGGTCCCTTGAGCAAACCCTGGAAGCCGATACCCCCGCACGGGCGACGCTTGCCGAGCTCGTTGCGCTCCTGTCGACGCCAGACGAGTACGAGTTTGCCCTGGCGCGGAACCTGATGGCCGTGGCGGAGATGTTCCGCGACGAGGCGACCGGCGAGCATGTCGGCCTGATCGGTCAATTTACGACCGCCTCGATGAAGTTTTTTCAGGCGGCGCAAAGCCGGCACGCGTTCGCCGGCAAACGCCGCGAACTCAAGGCGCGCCTGTCTGCCGAGCAGCAGGCGGCCCATGACCTGCGCCTGTTCCGCGGTGCCGGGATGATCTGGTGCCTGGAGTTCTACCTGTCGCTGTACAAGGCGATCGTCGATGCTTCAAATGAAACGGAAAAGCGCCGTTTGGTGTTGGACGAGACGCTTGATTTGGGGTTCGGGGCGGTCCCCGGGCTGCTTGCGGATTTTTCCCAGGATGAGGCACTTGCCAAATTCATCGAGCTCATCCTGGACGATCAAAGGCGGGATCGCTTGATTCGCGCGTACTATTCTGCGAAGATGGTCATCCGGCAGGCGCGCGTACGGACGACGCCCGAGGTGATCGACGCGTTTCGGACGTTCGTCATCGCCCTGATGCGGCTCTACCAGGAGATGGGCATCGAACGCCTGGGAAGCGCGTTTCTTACCCCATATGGCAAAAACCCCCGTATCGCGGATATTCATATCTGAGACCACCTATGGCCAGGGAAAAACAAGAGAAGGGAAAGGAATCTGAACGCGGGCGCAAGGCGGCACCCAAGGCCGCGGCCGGAATCGAACGGGCGGCCAGGGCCAAGCGGACTGCCGCGGCTGGCCTGCTTGCCGAGCGCCGTGAGGCGCCCGAAGTCGTGGAACGTCCGCCCGCGCGCGAGACGGGCGCTCCGGAGTTTGCCGAACTGTCCAGCCTTTCGCTTTTGGACGCGCACGAGTTCGCCGAACCGGCCGATGTCAACGCGTTTTTTGACACCAGGCTCCCGCCAGGGACATCCCTTGAGGATCTCCCGGACGAAGAATATCGACGTCTTCTCAGGGAGAAAGGGGAGGTTGCCAAATTTGTCGCCAGGCGCCTCGTGCGCGAATCCGTGGACCAAATTTTGTCCCGCCCGGTGGTTTCCGATGGAGTCTTGGCGCGCGCGCTCGAGATGCATCCGGAGACACAGGCTTACAAACAGGCGATCGAGGGCGCGAAAAAAGAGGAAGCGGCCCTGAATAAGGAGCTGGGCGCAATTCGGAATGCCCGACGTCATGTCATGGACGCCCTGAAGACCCTCTACGACGCGGGCCAACGGGAAATTGCCGATTCGGACCAGATGCTGCCTCGCCTTGATCGACAGGAGACCGTCTTGGAAGGACGGTTGGAGGCGAGCGCCGCGTTACTGGCGCAGTTGGCAGAGCAGGCCGAGGCGGGGAAGGCCGCCCTCGACGCAAGATATCGCAAAGAGATGGCCGCGTTGGCCGAACGAATGGGAGGAACGATAGAAACGGTCGCCGAACTGTCCCCGGCGGCCATCCAAAAAGACGCGGGCGGACGTTTTCGTCTGGACATTGCCAAGCTGTCGGATGAGGCAAAGGAGCAGCTCGGTCAATTTTTGGATGAGATCTCAAAGGAAGCCGTGGATGCCGAACGCATTCCGGACGCGCGGCAAAAAGAATTGAATCTTCTGCTGTTGCTGGAGACTGACTGGATGCAGGATTTCGCGCTTGTCCATCTTCGAAACGCGGAACCGGACGGAAGCTACGCGGGCGCCCGTGACTTCGCGCCGTCCACATTGCGAATTTGGTCAACGGCAATGGACGCGTTGCGGGCGGGCGACGAGGGAAGGCGAATGGACCCGGGCGTGCTGGCGCGGTTTCTCCGAACGGAGGGGCATCTGTTCGAGGCGACCGGCACGTACCTTCGCGGCGACAGGATACACGTACCCAGGTTCAAGCGGGAAATGCCGAGCGTGCTCCCGCTTGTCATCGACCGGGCCAAGGGCGATCCCGAACTGGGCAAAAAAATATTCGCTCGTCGCGGGCTCGTCGAAGACAGGCTCAGGGCCGTGTATCCGGACGAAATTTGGAACAGCGCGCGGGAGCCCGTCGTCGCCCAAATTGAGTCGATTGCCAGGGACTTCGGACCGAAATATAAGGAGGACAAGGACTTTCAGGCACTTCTTCTTGGCATTTCTGACGCGGTATTCCACCAGTGCTCTGCCGCCCAAAGAGAGCGTGTCATCAAGGGCATCGCTCCGTTTGCCGGCCGGGAGGCAAGGGGAGTGCTTCAGGGACAGATCCGACAACAAATCGAAGGAGGACGGGGGCCGGGATTCCTGCTCGATTACGTGGACGCACGGAAACGACGTCCTGATCTCTTTGAGCTTCTCCGTATCGTCGACAAGGACGACGCGCTGTTGAAATGGATGAAGGAAAGCGGATACTGATTCGTTTAACGGTACGCGGCATGTCGAAACCATCCGTCAAGGCGGTTCTCATCGACCTCATCCATCCGAAGATGCTTCGGAGACAGAGCATGGAGCGGCTTGTGGAGCTGGAGGAGCTCGTGAACACGTATGGCGGCATTGTGGTCGTCAAGAAGTTCCAGCGGCGGTTCGCGCCGCATCCCAGGACCTACATCGGGCCGGGGAAGGTGGAGGAGCTCGCCGCGGACGGGCCCGGGCTCGGGGCCGAGCTCGTGATCGTCAACGACCGGCTGAAGCCGCGGCAGATGTACAACGTGTCCGAGCGGCTGCGGCAATCGAAGATGCAGGTGTGGGACCGCATCGACCTGATCCTCAAGATCTTCGCGAAGCACGCCCGGACCACCGAGGCGAAGCTTGAGATCGAGCTCGCGTCGATCGCGCACATGGGGCCGCGCATTTACGGGATGGGGATGGAGCTGTCGCGGCAGGGCGGCGGCATCGGGACGTCCGGCGCCGGGGAAACCAACACGGAGATGATGAAGCGCCACCTGCGCGCGCGGGAGCGGTCGGTGCGCGAGAAGCTCCTGACGTACCAGTCAGGCCGCGACCTGCAGCGCAAGAACCGCGAGCGGCGCGGGCTGAAGACCGTCGCGATCGTCGGGTACACGAACGCGGGGAAGACCACGCTCTTAAACGCGCTCACCGGACGCAAGGAGTACGCCGCCAACGAGCTGTTCGCCACGCTCGACACGCGCGTGGGGTCGCTGTACCTCCCGGGCAAGCGGAAGACCGCGCTCGTTTCCGACACCATCGGGTTCATCCGCGACCTGCCGCCGGAGCTCATCAAGGCGTTTGCCTCCACGCTGTCCGAGGCCGTCACGGCCGACGTGCTCGTGCACGTGGTGGACGCCTCGGACCCGAACGCGCTCCAGCACGTCCGCGTGGTCGAGGACATCCTCGACAAGCTCCATGTGCTCACCACGCCGCGCGTCATGGCGCTCAACAAGACCGACGCGGTATCCGAGGCCGTGGTGCGCCGCATCCGCGGGCGCGTGTCGCCCTACGTCCCGGCCGTGGCCGTTTCCGCGATCGCGGGGACGGGGATCGACGAGCTCGTCGGCCACATCGAGTCGCGCGTGTAAAACAAAACGCCCCGACGGTTCGCGTCGAGGCGTTTTGGCTAGATCGCGGCAAGCTTGGCGAGATCGTACGCCTTGCCTTCGCGGTCCCACTTCTTGAGGGTGCGCAGGCCGCGGGCGGAGATGCAGACCATGATCATCCGACCGGTGGCCGGGTTCTTGATCCGGCGCTTGCTGACGTTCGGGTACACCGCGCGCTTGGTCTTCACGTTGGAGTGCGAGACCTTGCTCCCG
>CAYRYG010000037.1:0-12224 GCA_964428465.1 uncultured Gammaproteobacteria bacterium
GTTGCGCTGTTTGGTGAAGGAAACTTTTTTCTCGAGCTGGTTGATCGGCCGGAAATCGCCGAGCAGCAGACCATCAACGCGGTGCTCATCGAGCTTGGTAGGGAAATGGGCGTGCCAGTTGTCGCGACTAAGAATGTCATGTACTTGAAGCCGAGTGACGCCGAGGCCTGGAAGATTTTGAACTGCATCAAGGGTGCTCAAACTATCGAGATGTTCGAACGCCGTCAGCAGTACGAGTATGACGCGTCGATGGTGTCGGGCGAGTACATGGAGAAGCGGTTCGCGGACGTGCCCGAGGCGATTTTGAACACGCGCCGCATCGCCGACCGCTGTCATGTGGAATTGGAACTTGGCAAATGGAACTTTCCGGATTTTAAAATTCCGGAAGGCAAGACCTTTCTCGACGTGCTCACTGCGCGCGCGTACGGCGAGATCGAGAGCAAGGGAGTGGCGATTGACGACGTGGTGCGCACGCGTCTTGACTATGAGCTTGCCATCATCGAGCAGAAGGGGTTCTGTCCGTACTTTCTCATCGTGTCCGATTACATCGAGTGGGCGCGCTGGAACGGCATCGTCACGACCACGCGCGGAAGCGCGGCCGGCTCGCTCGTGGGATTTTCGATCGGCATCTCCACCGTGAACCCGCTCACCTACAAGCTCCCGTTCGAGCGCTTCCTGAACCCGGAGCGCCCGTCCGCGCCGGACGTGGACGCGGATTTCGCCGACAACCGTCGCGACGAGATGCTCGGGTACGTCACGGAAAAGTACGGCGCGGACAAGGTGGCGCAGATCTGCACGTTCGGCACCATGGCCGCGCGCGGTTCCACCCGCGACGTCGGCCGCGCGCTCGGGTACGAGTACGGGTTCGTGGACAAGGTGGCGAAGATGGTGCCGATGGGGAGCCAGGGGTTCCCGATGACGCTCGAGCGCGCGCTCGAGGAGGCGCCAGACTTGAAAAAGCTGTACGACACCAACGCCGAGGTGCGGCGCATGGTCGACCTGGCGCGCCAGATCGAGGGGTGCGCGCGCCACGTGTCCATCCACGCCGCGGGCGTCGTCATCTCGCCCACCGCGCTTACCGACTTCACCCCGCTCCAAATCGACACGCGCGAGGGCAAGACCATCACGCAGTACGAGATGCACGCCGTCGAGTCCGCGGGGCTCGTGAAGATGGACTTCCTCGGCATCCGCAACCTGTCCATCCTCGGGGACGCCATCGCGCTCGTGAAGAAGACCAAGAACGTCGACATCGTCCTCGAGCAGATCCCGATCGACGACGCGAAGACGTTCGAGCTGCTCGCCCACGGCAAGACCATGGGCACGTTCCAGCTGAACGGCGACGGGATGACCAAGTACCTCATGGACCTGCGCCCGGAGCGCATCGAGGACATCATGGCCATGGTGGCGCTGTACCGCCCGGGCCCGATCGAGTCCATCCCCGAGTACATCCGCCGCAAGCACAACCCGAGCCTCGTGAAGTTCATGGACCCGCGCATGCGCGAGATCCTGGACGCGTCGTATGGCGTCATCGTGTACCAGGACGACGTCATGCTCATCGCCATCAAGCTCGCCGGGTACTCGTGGCTCGAGGCCGACAAGCTGCGCAAGGCGATGGGGAAGAAGATCCCGGAGGAGATGCAGAAGCAGAAGGAAAAGCTGCTGGAGGGGTTCGTGCAGAACGGGATGACGAACGCGAGGGCGCAGGAGCTGTGGAAGCTCATCGAGCCGTTCGCGGCGTACGGGTTCAACAAGGCGCACGCGGCGAGCTACGGGATGATCGCGTATGACACCGCGTACATGAAGGCGAACTATCCCGCGGAGTACATGACCGCGCTCATGACCGCGGAATCCGCGGACCTCGAGATGATCGCGGAGGCGGTGAAGGAGTGCCGCCGCATGGGAATCGAGGTGCTCGCGCCGGACATCAACGAGTCGCGGCTCAACTTCACGTACGTCGACGACAAGACCGTCCGCTTCGGGCTGGTCGCCATCAAGAACCTCGGCGCGGAGGTGATCGAGTCCATCATCGCGGAGCGTGAGGCGCACGGATCGTTTTCGGACCTCGCGGACTTCGCGCGCCGGGTCCACCACCGCGCGTTCAACAAGAAGTCGCTCGAGTCGCTCGTGAAGGCGGGCGCGCTCGACCGCTTCGGCGACCGCAACCAGCTCCTGGAGAACATGGAGCGCATCTTGCTGTTCAACAAGGACGCGCAGCGGCAGATGGCGTCGAACCAGGTGTCGCTGTTCGCGGCCGCGCCGCAGGTGGCGACCGCCGGCATCACGCTGAAGGCCGTTCCGCCGGCCGCGCGCCGCGACATCCTGCTTTGGGAAAAGGAGCTGATCGGCCTGTACATCTCGTCGCACCCGTACGAGGAGGTGGCCAAGCGTCTCGGCGATACCGTGGTGCCGATCGTGCGCGCCATCGAGATGCCGGACGGCGAGTTCGTGCGCGTCGGCGGGATCATCACCACCGTGAAGGAGATCGTGACCAAGAAGGGCGACGCCATGGCGTTCGTCGGGTTCGAGGACCTCACGGGCCGCACCGAGCTGCTCGTGTTCCCCCGGTCGTTCGCGGAGTTCAAGGACGCGCTCCTGCCGGACGCGATTGGCGTCGTGTCGGCGAAGGTGTCACGCCGGAAGGGGGGAGGGGACAAGAAGAAAAAGAGCGAGGACGACGTCGAGGACGGTTCCGAGACCGAGGAGGTCGCGCTGATCGTGAACAGCCTCGTGCTCGTGGACGACCACGAGGTCGCGGGCCTCGCGGAGACGCTGAAGTCGGGCGGCTGGATCGACGAGGGCCAGCGGCAGAAGCTCCGCGGCGACGACAAGAAGGCCGTCGCGGCGGCGAAGGAGGAGAACGTGTCGATCGCGCTGCGCGGCCGCCCGACGCACGAGATGGTCGAGCGCCTGCGCGAGGTGCTCAAGGCGAACCCGGGCGGCAAGCGCGTGTGCCTGCTCGTCGAGTCTGGCGGCGGGACGCGCAAGATCGAGACCGAGTACTCCATCCACCCGGACCAGGCCGTGGTCGACGAGATCGCCGCGATTGTCGGGAGGCAGAACGTGGTGGTAGAGTAGGGGCGTATGCGCGAGGAGGAGACGCAACTTTCGGAGGGTGCGGAGCCGGGGCGGTTTGGCGTTTCCGGCGCGGGGGAGTTTGAGCGGCTGCGAGACGCGCTTCGGTCGGCGCGTAGGGAGTTTTCGGAGCGCTCGGACGACCCGGCGGCGCGCGACGCGTTTTGGATCGCGGAAAAGAAGCTCCGGCTGTTCCGGATGGAGCACGACGCGGCCGGGGCGTTTAAGTTTAAGAAGTTCGGGCGCGAGACGGCGGCGTTCGTCGAACGCGAGGGGACGGAGGCGCGCGTCGACAACCGGCGCATGCTGTTCGTGAACATGGGCGAGCTCGACCGGTTCAACAAGGAGGGCGGCGGGCACGAGGCCGGCGACGCGGCGCTGCGCGAGACCGTGAGGGCGATTGAGAGCGCGGCTGGCGACGCGGGCGGGTACAAGGTGTTCCGGTACAGCGGGAACGAGTATCTTGTCTCGTTCGAGGACATTTCGGAATCCAAGCTCGCGGACGTGCAGGCAGCGATCGAGGACGCGCGTCCCTCGGTCCCGGGGGTACGGGAAGGCGCGCCGCTCACCGCCGTGCGGGTAGACATGGGCGAGGCATTCGACGTCGTGCGCGCGCAGCAGGCGGAGCTCGGCGAGACGTTCGACGAGCACGACGCGTCGCGCGAGCTCATCGGCGCGATCCGGAGGCTGGCGGACTGGGCGCTCGAGAACAAGAAGTTCGTCGCGCGCGCCGAGCGCGTCGCGTCCAAGCTTGGCGATCCGGACGTCGAGGCGTTCTTCGCCAACTACATGGCCAAGATGTTCGCGGAGACCGAGCTGCCGAACGTCGAGGCGTTCCGGTCGCTGTACGCGTCCGCCGGTCCGGAAGGGTTCCGCGCCGCGGTCGAGCGGATGGCGTTCGAGCAGGCGAAGAAGCGTCTCGTGGGCGAGCGGTCGTTTGAAAATATCACGCGTGACATCGTTTCCTCCCGCGTGGCGGCGCGCCGGGCGGAGGTCGGCGCGTTGAACGCCGCGGAGCCGGGGGAACGATCATTGTCGTCCGCGGACGCGCCGCTCGCGGAGGTCCCGGCCATGACGCTCGGACAGTACGCGCTCGAGCGGGCGCGCGCGAACTACGAGGACGCGAAGGCGGGCGGATCCGCGGGCGCCGTCGAACTCGCGCGTCTGGACCTCGAGACCGAGCGCGCCCGGCGCGACGGCGGGACCGGCCTTCTGGAACGAGGCGTCTATTACGACGACCTGGAAACGCGGCTGCGCAAGACGGGCGACGTTTCCGTCGTGTTCGTCGACATGGGCTTCCTGAAGTACTTCGACCAGAAGGGCGGTCGCGACGTCGGGGACGCGGCGCTCAAAACCGCGGCGGACGCCATGCAGCGGGCGCTCGAGGCCGCCGGGATCAAGGGGGAGGTGTACCGATACGGCGGGGACGAGTTCACGGTGCTCGTGGATGGCGGCGCGGACGCAGCCAAGGAGGCGATTCGCGCGATCGCGCGGTCGAGACACGACGTCGGGCGCATCCCGTCAGGGCCGCTGTCAAAGCTCGAGTACGCGCCGACCAAGCTGGTATTCAACTACGGATATGCCGACCGGGCGCTCGCCGACGCGGTGTGGGACGACATGGTCCGGGCGGACGCGGTTTCCGCCGACGTGCTCGCCGACCCGGCCGAGGTTGCCAACCGGAAGGCGGAGCTCATGACCGCGGCCGCGGACGTGTCGCTCGAGGGGGCCAAGTCCGTCAACCGATTCATGCTGCTCGTGAACGAGCTGCGTGACGCGTCATACCAGGACCCGGCGCGCCGCGCGCAAGTCGAGTCCCTGATCGACTACTCGAAGAAGTCCATCTTCAGCGAACGCGGCGGGGCCGCGCTGCTGCGCGAATGGGCCGCGTCCGACGTCGCGCCGATCAACCTGTTGTCGGAAGTCGAGCGATTCGTGACGGGGGAAATGGCCGCCGCGCGCAGCCGCGAGGACGACGTTCGCACCGTGCGCGACCAGCTCGTCGAGGCGCACGTTCGCATTCGATACCTGGAGGGAGAGCTCGCGCGGCTGCGCGCGGCCGAAATGTCGTCCGAGCAGAAGATTGACCAGCTGCAGGGGCGTCTCCAGGCGGCGCTGGACGAGAAGCGGAAAATCGTTGAGCTACGAGGACGGCTCGCGTCATGAGTCGGCGCCCTTGACGGAGGCGCCGTTTTGTGGCAGGGTCATTGGCTCGGAGGTGCCATGTTGCGACTGCTCACGGGGCCGCCGGACGCGCCCGATCCGGCAGCCGACGCTTCCTTGCGCACGGTCGAACTCCTGCTCGACCGTCTGTATACCGAGGGACGGCTGACGCGGCCCGAGGCCGACGTCGTGCGCCGCGCGCTCCCGCCGCTCCCGCCGCGCGCTCCCGCGTGGCCGGCGAGCGTCCGCGCCGCGATCATCGATCTCGACGCCCGGCCCGCGGCGGAATGTCCGGCCTTCGTCGAGCGCCGCCTGGCCGCGCTTGATGCCCCGGTGTGGGTCCTGCGGACGCTCTCCGGCCTTCAGCACCACGCGCTCCAGCGCCTGCCCGACATGGGTATCCGCTACCAGCGCCTGCGCGCCGTCCTGGTCCTGCTGCTCGTCACATGATGGCGGGCTTTTTCATTTTTCGGCATTGCTGCTATACTGATACTAGTCATAACGAAGGAGGAGTCATGTCGCCCGTTGCAAAAAAACCACGGAAAGCACCGGTGAGGATGGCACAACCCGTCGAGCTGCCGCCGCCGTCCCCGTCGCTCAACCTCTACCGCCGCATCGCGGTGGGATTTGTCGTTGCGGTGGCGCTCATGCTCGGGGCGGTGCTGTACATCTCCACGGTCTCGGCCACGATCCGCGTGACGCCGGTGACCGAGACGATCAAGACGGAATTTCTGGTGGACGTGGTGAAGACCCCGACCAAGGACAGCGAGGTGCGCGGGCGCGTGCTCGCCGTGACGGTGGGGAAGACCGAGGCGTTCGCGCCGAGCGGGGACGGGATGAAGTCCGTCGACGAGAAGGCATCCGGGACCGTGACGATCAAGAACACGTCGTCGCGCAACCAGCCGCTCGTCGCCACCACGCGCCTGCTGACCCCCGACGGCATCCTGTTCCGGCTCGATGACACGGTGACGGTCCCGGCAGGCGGGACGGTGACGGCCACGGCGCGCGCGGACGTCGCGGGCGCGAGCGGGAACGTCGCGCCGACCACGTTTACGATCCCGGGATTGTCCGAGTCGCTTCAGAAGCTCATCTACGCCGAGAGCACGGTCGCGTTTACCGGGGGCGTGCGGCAGGTGGCGGTGATCGGCCAGCAGGACATCGACCGGTCCGCGCTCACCCTGCGCGGGACGCTCGAGGAAGAGGCGAAGGCCGCGCTGCGCGCGCAGGCGGGAGACGCGTACGAGGGCGAGGCGTTCTCCTTCGAGGTGCTCGACCAGACAAGCGACGTCCCGGCCGGCACCGAGGCCTCCTCGTTCTCCCTCACCATGTCCGTGCGCGCGAGCGGGGTGTTCTACGACCGTTCGGCGCTCCAGACCATCGCGGTGCGCAAGCTCTACGAGCAGCTTGACGCGGGAAGCGAGTTCGCCGCGCTCGACGGGTCCGAGACGCAGGTCACCGTGGACAAGGCCGACCCGGAAACCGAGTCCGCCAACCTCCGCGTGTACCTCGACGGCCTGGCCGTCCCGTCCGCCACCAGCGAGTCGCTCGATCCGGGCCGGTTCGCGGGGATGAGCGCGCTCGAGATCGAGCAGCTGCTCGTAGAGGAGGGGATCGCCACGGACGTCTCGGTCGAGTTCGCCCCGTTCTGGATGGATCGCGTCCCCCGGCTGAAGGACCATATTGACGTGGAGATCGAGTAGGAAGGACATGTTTGACAGGTTGGACAGGAAAAACAGGATACAAAAAGGCGCTTGTATACAGCGCCTTTTGCATGTTAGGATCCACGGGTATCCTGTCAGACCTGTCTGACCTGTAAAACCTGTCAAACTTTATGTCTCCCGACGAACTCTCCCATTACCGCCATTCCCTGGCCCACCTGCTCGCGGCCGCCGTGCTCGAGCTGTACCCGGACGCGAAGCGCACCATCGGCCCCGCCGTCGAGGACGGGTTTTATTACGACTTCGCCTTCCCGGCGCCCATCTCCGAGGACGACCTCCCGCGGATCGAGGCCAAGATGCGCGAGCTCATGCCGACGTTCACGGCGTTCGCGCGCGAGGACGTGTCCGCCGACCAGGCGCGCGCCGCGTTCGCGGACAACAAGTACAAGACCGAGCTCATCAACGAGTTCTCGTCGGAAGGGCAGAATCTCACCCTGTATCGCTCCGGAACCTACGTCGACCTGTGCCGCGGCGGGCACGCCGAATCGCTCGCGTCCGCCGACCCGGAATCGTTCAAGCTCGTGAAGCTCGCCGGCGCGTACTGGCGCGGCAACGAGAAGAACGACCAGCTCACCCGCGTCTACGGCCTCGCGTTCGAGACCAAGGCGCAGCTCGACGCGCACATCACCATGCTCGAGGAGGCAAAGAAGCGCGACCACAAGGTTCTTGGTCCGGCGCTCGACCTGTACGCGTTCTCCGACCTGGTCGGGGCGGGCCTTCCGCTGTGGACGCCGCGCGGAACCATGCTGCGCAACCTTCTGGACGGGTTCGTCTGGAGCCTCCGGCACGCGCGCGAGTATGAGCGCGTCGAGATTCCGCACATCACGAAGAAGGACCTGTACGTGACGAGCGGCCATTGGGAAAAGTATCAGAACGACCTGTTCCGGATCACCACGCGCGAGGGGCATGAGTTCGCGATGAAGCCGATGAACTGCCCGCACCACACGCAGATTTACGCCCGCCGCCAGTGGAGCTATCGCGACCTTCCCCAGCGGTACGCCAACACCACCATGTGCTACCGTGACGAGCAGACCGGAGAACTTGCCGGCTTGTCGCGGCTGCGCGGGTTCACGCAGGATGACGCGCACGTGTTCTGCCGCATCTCGCAGGCGAAGGAGGAGGTTCAGAAGATTTGGGAGATCGTGCACGCGTTCTACGGGGCATTCGGGCTGTCGCTTCGTCTCCGCCTGTCCCTGCGCGACCCGGCGCATCCCGAAAAATATCTCGGGGACCAGGCGCATTGGGACCAGGCGGAACAGATCCTGAGGGAAGTCGCGGGCGAGAACAGGACGGAATACGTCGAGGCGCCGGGCGAGGCCGCGTTCTATGCCCCGAAGCTGGATTTCCTCGCGAAGGACTCGATCGGCCGCGAATGGCAGGTGGCGACCATCCAGCTTGACGTGAACATGCCGGACCGGTTCGACCTTACCTGCGTGAACGAGAAGGGCGAGCACGAGCGGATCGTGATGGTCCACGCGGCCATCATGGGGGCGATCGAGCGCTTCCTGTCCATCCTCATCGAGCACACCGCGGGCGCGTTCCCGATGTGGCTCGCGCCGGTGCAGATCCGGCTCGCCACGGTGAGTGACGCGTTCGTCCCGTACGCGAAGGAATTGAAGGCGAAGCTCGCGGAGGCCGGGCTGCGCGTGGAGCTCGACGCGTCCGACGAGAAGGTCGGCAAGAAGATCCGCGCCGCCGCGATGATGAAGGTCCCGTGGACCCTCGTGATCGGCGCCAAGGAGGCCGAGGGCGGGGACTTCAAGGTCAACGTGTTCGGACAGGAAGAGGACATCGTCGTGGCGCAGGCGGACCTCGTCGCCCGTGCCATCGGGGAATCGAAAACACCGGCGTAAGCCGGTGTTTTCCTTCGCGGTTACTTGACCTCGTCGAGATTCCGCATGGCGTCGAGGAACGCCTGGTGCTGGTCCAATTTTTTCCTGAGGTCCGCGCGCTTGACCGCGTCGAGCACGGGGCTCTTCATGTCGCCGATCAGGCGCATGGCCTCGATGCGTCCCATCGCCGCCTCGACTTCCTCGCGCCTTTCCTTCGCCTTCATCTTTTGGAATTCCGCCTTGCCGGGGAGACCCGACTCGTCGATGGCCTGGAGGGCTCCCTGGAGGTTCTGGTGCTTCTCGAGCGCCAGCTCGGCGCGGCCCTTGAGTCCCGAGTCCTTCAGGATCTTCAGCGCGCGCTTGAGGTTGCGCGGGTCGCCCTTCTTGTATTCGACGTCGCCTTCTACCTTCGGCGCGGCCTCGGTGGCGGACTGATCCTCCTCGGCCTGCGTCTCGCCGGAAACGCCCGTGGTTTCCCTGACCGGCGCGGCCATGGTTTCCATGTTCGCCATCATCGCCGCGGTTTCCCGGCTCGGCCCCTGGTCCTCCTGGTGGGGAAGGCGCTGGTCCGGCGCGCCGGCCTTCATGCCGAACAGGAGTGCCATGCCGAGCATCAGCTTGCGACCGTTTTTGGCCAGTCCCTGCAGGAATCCCTTCTTCGGCGGTTCGTCGTCCTGAAGAAGATCCGTGACGTCGGGGATCTCGTCCGGTCCCGTGTCGCCGACGTATGTGGGCGCGTCATAGTCCTCCATGCGCGTCGGGTTCATTTCCCGTCGCTTGGCGGCCGCCCGTCGCCTGGGTTCGTCCAGCCGCGGGTCGTGCTCGCCCGTATCCACGATCGCCTGCTCGAGCGGCATGCCCGGGCCTTCCTTGACCGCGCCCGGGCGGACGCGCTCGACGATCTGCCGGTCCTCGCGCCTCGGGAACGGAATTTCCCGGGCCGGTTCGAGAACCTCCTTTGCGTCTTCCTCCTCTTCGTCGATAATTTCCATCGAGTCCGGCTTGGCGACGCGATACCCCCCGACGTATTCCGGAAGCGTGCGCGAGAGCTCCGCGCGCGCGGCCTTGGTGGCGAACTCGGGCGAGGTCGATGACACACCGGCCGTCTCGAGAAGCTTCGCGACGCGCTTCGCGTTCGCGGTGGCGCCGTTCCACGCCTCGCTGTACTGGTCGTCTTCCTGGACCGCCGCCTCGTAGTCGTCGCCGAGGTTCCCGGCCTTCCGCAGCTTGTTGAGCCGCTTCACGGCCGCGGTCATCTTCGTGTTCATCTCGTCGGCCTTGTTGAGGGCCTCGGCATACGATCGCGCAAGGCGAACCTGTTCCTCCGAGAGTGTACGATTTGCCAGTTCTGCCGGCCCGACCGTTTCGGCCAGGGCGGCCACCTGCTTGGAGGCTTCCGCGAGGATCTTTCCGCGGACGTCGTTTTCAAGGTTGCGCTTGACGCGCGGTCCCGCCGACTGGCGGAGCGCCTCGCCGAACACGCGGGTGCGTTCCTTGAGAAGCGAGTCGCGGAGCCCGTCGGCGACGATCCCGGTGTAGCCGGAATCCGCGACGGCCTTGTCCACGAGCTTGTCGTATTCCTTCAGGGAATCGACCGCGTCCTCCATGACCTTGAACATGGCCCCCTTCACGTCGCCTTCCTTTCGGGCGAGGGCGAGGATTTCCTCCTTGTTCGAACCGAGGAGCTCGGAGACCATTTTTTGATCGAGTTTCTCGCCTGCGGTAACCGCGGCGATGGCGCGGTCAAAGTCTTTGTCCGCGCGCTCCTCGGCGTTCTTCAGCTCCTCACGGGACATGCGTACGAGTTTCTCCCTGCCGTCCGACTGCGTGACCGAAACGAGTTCCGTCGGACCGACCGGCCCGCGGACTTGTTCGGCGATTCGCCTCGTCTTTGCATCAACGCCCTTCCGACCCTTTGGAAGGTCTTCGGCGTATTCTTGCGGCTGACCGAGTCTGTCAACGGCGTGACGTGGCATAGGGATGCGATTAATCACAGGGAATGATAGCACAAATTTTCGAGAAAATCAAATCGGCCGCGCGGGCCTTGACGGATCGCACGGACTGGGGTAGGGTCGAATTCTCGATCGTGGGATCGGGGAGGGGAACAGGAGGGACAAGATGGGAACCTTACACAGCTTCCGAACGGGCCACGTCGTCGACGACGGCGATGGTCTGCCGGGGGGGGATCCGACGGATCCCTGGCAGACCGGGATCGGCACGGTGTTCGCCGAGCTCTCGACGCCGAGCCGTCCGAGCGAGGTCATGCCGTTCAAGCGCCAGGACGCCGAGGTCATGCTCACGCAGCTCCTTCGCTGTCGCGGCGCGTCCTTCTGGGACGAGAGCGCCTGCCGACGCGCGCGCGCCGCGATCCTCCAGCGCATGACGCTGCCGAAGCCGACCAACGACGAGTTCGTCGACCGCAAGGCGGAGCGCGTGCGTTCCGCGCTCGAGCGCGGGACGGGCTCCATCGCCAGCCAGGCATGGGTCGAAGGCCCGCTCGATGAGTTCGTCCGTGCCATCCAGGCCTCCTACGCCGACCGCCAGCTCTTCCTCAACGACACCCGCCTCGCCTACTTCCGCGCCGCGTTCGTGGCGTGCCTGTTCGAGGCCAACGTCGTCCCCGCCCCTCCCGAGGAACCTCGCGTTCCCGCCCCCATCGTCCGCCCGCGCGACGGTACGGGCCCCGGCCGGTTTCGCAAGTAGCGAGCCGGATTTTTAATAGGCAGATATTGGATATTAGAGAATGGATACTGGCAGCCCGTTGCCAATATCTAACATCTGTTATCTAATATCGGTCACCCCCCTATGGCCACCCCGAAATACCATCTCATCACGCTCGGCTGCCAGATGAACAAGAACGACTCCGAGCGCATCGACGCCATCCTCGCGGGGGTGGGATTTTCGGCGACCGAGGACCGGGAGGAGGCCGACCTCATCCTCGTGAACACCTGCTCGGTGCGGCAGAGCGCCGAGGACCGCGTGTTCGGGTTCCTGCGCGAGTTCGAGGCGCTCCGCGAGAAGCGGCCGGAACTGATCGTCGGCGTGACCGGATGCCTGCCGGGCCGCGACCGCGACGGGTCCATCCGCAAGAAGATGAAGACCGCGGACCTGTACTTTCCGACCGCGGACGTGGTGAACCTCCCGCGCTGGATCGCGGAGCTTCGCCCGGAGCTCGTCAACGGTGCCTCCACGGCCGAGGACTACCTCAAGGTCATCCCGGAGCGCCGCACGTTCCGCCAGGGGTTCGTCACCATCCAGACCGGCTGCAACAAGTTCTGCACCTACTGCGTGGTGCCGTTCGCGCGCGGGCTTGAGAAGAACCGCCCGGTGAGCGACATACTCGACGAGGTGCGCGACCTCGCGGCGCACGGGTGCGTGGAGGTGACGCTGCTCGGCCAGACCGTCAACTCGTACCGCGCCCCGGACCCGTCGCAGTTCTCGC
>CAYRYG010000038.1:0-11863 GCA_964428465.1 uncultured Gammaproteobacteria bacterium
ACAGGGCGCGATGCCCTGTTTTCGTTTGGGGCCGTCACGCATTCAGGACGACGTACATCAGGATGATGAATCCGAGGGTCCCGACCGAGAGAATCGCGGTCGCGAATCCGAGGACGAACGCCGTCTTGGGCGGGACGACGGCCTCGTCGCCGTCCGCGCGCTCCGGCACGACGGCCTGGGTGTCTTCATGGAACATACATCTGAATTACGTGCCCATGCTCAAGCGCGCGAACGCGACGAACACGAGCGTGAATAGGATCCCCATCGCCGCCGGGGCGACGACCGAGGAGAGGTAATTTCTCTTATGCGGGTGATACCCCCTCAGGAGCAACGAGTTGGTGACGACGGAGACGGAACTGAGCGCCATGGCGAGGCCCGCCAATTCCGGACGCAGGATCACGCCGAGGCCGGCGAACACGCGGGCCGCGACCGGGATGCCAATGACGTTGTAGAACAGCGCGAAGAACAGGTTCTGTTTCACCTTCCCCATCGTTTCCCGGCTAAGCCGGATGGCACTCAGCACGTCGCGCAGGTCATCCTTGATGATGACGATCCCCGCGGACTCCATGGCCACGTCCGTCCCGCTGCCCATGGCGATGCCGACGTCGGCCTGGGCGAGCGCCGGGGAGTCGTTGATCCCGTCGCCGACCATGGCGACGCGCATCCCCTTCTCCTGCAGCTTCCTCACCTCGGCCGCCTTGTCCTGCGGCAGCACCTCCGCGAGCACGTTCGTGATCCCCACCTGCCTGGCGATCGCGTTCGCCGTGCGCGAGTTGTCGCCCGTGATCATATACACCTCCATCTTCATCTTCTGCAGCTCCTTTACGGCTTCGAGCGTCGTCTCCTTGAGCGTATCCGCGACCGCGACGATCGCCAGCGCCTTCTCCTTGGTCGCGAGCAGCATCGCCGTCTTTCCCGCCTCCTCCAGCCGCGCCATCTTGCGCTCGACGCGCGAGAGATCGTGGCCGAGCTCGCCCATCAGCTTGCGGTTCCCGAAGAAGTACTCGATGCCGTCGAGCCGCCCGGACACGCCGTGGCCCGGGATCGCCCTAAACCCCTCCGCGTCCCGTATATCCGCCTGTTCCTCCTCCGCGTACGCGTAGATCGCCTCCGCGAGCGGATGCTCGGACGACTTCTCCAGGCTGCCGGCGATGCCGAGGATCTCGTCCTCGTCCATCTCGCAAAGCGGCACGATGTCCGTCACCTCCGGCTTCCCCTTCGTGAGCGTCCCGGTCTTGTCGAACACGACGGCCTGCACCTTGGACGTCATCTCGAACGGCTCGCCGCCCTTGATGAGAATCCCGTGCTCCGCCCCCTTCCCCGTGCCGACCATGACCGCCGTCGGCGTCCCGAGGCCGAGCGCGCACGGGCAGGCGATGACGATCACGGAGACGAACGCGAGCAGCGCGTAGCTGAAGGCGGCGCCGAGCAGGAAGTACCAGACGGCGAACGTAAGGACCGCCACGCCGATGACCGCCGGCACGAACCAGGCCGAGATGCGGTCGGCATGCGCCTGGATCGGCGCCTTCGACCCCTGCGCGTCCTCGATCAGCCGGATGATCTGCGCGAGCGCGGTTTCCGACCCCACCTTGGTGGCCGTGAACTCGATGCTCCCGTTCTTGTTCATGGTCGACCCGATGACCGTGTCGCCCTCCTTCTTCTCGACCGGGATGCTCTCGCCGGTCAGCATGGACTCGTCGACGGAGGTGAGCCCCTTGGTCACGGTCCCGTCCACCGGCACCTTCTCCCCCGGCCGCACGACCACCGTGTCGCCCCCGACCACCTGGTCGACGGGAATGTCCAGCGTCTGCCCGCCGCGCACCACGCGGGCGGTCTTTGCCTGCAGTCCCATCAGCTTCTTGATGGCGTCGCTGGTCTTTCCCTTCGCGCGCGCCTCAAGCCACTTGCCGAGAAGCACGAACGTGATGAGGAACACGCCGATCTCGAAGTACAGGTCCGGGATCTTGGTCCCCATCGGGGCCCAGACCGATCCGGACGTGACGACGTACCGGACGAACTCGAACAGGCTGTAGAAGAACGCCGTGCTCGTGCCGATGGCGATGAGCGAGTCCATGTTGAACGTCCTCATCTTCAGGCTCGACCACGCGCCCCGGTAGAACCCCGCCCCAAGCACGAACTGCGCGGGGACGGCGAGGAGCAGCGAGACGAACCCCATGCGTGACAGGACCTGGGCGCCGAACGGAAGCCGTGGGAAGAAGTCGAGCAGCATGAAGTACGCGAGCGGGACGGAGAGCGCGAGTCCCGCGAGGAATCGCGCGCGGTACGAGCGAATCTCCGCGTCGCGCTTGCGCCGTTCCGCCTCCTGGTCCTTCTCGTCGGCGACCTCGGCGCGGTAGCCGGCGGCCTTTACCGCGCCGAGGAGCTGCTCGACGGTGACGCGCGACGGATCGAATGCCACGCGCGCCTTCTCCGCGCCGTAGTTCACGCTGGCCTCCCTCACGCCCGGCAGCTTTTTGACCGCGCGCTCGATGAGCGCCGAGCAGCTGGCGCAGTGCATCCCGAACACGTTCAGGATCGCCCGTCCGTCCTGCCGGTCCGACGTCGGACCGGCTGTTATCGGAACGACCGCGCCGGGAGTCACCGGTCGCGCTTCCCGCAGGGCCTCCGGGTCGTCGAATAGCGCCTGCAAGCGCGGCATCGCCCGGAGAAAGGAGGAAAGCTGGCGGTCGTCGCACTCCCCGTCCGGTACGTCCACGGTTCCCTCCTTCTTCGACGTCACGTTCCCGACGAACTCGGGAACCCCGCCTTCCGACAGGCGCATAACCCCGTCGGCAACGGTCTCCGTCTTCACGCGAAAGGTAAATCGCTTTGTCCCTTCCGGCTGTTTGTCGTTCATACGATTTGTTCCACCTGATAATCGCCGAGCGCCGCGATCTCCCCCCGCACCCGTTCGAAGGAAACGGAGCCGTCATGCTCGACGGCGGCCGTCCCGTTTTCAAAGCTCACGATGCACGCGGAAACGCCCGGGATATCCTTGCACACGTCCTCAATGAGCGCCTTGCACGATCCGCAGTGCATTCCGCGGATCGAGATGTTCATGGTTGGCATAGGTTGTCGTGGTTAAGACGAGACGACGTTCAGCGTGCCGCGGTACATCCCCATGCCGCAGCTAAACGTGTAGGAGCCGGGGGTGGCGGCGGTAAACTCGATGGTCGTGAGCGGCTGGTCCAGGTAGGCGCTCACCCCGAGCTTCGGGATCTGGAGGACGGACCGGCACCCGCGGCCCGGTCCCTCGACTTCCATGCGCGTCGGGACGCCCGCCCGGATCGTGTAGCTGTTCGACGGCAGGTATGACGGCGTCGAGTCGTTCAGCCTCATGCGGATCACCTGGGTGTCGCCCTCGACCGCCACGTTCGGGTCCGCGCCCGCCACCGCGGTCGCCGCGGAAACGACGGGGTCGGACGGCGCCCCGAAGTCAAGCGGGTATCCCGCCAGCGTCAGGCCGTTCTGGACGTTCCAAAGGCCGAGCACCACGACGAGCGCGCCGGAGAACTGGAAGAAGAACTTCCCCGCCTTTCCCTTGAGCGAGCCCGTGGCCCAGCCGAGCGCGATGAGCGCCGGGGCCGTGCCGACCGCGAACGCCGCAAGGATCCCCGCGCTCGCGAAGAAGCCGCCCGTCGTGAGGGCGAACACCTGGAGCGACTGGGTGAACCCGCACGGCAGGAAGAACGTCCCCGCGCCGAGCAGGAACGGGGCGGACCAGTGCTCCTTCCCCTCGGCGTCCACGATGCGGTGGCTCAACGCCTTGGGCATGCGCGGCATGCAGGACTTCAGCCACCTCGGGGAGATCTTCAGCATGTCGAGCCCCATGGTGAGCATGTAGACGGCCGCGAGGATGGTGATCGCGCCGGTCACGAGCGGGGAGAACGCGAAGGTTTTTCCGACGAGCCCGATGAGCCCGCCGAACAGCCCGTAGGAAAGCACGCGCCCGGTCACGAACAGGAAGACGGGCCGCATGCGCTCCCCGGTCGTCGCGGCCTTGTAGCGCTCGTTGAACTTGCCGGCGCTCGAGAGCAGCAGGCCGCCGGACACCGCGAGGCACGACGAGCTCCCGGCCACGAGGCCGAGCACGAGCGCCGCGGTGACGGTCACGGTCCCGGCCACGCTCGCCTGCGCGCCGAACCCGAGCTTGTTGAACAGCGACCAGAGCAGAAATGCGAGCGCGAACAGGCCGAGGATCCGGAGGACCGACGGACGGTCGGCGCACGCCTCCTCGGGGCGCGGCGCGCCACGCTTCTCGGCGAACGGGCTGACGGCGTACTTCTCCTCGCCCGCGAGCGCCTCCCGGAGCTGGTCGATCCCGACGCGGCACCCGTCCTCGCACACCACGCGCGCCACGCCGGTCGCCGCGTTGACGTCCGCCTTCCGCACGCCCGCGACCTTCCGGAACCTGCGCTCGACGGTGATCTCGCAGCTGCGGCAGGTCATGCCGTCGACGCAGACCTTGAGCATCTGTGGGCTGGACCCGGGAGCCGGTGCCATCGTCTCGCCGACGTCGAACCCAGCGGACTTCAGGGCGGCCATGAGATGCGGCTTGACGCCCGGGTCCGAGATTTCAATCTCGGCGCGCCCCGGCCACGTGTCCGTCCGCCGTACGCCGCCGACCTGCGCGGCCGTCTCCTCGAACCGCGCGGCATTCCCGCGGTCCAGGCCGTTGACTGTCAGGGTAATGGTTTGGGTCATACTCGTTTTGCGTAAATCAAAAACCAAACGGAAGCCGGAACCCGGCCCAACCCGTTTGGTTTAGTCGCGCAAAACGACGGTTGACAGTTGTTGTTGCAGGAGAAATTTGCCGATTCCGTCACGCCAGCGATGCGACGCGAATGCCCGGACGGCAATGGCAGGCCGCTCAAACGAACGGACGAGAATCAGGACGAGCAGCGCGATTGAAAGCGAGGTGGCGGCCGGGACCGACCCGTCCGGAGACGCGACACGAAGGCAATGGTCGACGCACTCCGCGCCGGTCATGGCCGCATCCGAACCGAGCGACGCGTCACAGGACTGGTCGGCGCACGGCATGCCTGTGCCCATGTCCGTCCCCATGTCAAACAACGCCATCCCGCCAAGCGTGGCGGCCATGAACAGCGTGACGGCAATCAGGATTTTCGAGATCGTTCCCGACATAACACCGACAGGATAGCACGGACCGCCCGATTTGTACACCCCAAACAAAAGGTCCCGACGAATCGTCGGGACCTTTTGGAGCCGTTGAGCGGGATTGAACCGCTGACCTCATCCTTACCATGGATGCGCTCTACCAACTGAGCTACAACGGCGTGTGCGGCGGAACTATATCAAAGGGTCCGCCGGTTGTGAAGAGTCCCCCGTGAGATCGGCCAGGCGCTCCTCAAATTCGCCGATTTTCTGGTTTTCCGGGTTGGCTTCCTTCAGCAGCGCGATCCCCTTCCGCGCGTCCTCCGGCAGCTTCGAGGCGAACGCCGTCTCCACGTACCGGTCGATGAACTTGGGATTGTTCGGACGCAGCTCCACGCAGCGGCGGAGGTGCTCGATGGCCTTCTTCGGGTTCTCCTCGGCGAGCTCCACCTCCGCGAGGCTCATGTACACGCTCGCGTCGTCCGGGGACAGGCGCAGCGTAAACAGCAGCGTCTCGCGCGCCTGCGCGTACTGCTTGTTCCAGAGGTACAGGTTGCCGAGCCCCTCGTACGCCTTCACGTGCTTGGGGTTGTGGCTGATGATCTCGATGTAGCGCTTCTCAGCCGGGATGTATTCCTCCTGGCGCACCAAGTCGTCGGCCTCGTTAAGCAGGCGCTTGATGGTTTCCGGGTCCACCGCGTGCGAGCCGTCCGGCGGGGCGTGCTTCAGCTTCTGGTAATACTGTTCCATCGCGTAGAGCTTCTGAACGGCACGCCGGCCGATCTTCGACGCGGCGGTGACGCCTTGGCGCGCGGCCTTCGTCACGGTGCCGAGCTTCTCCGCGCCGACGCGCTCGAACTTCTGGAGGATGATCTGCTCCTTGAGCCGCTTCGCGCGTTCGGTCGGGATGGACGCCACGTCGATCATCCGCACCTGCGGCACCTTGCGCAAAACCACCCAGGCGGCAACGGCCAGGGACGCGACGAGCAGGATGACGGAAATAAGTGGCCAAAGCATAGATACTGGATATTGGATACTGGATACTGGAGACTGGAGACTGGAGACGAGCTGCCAATATCCAATATCTGCTATCTATTATCTGTTCTCGTTTCTATTTTCCAAAACCTCCGAAGCCGACTCCAATATCTTCGTGAACTCAGACAACTTCACGGACGCCCCGCCGACCAGCAGGCCGTCCACCTCGTCCTCGCGCAGGAACGAATAGGCGTTGGCCCCGTCGACGCTCCCGCCGTACAGCACGGAGAACTGGTCGGGCTTGATGCCCGCGAGGAGCTCCGGGACGAGCGAACGGATCCAGGCGTGCATGGCGATGGCGTCGGACGGCGTGTCCGCCGCCCCCGTCCCGATGGCCCACACCGGCTCGTACGCGAACAGGATGCGCTCCTTGTGCCGAAGGCGCAAGTCCCGGAGCGCGCCGCGCAGCTGGGAGGCGACCGCATCGCGTTCCTTCCCCGCCGCCCGCTCCTCGGCGCTCTCCCCCACGCACACGATCGGCACGAGGCCGGCCGACAGCGCGCGGATCAGCTTCCTGTTGACCGCCTCGTCGGTCTCCCCGAACAGGAGTCGCCGCTCCGAATGGCCGAGAATGACATGCGTCACGCCGAGCTCCACGAGCATGCGCGCGGAGATCTCCCCGGTGAACGCCCCCTGGTCCTCCGCGCCCATGTCCTGCGCCCCGAGCGCCACGTGCGAGCGCGCCACCACCTTGCGCACCTCGCCGAGCGCCACGAACGGCGGGCACACGGCAACCTCCGGCAACCGCTTCCGGCCGCGCAATGCCAACAGCACCCCGCGCGCAAGCGCCACGCTCTCGCGCGTGCCGACGTTCATCTTCCAGTTGCCAATTACCGTTTTCATAGGAGTTCCGAGGGGGAAATTACGGATTTGGCTTACGGATGTACCGATATCTGTATATCCGTAAACAAAATCCGTAATTTCCCCATCGCCAATTTCCTTATAACCCAGCGGCCCGCAAAAACGCCGCGCCATCTTTGAACGGACCAATCGCCGCGGCCGCCATCTTCGAGCGGTCGAGCACTTCCCTTGCCACCTTCTTTACCTCCGCGACGGTCACCGCGTCAATCTCCTTCATCCGCTCCTCGGGAGTCTTCGCGGTGCGGAGGAGCAGCTCCTGGCGCGCGTACCAGTCGGCGCGGTTCGAGGATTCCTCGAGCTTCAAGAGGATGCGCCCGCGGAAGTTGTCCTTCGCCTCCTTGAGCTCGCGCTCGGTCACGCCGGAGCGCTTCACCTTCTCCACCTCGCCGAGAATGGTCTTCATCGCCTCGGGAAGACGCTTCTTGTCGAGCCCGGAGCGAATCAGGAACGCGCCCGTGTCGTCGTACGCGCCGTTTTCCGCGCGGACGAAGTAGCACAGCCCCTTGCGCTCGCGCACCGAGATGAACAGGCGCGACGACATGGTGCCGCCGAGGATGGTCGCGAGCAGCGAGAGCGCCGCGTTGCGCGTGTCCGCCACGCCGAACGACGGGAACCCGAGCGCCACCTGCAGCTGCTCCACGTTCTTGAACTGGACGTTGACGCGGGGGGTTTTGGAGGGCGGAAGGGGCGAAAAGGGCTGGTAGGGTTTGGGATCCGGCTTCGCCTTCACGCTTCCAAAGGTCTTCTTGATGACGGCCAGCGTCTTCTTGTCCACCTTGCCGGCCACGGCCACCACCATGCGCGACGGGACGTAGTGCTCGTCGCGAAACGCGATCACGGCCTCGCGCGTCATGGCGCGCATGGTCTTCGGCGACCCGGCGATGTTCCAGCCGAGCGTGGACCCCTTGAACAGGGTTTCCTCGAGCAGGTCTTCCACGTGCATCATCGGGTTGTCGGCGTACATGTTGATCTCCTCGATGATCACCCCGCGCTCGCGGTTCATTTCCTTCGGATCGTACTTCGAATGGAAGATCATGTCGTGCAGCATGTCGATGGCGAGCGGCAGGTGCCCGGCCTCGATGGTGACGTAGTACCCGGTGTACTCCTTGCCCGTGAACGCGTTGTACTCCGCGCCCACGGCGTCGAGCGCGCGCGAGATGTCGAGCGTGGTCGGGCGGCGCTTGGTTCCCTTGAACATCAGGTGCTCGATGTAGTGCGACGCGCCGTTGATCGCCGCGTACTCGTCGCGCGACCCCACCTTGGTAAACACCAACACCGTCGCGGCCTCCGTGCCCGAGAACGGGAGCAGGTGCACGCGCATGCCGTTTGGAAGAACGATTGGTTTTTTCATACTGGTAGGCGATTAGGCTTTAGGCAATAGGCCGAGAGGATTTTCCTCGCGGCCTAATGCCTCGCGGCCTCAAGTTTCCCTGACAGATAGTCTTCCAGCTCCGCGATCGCGACGCGCTCCTGCTTCATGCTATCGCGGTCGCGCACGGTGACGGCCTGGTCGTTCAGCGTGTCGAAGTCCACGGTGACGCAGTACGGCGTGCCGATCTCGTCCTGGCGGCGGTAGCGCTTGCCGATGGACTGGGTCTCGTCGTAGTCGGTCGCCCACTTCTGGCGCAGGCGCTCCGCGAGCGGTTGCGCGACGGCCGAAAGCTCGTCCTTCTTGGAGAGCGGCAGGATCGCGACCTTGTACGGCGCGAGCGCCTTCGGGAGCTTGAGCACCACGCGCGCGTCGGTCTCGCCCTCCTCGGCAGTCGGCGCCTGTTCCTCGTGATACGCCTCGAGCAGCGTGATGAGCACCGTGCGGTCGATGCCGAACGTCGGCTCGATCGTGTGCGGGACGTATTTCTCGTTGGTCTTCGGATCCGTGAAGCGCATATCCGCGCCGGACGCCTCCTGGTGGCGCAGCAGGTCGTAATCCCCGCGATAGGCGAGGCCGTAGAGCTCCTTCTGCCCGAACGGGTACAGGTACTCGATGTCCACCGTGCGCTTCGAATAGTGCGCGCGCTCGCCGTCCTCGATTTCGTGGAACACGAGGTGCTCGCGCTTCACGCCGCAAAAGTCGAGCCAGGACTTCATCTGCTCGAGCCAATACTCAAACCACTTCTCCCATTCCGACTCGTGCACGAAGTACTCGAACTCCATCAGGTTGAACTCGCGGGTGCGGAAGATGAAGTTGCCCGGCGTGATCTCGTTGCGGAAACACTTGCCCTGTTGCGCGATGCCGAACGGAACGCGCTTGCGCGAGGTCATCAGAACCTGGGGAAGGTCGACGAACATCGCCTGCGCCAATTCGCCGCGCAGGTACGCCACGGACTTGTTGTCTTCCGTGGAGCCGATAAACGTCTTGAACAGCAGGTTGAAATTCTTCGGGTCCGTGAACCCGTCCTTGGCGCCACAGCGCGTGCACGGCTTCGCGACGTCGATCTGGTCCGCGCGAAAGCGCTCGTGGCACTTCTTGCACTCGACGAGCGGGTCGGTAAAGCCGTCCACGTGGCCGGACGCCTCCCACACCTTCGGGTTCATGATGACGGCCGCGTCGATGCCGACCATGTCGCCGCGCGCGGTGACGAACCGCTGCCACCACGCGTTCATGATGTTGCGCTTCAGCTCCGTGCCGAGCGGGCCGTAATCCCAAGAGTTTGCCATGCCCCCGTAAATGTCAGAGCCCGGAAAAACAAACCCGCGCTGCTTGCAGAGCGCGACGAGCTTATCCATGGTTACTTGTTCAGCCATATCATTGTTTCTTGAATCACAGAGAACGCACAGACCTCCCCTAACCCCTCCTTGGCAGGAGGGGAAACGCGTATCCCGCCCTGTCGGAGGCGACCCAGCCGGGGCACGGAAAACGGCCGTTCCCGCCGCAGGCGGGATGCGAGGATTGTCTGAGCGAAGCGCGCGCTGTCCGTCAGGTCGGCGCGAGCGAGTTCCGCAGCAAGGCCGTTTTCCGTGTCCCGGCGTAGGAGCCTGAGACCGGGCGGGCGGCTTCTTTGCTTACTTTCTTGTCCGGACAAGAAAGTAAGTCGGGTGCAGGGCGAAGCGCCTGCAATTAAACAGTCATGATTTCCTCTTCCTTCTTCTCGCCGATCTCCTCGACGAGCGACGTGTAGTCCTTCGTCGCCTGGTCAAGCTCGTCGAGCATCTTGAACTTCTCGTCCTCGCCGATCTCCTGCTTCTTCACCGCGTCGCGCGCGTCCTCGCGCACGCCGCGCAGGGCGATGCGGGCCTCCTCGCACTTCTCCCTCATGATCTTCACCAGCTTCTTGCGCGTCTCCTCGGTCATCTGCGGCAGGTTAATGCGGACGATCTGTCCGTCCACGGCCGGGCTGATGCCGATGTCGGCGTCGCGGATCGCCTTCTCGATGGCCTGCAGGAGCGACTTGTCCCACGGCTCGATCACGATGGTCTTCGCGTCCTGCACGTTGATGGACGCCATGCTCTTCAGTTCCATGGCCGACCCGTACGCCTCCACGCGGATGTTCTCCACGAGCTGCGGGGTGGCGCGGCCGGTGCGCAGCGAAGCAAGCTCCGTCTGGAGATGGTCGATGGCCGCCTGGAATTCGGATTTCTTTTCCTGGACGAATGGGTGCATATTAGTCCTCAATGGCCGCGACGCCGACGTAGGCCACGCTCGTGTCCGTCGGGTCCACCACGAGTGCCATCGGCACGCGGGTGGTCGGGATCTTGGTCGTGGTCCACTTCACGCCGCCGTCGGCGGAACGGTAAAACGTCGTTCCTGCCGCGTAGGCGAGCTCGTTGGTATCCTTCGGGTTCATCGCGATGGCAAAAATATCAACCTGTCCCGGCGAGGACAGCAGCTGCAGCGCCTCCCACGTGTTGCCGAAGTCCTTCGACCGCACGAGGCCGTACGCCGTGGCCGCCATCACCGTGCCGCCGGTCTCGTCCTCGACGAGCGCGCTCACCTTAGCCGCATTCTTGAATTCTTTCAACTCGTCCTTGATTTGCGTCCAGGTCGCGCCCGCGTCGATGGTCTTGTAGAATCCGTCGGACTCGGTCGCGGCGAGCACCACGCGGCTGTCCGCGTTGCTCACGATGAGGCCTGTGACGTTCTTCTTCGTTGAGACGGAGGTCGCCCAGGTGGTCGCGCCGTCCTCGGACTTCAGCACGTCGCCGTTCGACATCCCGATCCACACGGTCAGCGGGTTGTACCAGTCCACCGCGATCTCCGCGATGGTGACGCCCGCGCGCGTTTCCACGTACGCCTCGGAGTCGAACGTACGCAGGCAGTCGTCGGTCTTGTACAGGCGCTGGCCCTTCGCGACGTACACGACGCACGCGTCGGTCGGGTCCACTTCCACGGCGCTGATGGTTCCCTCCTTGAGACCCGCGTCGCGCGGCTGCATCCAGCTGGTCGCGCCGTCGAGCGAATACAGGAGGCCGTTCGCGAGCGTGCCCGCGTAGATGGCAAGGTTGTCCTGCGGGTCCATCTCGAGCGCGATCACGTCCGTGCCGCCGATGGTGCCGACGCCCTTCGCGGACGGGATCGCGACCTGCTGCGTCCACTCCGCGCCCGCGTCGACGGTCTTGAACGCGCCGCCGTCGTTGCCGCCGGAAGAACCGCCGCCAAAGCATCCCGCGCCGACGAGCGCGATACTGCCGAGTAAGAGAGCGAGTTTTGAAATACGCATAGCTTGACGCCACTAAAGTGGCTATGAATTCATAGGGACTTTAGTCCCGTGGGTTCAAATGACGATGTGTTCCAGCGCGAGCTGCGGGCTGACGTTTCGCTCCGCGGCCTCGCGCGCCTCCCGGAGCCGGTCGAGGACGCGGACGTATCGGGTGTCGCCCGCGAGCATCTTTGCGCGCGCGGCCTCTTCCCACG
>CAYRYG010000039.1:0-11818 GCA_964428465.1 uncultured Gammaproteobacteria bacterium
CCCTATGAATTCAAAGCCACTTTAGTGGCGTCTCGATTTTATCATACCGACTCGACCGGCGGGGGAACGAAGCCATGATCGACGGGCGGCGGCGCGGATGGCATTGGCGGAGGCGGCGGCGCGTTGTTGGCGGTTGGGGCGCCGCGGAGGTCGAGGTTGCGGAACGAGGTGCGGGTGCGGTCGAAGAATAGGCGGACCATGCCGGTCGGGCCGTTACGGTGCTTGGCGATGTGGATTTCCGCGACGTTCTTTTCCTCCGGGGCGAGCTCTTCCTCGCGATAGTTGCGGTCCGCGGACTTGCGGTAGATGAACAGCACCACGTCGGCGTCCTGCTCGATGGAGCCGGAGTCGCGCAGGTGGGCGAGGCGCGGGATCGCCGGCTTGTTCAGTTCCACGGCGCGGGAGAGCTGCGCGAGCGCGAGCACCGGCACGCAGAGCTCGCGGGCGATCTGCTTCAGCCCGCGCGAGATCTCGGACACCTCCTGCACGCGGTTGTCGTCGCCGCCGTTTTTCTTGTTCCGCCCTTCCATCAGCTGCAAGTAGTCGATGATGATGAGCCCGAGCCCGTGCTCGGCCTGCATGCGGCGCGCCTTGGTGCGCAGCTCCATCACGGTGAGCGACGGGGAGTCGTCGATGTAGATGGGAGCCTCGGAGAGCACGCCGAGCGCGTGGCCGATGCGCGGGAAGTCCTCGTCGCGGTCGGAGAGCCGGCCCGTGCGCATCTTCCAGAGGTCCACGCCGGCCTCGGCGCAGATCATGCGGTCGACCAGCTGTTCCTTGGACATTTCGAGCGAAAACACGCCCACCGGCGCCTTGCCCTTGAGCGCCACGTTTGCCGCGATGTTCATGGCAAGCGACGTCTTCCCCACGGACGGGCGCGCGGCCAGGATGAGCAGGTCGGACTTCTGGAGGCCGGCGAGCAGGTCGTCGAGCTCCTTGAACCCGGTCGGGACGCCGCGCAGCTTCCCGCGCTCGCGATGGAGCTCGTCGATGCGGTCGAACGCCTCGGTGAGCACGCGCGAGATCGGGACGAACGCGTTCTTGGTGAGGTTCTGCGAGACGCCGAACAGCGTGCGCTCGGCCTCGTCGAGCGTGATGTCGATGTCGGATTCCTCCTCGTAACCGAGCCGCGTGATGTGCGTGGCAGCCTCGATGAGGCGGCGCAGCGACGCCTTCTTCTGGATGATCATCGCGTAGTGCGCGATGTGCGCCGAGGTTGGCACCGCGTTCGACAGCTCGACGAGGTACGCGCGCCCGCCGATGTGCTGCAGCTTGCCCTTTTCCTCGAGGCGGTTGCCCACGGTCAGGATGTCGATCGGCTCGTGGCGCTCGTACAGGTCGACCATGCAGTCGAAGATGAGCCGGTGGGAGTCGCGGTAAAAGTCCTCCGCGTGCGTGACGTCGCCGATCTTGACCATGGCGTCCTGGTCAATGAGAAGGGAACCGAGCAGGGATTGCTCGGCCTCGACGTTTTGTGGAGGGAGGCGCTCGATGGCCATATCGCTCGCATCTTAGCACCATTCCGATCTCGATCAAGGCCCCCTCCTGTGCTATACTTGTGGAAGAATGGTGCATCCCAACATGAAACTGATCCGCTCGGTCGCGACGATGGTCGGCTCCATCGTCGGCGTTGGGGTCTTCGGGCTGCCGTACGTGTTCGCGCAGGTGGGGTACGTGACCGGTTTGCTGATGCTTCTCGTGCTCGCGGCCATGATGACCGGCATCCTGCTCATGTACACCGACGTGGTGGTCCATACGCCGGGCGAGCACCGGTTTTCCGGGATCGTCGAGGCGTATCTTGGAAAGACGTGGGCGCGCGTCGGGATGGCGACGCTCGCGTTCGGGTTCTGGGGAGCGATGCTCGCGTATCTCGTCGCCGGGGGAGATCTCTTGTCCGTCCTGTTCGGGCTGGAGGGACCGATCGCGGAGACCGTGCTCGGGCTGTGCGTCGCCGCGCTCGTGGCCGCGATCTCGTACCGCGGGCTCACGTTCGTCGCGCGGATGGAGGTGTGGATGCTCGCGCTGCTCGCGTTCCTGTTTCTGTTCATCGTCCTCGCGGCAATGCCGCACATCGATGTCTCCCGGCTTTCGGTCGCGTATGGCGACGACGGGCTGCTGGCGGTCTATGGCGTCGTGTTTTTCTCGCTGACCGGCGGGATCAGTGCCATCCCGGAAATGCGCTCCCTGCTTGGGAAACGAGCCACGACGCTCCCGTACGCGACCGTGCTCGGGATGGTCTGCGTCACCGTGCTTTACGCCGTCTTCGCCTTCGCGGTGGTGGCGGCCACGGGCGGGCGGACCAGCGAGTTCGCGATCGACGCGCTCGCGCCGCTCCTCGGTGACGCGTTTCGTGCCGTCGGCATCTCGCTCGCGCTCATCTCCATCCTGTCCATCTTCCTCGTCGGCTCGGTGGAGCTGCAGAACAGCCTTCGCTACGACACCCGCGTCGGTCGCGTCGCGGCCTGGGCGCTGTCCATCGGCGTTCCGGTCATTCTGTATCTCGCGGGTATCCGGTCGTTCATCGGGATCCTCGGGTTCATCGGCGCGGTGTTCGCCGGCGTGAACGGGATTCTCGTCGTGATGACCTACGAGAAGATGCGCGCGTCCAAGGTGTGCCGCGAGCACGTCTGCCTCGAGGTCCCGAAGATCGTCACCGTCGGCATCATGGTCCTTTATTTCGCGGGCATCGTCGCCACGCTCGCCTCATTCATTTAACGTCGTATGACCATCCACGACTTTCCCGTCAAGCGCGTGCTCACCTATTGGTTTCTCACGTTCGTCTGCGCGTACGTCGCGAGCCTCTTCCTGTATACTATCTATCAGATCGTCCTGTCGGGATGGGCGTTCGTGCTGCTGCAGGCCGCGACGCCGCTATGCTATCTCCTGTTCGCGTTTCTTTACTTTCGCCGCGCGCCGGAAAATGACTGGGCGCACCGCATCGCGCTCGCGCTCGTGTGGGTCGGCCTCACGCTGCTCGGCACCGCCGTGCTCATGGAGCCGGTGTATGGGTATCCGTGGACCATGGCATTCACCGCGGGCATTTTTAAAGGACAGGCGATCAACATCGCGGCTGTCCTTGTGGCCGGAATCGCGGCCAAGCGCTAGCGTCGTTGCAGTTCCGCGGCCTTGAGGATATTCAAGAGAAGCATCGCGACCGTCATCGGACCCACGCCGCCCGGGACCGGGGTGAGCGCGCCCGCGACCGGCTCCACGGACGCGGCGTCCACGTCGCCGACCACGCGGGTACCGACCTTCGTCGTCCCGACGTCAATCACGATCGCGCCCGGCTTCACCATGTCTCCCGTGATCAGACCCGGCCGTCCGACGCCCACGATGAGGATGTCGGCGGCCTTTGTTTTCGCGGCAAGCTCGGCGTCATCCGGGTCCACGCGTTCCCCGAACGACTTTTGTTCGGCAAGCAGATAGCGGAGCGGCTCGGCGAACAGGGCGCTCCCGACGATCGCCGCGGTCCGCCTCTCGGCCTCGCGGCCTAATGCCTCTCGGCCTTCGTCAATCAACTTCATGATGCCAAGCGCCAACGCGGAGACGATGCCCGGGCGGCCCTCGGCGAGCGCGCGGATGTTGTCGCGGTGAAACCCGTCCACGTCCTTGTTCGGGTGGATATGCGCGATGACGCGGTCGGCGTCCTGCGAGGGAAGCGGAAGCTGGACCAGGATCCCGGTGACGTCGTCGCGGCCGTTCAGCTCCTCGATCTTCGCCAGAATGACGGCCTCCGGCTCGTCGGCCGGATACAGGAACAACCCGAAGCGAATCCCAGCCTCCTCGCACGCCTTGCGCTTGAGGGACACGTACAGGTGGCTCGCCGGGTCGTCGCCGACCAGAAGAACGGCGAGCCCGGGCTTCGCCGTCATCTGCGCCACGCGCGCCTTCACTTTTTCGCGGATGCGCGCGCCGATCGCGCGTCCGTCGAGCAGGATTGCCATAGGTGACCGCCATGCTACCACGTGTTACGATGACGGTCTATGGCGATCCGATGGTTCATCTTCGACTGGAGCGGGACGATCAGCGACGACCGCCGGGTCGTGTACGCGGCCAACCGGCTGATGCGCGAGGACTACGGGTTGCCGCCCGTGGCGTTTGACGACTGGCTCGCGACCGCGACGATGACCGCGTACGAGCATTTTGCCGAGGCGGGGGTGGTCGTGGAACCGGACGCGCTGTATGCGCACTATGAGCGGCGGCTGAACGAGGTCGTCGGCGGCGGGATGACGCCGGTGATGTATGGCGACGCGCCCGACGCGCTCCTGGGGCTCGCGGGAAGGGCAGGCGTCTGCCTCGGGCTCGTGAGCAGCCATCCGATCGCGAACCTGCTCCATGAGATACGCGCCTACGGCCTGTCCGAGCGCTTCGCGTCCGTGATCGGCGGCAGCCGCGACAAGGCCGAGGACATCGCGCGGATGGTTTCCGAGTGGAGCGCGTTACCGGACGAGACGCTATACGTCGGCGACACGGTCCATGACATCCGTCACAGCAAGCGCGCGGGCGTGCGGAGTGCGGGAATCACCACGGGTTACCACCCGCGCCACGCGCTCGCCGCCGAGGAACCGCATTACCTGTTCGATTCGCTCACGGAGATCGCGGAAACGTTCTAATACGACAATCCGGGATACAGCGGGAACCGGTCGGTGAGCGCCTTGACCTCGAGGCGGATGGACTCGAGCTTCGCGGCGTCCTGCCAGTTCGTTATGGCGTCGTCCATCCAGGCGGCGATCTGCTTCATCTCGGCCTCCTTCATGCCGCGCGTGGTGATGGCCGGGGTGCCCAGCCGGATGCCGGACGGGTCCATCGGCCCGCGCGCGTCGTCGGGGATCGCGTTCTTGTTCACGGTGATGCCGGCGCGGTCGAGCGCGATCTGCGCGTCCTTGCCGCCGACCCCGCGCGACGTCACGACGTCGACGAGCAGCAGGTGGTTGTCCGTCCCGCCGAACGCGAGCGTGTACCCGCGCGCGACGAACTCGGCCTCGAGCGCCTTCGCGTTCGCGCGGATTTGGCGCGCGTACTCCTTGAAGGCCGGCTCGAGCGCCTCCTTGAACGCGACTGCCTTCGCGGCGATGGCGTTCTCATGCGGCCCGCCCTGCAATCCCGGGAACACCGCCTTGTCCACCGCCTTCGCGAGCTTCTCCTTGCACAGGATCATCCCGCCGCGCGGTCCGCGCAGCGTCTTGTGCGTGGTCGTGGTCACGATGTCGAACAGCGGCACGGGATTGTTCATCTCGCCCGCGGCGATGAGTCCCGCGATGTGCGCGATGTCCGCCATGGTGTACGCGCCGATCTCGTCCGCGATTTCCTTCACGCGCGCATAGTCGATCTCGCGCGAGTACGCGGAGTAGCCGACCAGCACGAGCTTCGGCTTGTGCTCGAGCGCCATGGCGCGGAGGTTGTCGTAGTCGAGCGTGCCGTCGGCCGCGGTCTTGTAGCGCACGAAGTTGTAGATGCCGGCGATGTAGGTGACCGGGTGGCCGTGCGTGAGGTGGCCGCCGTGGGACAGGTCCATGCCGAGCACGGTGTCGCCCTTCTCGAGGATCGCCGAGTACGCCGCGATGTTGGCCGGCGCGCCGGAGAGCGGCTGGACGTTCACGTGCTCCGCCCCGAACAGCAGCTTCGCGCGCTCGATGGCGAGCGCCTCGATCTGGTCGATGAACTGGCAGCCGCCGTAGTAGCGCTTGCCGAAGTACCCCTCCGCGTACTTGTTGGTGGCGATGCATCCGAGCGCCTCGAGCACGGCCTCGGAAACGAAGTTCTCGGACGGGATCATCTCCAGCCCCTCGCGCTGCCGTTCCAGCTCGGCATTCAGCATGTCGGACAGGCCCGGATCGAATTGCTTGATCGTCATAGGAAATAGGAAAATTCAATCACTCCGCCACTTCATCACTTCATCACTCCGCCACTTTCTCTATGACATAGTGCGATTATTCTACGACGGGGTGGTTTTCTTGACAACCATGCGGAATTCCCGTATGTTGGGCAGGCTCTCATCGGTTTCGATGGGAAAGGAGGAAGGGTGGTCCACTACCAATCCCGTCCGCGACATCAAGGACACGAGGATCTCAAGGTCGTGGAGCCGCGCGCGGTCGTGGCGGTGTACGTGCCGTCCATCCCGTTGCTCCCGCTCGGCCTGTACGAGCGACTCGAATCGCGCCACCTCGCGGTGAGCGCGGACGGATGCGGCGTCGCGTCCATCCATCGCGGCCAGGGCAGCTCGCTGGTGGTCTCGCACTCGAACCCCGAGGTCCGGCTTCCGGCCGTTCCGTTCGAGGAGGCGATGATCGTCAAGGTCCACCCGCACCGCGGGGTGAGGGTCTGGGGCGATCGCGGCGGCGAGCGCGGCATCTGGAAGGTGACGCCGGACGGCGTCCGCCTGTGCGCGCGGCTCGACGAGGTCCACAAGTTCGTCCACGGCCCCCACGGCGACATCGCCGTCGGCGCCGCCGGGCGCGACGCGGCCGTGCACGTGGTGCGCGACTCGCCCATCCTGCTGCCGCGCGGCGCGGAGATCACGTTCGACGGCGGCGAGCATCCGCACACGCTGCTGCCGATCGGCAACGGGCCGAGCAAGCGCTGGCTGCGCGCGCCGACCCCGAGCCGCGGGCTTCCCGACGACTGGGCCGGCAACGCGGTGTGGCCGCTCCCGTTCGCCGCGGAGCGCGCGCAGATGTTCCGGTACGGCGGCAGGACGTTCTACCTGCTGCGCGACCGCGGCATCGACGCGATCTGGGACGACGGCCAGCTTACCCGGATCACCCCCGACGGGTCCGAGGGCGGCGTGGACTTCGTCTGGACCGCCACCGACGGCAATGCCATCGCGCTGCTCCTGCGCGTGGCCGGTCGCGCAGGGAGCGTCGCTCGTCGGCTTCTCGTGGACGGCCAGTCGGCGTTCGAGGGATCGTTCTTCATGCGACACGGCGGCTTCCGCTGGTCGTCGAACGGCGAGCACTTCGTCGCGCACCTGACGCGGACCGATTCCGACGGCGAACAGGCCGAGGAGGTCCTGGTCACGCGCGAGGGGACCATCTCGATCCCGCGCCCCGCGACGGTGCACGAGCCCCGCGTGGACGACCTCGGTCGCCTCGCCTACGTGCTCGAGGACCACCACGGACGCCGCGTGGTCGCCGACGGCCTCGCCTCTCCCGCGTATCCCTACGCCTGGAACCTCTCGCAGACCTCGGAAGCCGTGGTCGCGAACGTCCTCGCGCAGGGCCGCATCTACCGGGCCGAGTTCCCGCACGGTCGCTAGGATTCCTGGCGGCTTTTTTCTTTTCTGGTACGATACAACCGATATGCTCGAAGGGATCAACTCCATCCATTTCATCGGCACGGGAGGCATTGGAATTTCTGCCGCGGCCAAGTGGTGCATTGCAAAGGGAAAGCGCGTCAGCGGCTCGGATTTGCACGCGTCCGCGGTGACGGATGACTTGGCGCGCCGCGGGATGGAATTCCGCTCGGGCCACGCGTCCTCGAACGTCCCGGAGGGGACGCAGCTCGTGGTGTACTCGCCGGCGGTTCCCGAGACGAACGTCGAGCGCGTGCGCGCGGCCGAGCTTGGGATCCCGCAGTGGACGTATCCGGAATTCCTCGGCGCGATGTCGAGGGAGTATTCCACGATCGTCGTGTCCGGCACCAACGGGAAGTCGACCACCACCGCGATGCTCGGGCTCATCCTCGAGGCCGCGGGGTATGATCCGACCGTGATCGTCGGGTCGCTCGTCCCGTCGTTCGATCTCGGCAACCTGCGCGTGGGCGGCGGGCGGTTCTTCGTGGTGGAAGGGTGCGAGTACAAGGCCGCGATGCTGCACCTGCATCCGGAGATGATCGTGCTCACCAACATCGAGGAGGACCATCTCGACTATTATCGCGACCTCGACCACATCCGCGAGACGTTCCAAACGTTCGTCGACAAGCTCAAGGGGAAGGGGATGACCGTGACGAACGCGGACGACCCGGAATCGAGCAAGCTCGTGGTTGACAACCGCGTGACGTACGGGTTCGCGGCCGGGGCGTACAACGCGACGACGCACCCGATGAAGCTGAAGATCCCTGGCAGGTTCAACGTGATGAACGCGCTCGCCGCGGCCGCGGCGGCGATGGAGCTTGGCGTGCCGGCCGAGACGTGTACGCGCGTGCTCGAGTCGTTCCCGGGAATCTGGCGGCGCTTCGAGCGCGTCGGGTCCTGGCACGGGACGGACGTGATTTCCGACTACGGCCACCACCCGACCGCGATCCGCGGGACGGTCGAGGCCGCGCGCGAGTTTTTCCCGGGCCGCCGCATCGTGCTGTGCTTCCAACCGCACCAGCATTCCCGCACCAAGGAGCTGCTCGACGAGTTCGCGGACGCGCTCAAGACCGCCGACGCGGTGGTGATCCCGGAAATCTACGCGGTCGCGGGGCGCATGGAGGGCGATCAGATCTCGAGCAAGGACCTCGTCGCGAAGATCCCGGGCGCCCGCTACGCCGCGGACCTCGCCGAGGCCGAGTCCATCCTGCGTGACCTCGTAAAGACCGAGGACGTGCTCGTGATCCAAGGCGCCGGGGACGTGGATAATCTCGCAAGAAAACTAGCCGTCTAACGAGTTCCCCCTCCTGCCAAGGAGGGGACAGGGGAGGTCATCGTATGTACGAGCTCTTCAACCAAGCCCCGCAGAAGCAAAAACGTCGTGACCTAAGGAACGACATGCCGGAAGCCGAGAAGAAAGTCTGGTATCTGCTTCAGGGAAAAAACATGGAGGGCTATAAGTTTCGTCGTCAACACGGAATCGGGCCGTACATCGTTGATTTCTATTGTCCGAGGCTACAGCTCGTGATTGAGATCGACGGCGACAGCCACTTCGAAGGCGACGCGCCCGCGAGGGACGCCGTGCGCGAGGATTTCATCAAGGCGAAGGGAATCGAGGTCATCCGGTTTACGAATATCGAAGTAAAGTGGAACATTGATGCGGTCGCGGAGGACATTTATACCGCGATAAAACGCCTGACCTCCCCTAACCCCTCCTTGGCAGGAGGGGAAACTCAAGACGTTTCTCCCCCTGCCAAGGGGGAGGTAGAGGGGGTTAACGAGTTATGCTGAATATCAAGGAAAACGAACCGCTCTCGAAGCACACCAATTTTCGCATCGGGGGACCGGCGCGGTGGTTCGTGGAGGCGCGGAGCGAGGAGGAGCTGCGGGAGGCGATCGCGTTCGCGGGCGAGCGGGGCGTGCCGTTTCGCGTGATCGGCGGCGGGTCGAATACGCTCGCGAGCGACGAGGGGTATCCGGGCGTGGTGATCCAGATGGCGATGCGCGGTATTGAAATTCAAAGGGACTTTAGTCCCGTTCGAGTCGTTGCCGAGGCCGGCGCCATGTCCGCGGCAGTCGCGCGGCAAACGGCATCCGCCGGCCTGCGGGGGATGGAATGGGCGATCTCGCTTCCCGGGACCATCGGCGGCGCGGCGCGCGGGAACGCGGGGTGCTTCGGCGGGGAGATGAAGGACGTGGTGCGGTCGGTAACGGTCCTTTGCAACGGCGAGATCGTCGAGCGCACGAGCGCGGACCTGCATTTCGGATATCGCGAATCCGCGATCAAGCACTCAAACGACGTGATCCTGTCCGTGACCATGGAATTCACGCCAGGCGACCGCGACGAGCTGCTCAAGAAGCTCGACGACACGCTCGCGAAGCGCAAGGCGTCGCAGCCGCTGTATGCCGGATCGGCCGGATGCATGTTCAAAAATTACGACGCGACCGAGGAGGACCTGCAACGGCTCGCGAAAGAATACGATGTACTACCCCCAGAGATGCTGGCCAGCCGACGGGTGTCCGCCGGCTGGCTCATCGACAAGCTCGGGCTGAAGGGGACCAAGATCGGCAACGCGCAGATCAGCCCGGAACACGGCAACTTCATCGTGAACCTCGGCGGTGCCACGGCAAGCGACGTCGCGCAAATCGTCGCCCTCGTCAAAACCCGCGCCCGCAACCAGGTTGGCATCCAGCTCCAAGAAGAGGTGCAGTATTTAGGGTTTTAGGAGACAGGGCTAACGGCTTGAGGGAACAGGTATGGGGAATAGGACATTTCGTGATCTGATCGTTTGGCAGCGTTCGATGGAACTGGTGTTATCTGTTTACGAATGCACTCGATTATTTCCTCGCGAGGAACAATTTGGTCTGGTTTCTCAAATGCGTCGTTCCGCCGTCTCAATTCCTTCGAATATATCTGAAGGACGTTTGCGTGGTTCAGACGTAGAGTTTTTGCGCTATCTGCGAATCGCGTTTGCCTCGCTTGGTGAATTGGAAACACAGATTGAAATCGCCAAACGCCTTTCTTTTCTTTCTGAGGAAGAATATCGTATAATTTGTGATACAATTGACGAAATCGGAAGAATGCTAAATGCTCTCATTACGAAACACCAAGGATCTCCCGACCCCTCAAGTCGTCAGCCCTAATTCCTGACCCCTGACCCCCACCCTATGCAGATCAACCTGAAGACGAAGGACATCGAGATGACGGACGCGATCCGGCAGTACGTGGATGAGCGGATGGAAACGATCGCGAAGATCGTCGACGAGTACGATCCGGCGGCCATGGTGGAAGTGGAGGTGGGGAAGAGCACGCAACACCACAACAAGGGCCCGTTCATGCGCGCGGAAATGACCCTGTCGTTCCTCGGGAACGTCTTCCGTTCCGAGGAGGAGCGCGAGGACCTCTACGAGTCCATCGACATGGCCAAGGACGACCTGCGCCGCCAGGTGGTGGAGCATAAGGAGCGCGCGAAGGACGAACAGCGCGCGCCGCGACCGGACAAGGAATAAAAAGAAAGAGCTCCCGTTCGTTCGGGAGCTTTGTTCATGGCGCGGAGGCCAGGAACGAGCCGTCGTCGTCGAAGCTGACCGTCCACCCGGGCCGCCGGGGGGTCAGGTCGACGGCGACGCGCGCGTCGGAGGAGAGGTCCGTGAGCGCGTCGAATCGCCGCGCGACCTGGTCCGGGGCCGTCGCGACGGCGTCGCCGTACACGCACGCGCGCGCGGGGCCGTACCTGGGGACCCGATCGGCCTGGTTGGTCGCGTCCGGGTTGGACCAGCGCGGCCCGCCCGGGGTGCAGCCCGAGGAGACGACCATCTCCCCGGCGGCGTTGAAGGTGATGACCGCCGGCTTCTTTTCGGCGAACCGGAGCTCGAACCACAGGTCGAGGTCCAGCCGGATCATCTGGCGCGTGAGACGCACCGCCTGCCGGGCCTGGCGCTTGTCCGGGAGCTGGTCCCGGAAGTCGTCCGGGCTCACCCACGCGACGACGTCGTCGCGCCGCATGAGCCACATTCCGGTGTCCGGGTCGGACCCCAGGAACACGAGGTTGCCGGCAAGTGCCGGCGCGATCAGGAGAAGAATCACCGCATTCTCCGGTTCTGGCCACGGGAATCGGGGCCCAAAACAGAAAAAGATACCAGAAAATCGGGGTTTTGTCAAGCGAGGGGCGTTGCATTTTTTCGTGAAAAAGCTCATAATCCCTGCGACTATGCAAACGTTTCTCAATGCCATTTTTGGCGATCCGAACAAGAAGGCGGTCGAGGCCGTGCGCCGGGACGCGGGAAAGATCACCGCGCTTGAGCCGAAGTACCAGGCGATGTCCGACGACGAGCTCTGCGGGGTGACCGCGGCGCTGCGCGGGCGCATGGCGAGGGGCGAGTCGCTCGACGACGTTCTGTTTGACGCGTTCGCGGCCGTGCGCGAGGCGGCCAAGCGCAAGCTCGGCCAGCGCCACTACGACGTCCAGCTCATGGGAGGGCTCGTCATGCACCGCCGTGGCATCGCGGAAATGCGCACCGGCGAGG
>CAYRYG010000040.1:0-11643 GCA_964428465.1 uncultured Gammaproteobacteria bacterium
GGCGCAGTCGCCGACGTTGTCGCCCACGTTGTCCGCGATGACCGCCGGGTTGCGCGGGTCGTCCTCCGGGATGCCCGCTTCCGTCTTGCCGACGAGGTCGGCGCCGACGTCCGCGGCCTTCGTGAAGATGCCGCCGCCCAGGCGCGCGAACACCGAGATGAGCGAGCCGCCGAAGCCCAGGCCGATGAGGCCGTGGGTGGATCCGGTCGCGGCGTAGAAGCCGGCGACGGAGAGGAGGCCGAGGCCGACCACGAACAGGCCGGTGACCGAGCCGCCCTTGAACGCCATGTCGAGCGCCTTCTCAAGGCCCGACTTGGCCGCCTCGGTGGTGCGCACGTTGGTGCGGACCGAGACGCTCATGCCGATGAAGCCGGCGATGCCCGAGCAGAGCGCGCCGACCACGAACCCGGCGGCGATCTCCCAGTCGAGGAACGCGCCGAGCAGCACGAACACCGCAACGCCGATCATCGCGACCATCTTGTACTGGCGCGCCATGTACGCGTTGGCGCCTTCCTGGATGGCGAGGGAAATCCCCTTCATCTTGCCGTCGCCCGACGGCTGCTTGAGAATCCACTGCGTAAGGTACGCGCCGTAGGCGAGAGCGAGAACCGCCGCGCCGATGGCGTAGGTAAGGATGGAATTCATAGTGACCGCATTCTAGAAAAATCTAAGGAAAACGTCAATCATGGCGGTCCGTCACTTAGTGGCGGACCGGGCGGTGTATAATCGACCCATGGGTACGAAACCGACATTTTTGATCGAGCGGGAGCTCGCGGCGCGGGGGTTTTCCTCCATTGTCGGGGTCGACGAGGCCGGGTGCGGGGCGCTGGCCGGGCCGCTGGTGGCCGCGGCGGTTATCTTTCCGTTCGATTCGCGGCTCGGCGAGGTGAACGACTCGAAGCTGCTGTCGCCCGCGATGCGTGACGAGCTGTACGGCCTGATCGTCGCGCGCGCGACCGCGTGGGCCGTGGGGTCCGTGTCCGTGGAGGAGATCGCGGAGCTCGGGCTGCGGCCGGCGAACCTGCTTGCCATGCGCCGCGCGGTCGAGGGAATCCGCGGCGCGGACTACGCGCTCGTGGACGCCTGGACCATCCCGGGGCTCGTCATCCCGCAGCGCGGCATCGTGCACGGCGACGCGCTCGTGAAGTCCATCGCCGCCGCGTCCGTCATCGCCAAGGTCACCCGCGACCGCGCCATGGCCGCGCTCGCCGCGCAGTTCCCCGCCTACGGCTTCCACATCCATAAAGGATACGCAACGAAGCGGCACCGCGACGCGATACGAAAGGAGGGGCCGTGCCCCGCGCACCGGATGAATTACAAAACGTTCCGCGTATGACCGACATTCCCGAAAACGTCCGCCCGTGGGGGCGGTACGACATTCTCGACGAGAGTCCCGCGCACAAGTCGAAGCGCATCACGGTGAACCCGGGCGGGCGGCTGTCCTACCAGCGGCACGCGCGACGCAAGGAACACTGGGTGGTGGTGTCCGGGGTCGCGACCGTGACGCTCGACGACGTCGAGTCCGTCTACCGGCCCGGCGAGGTGGTGGTCGTCCCGGTGATGACCAAGCACCGGGTGCAAAACGCGGGTTCGGAGCCGCTCGTCTTCATCGAAGTCCAGACCGGCGACTACTTCGGGGAGGACGACATCGAGCGGTTCACGGATGACTACGGACGGACATAGGAACTTGGCTCAACAAAGCGGATATCGAACCTAAATTGGTTGACAAAAACCGGCCGGAATGCTAACCTGGGGTCGCTATTCATTCCTGAAGAGGGTGTCCCAGTAACGGATGTTTTCGGACGGGAGGGTCTCTACACAGGATTTCGTGGGGTCTATATAGCATTTGGAATCAAACAACTTTTCGTACGGTTTCTGCTTTCCGCCCTGCGCGGTCTGATTCTGGTCAAGCGACACGGGATGACGGTTGTCCGTCCGGTCGTGCGGCCACTTTCGTCCCTTGGGCGGTTTTTGGTTCGCGTGGTGGGCGTCCCGGCGTACCGCCTGGTGTTCTACGTCCAGCGCCACGTTTCCCGCGTGATCCTTCCGGCCAAGCACCGGGCGCTGTATCTCGTCTCCAACAAGTACGCCGTGCACGCGGCGGTCATCGCCATCGCGGCGATCGCCTCCTCGGCCAACCTGTCCGAGACGCAGGTTCGCGCGGAGACGTTCGGGTCGCAGTCCATGCTGTACGCGCTCGTGGCGGAGGATGACACGTCCACGGTGCAGGTGGTCTCGGCCGCGAGCGCCGACGACGCCTCCGACTCGCCGACGTCCTACATGGACGACTCGGCCATCGACGCCGAGGCCCACATCGACTTCGTGGCCGAGGGAGAGGAGTATGCCACCACCGCCGTCGGCGGCTCGGTGAGCTCGCTCACCCTCGCGGAAGGATCGTCCTCGGTCGCTCCTCGCGACGAGGTTGAGTCGTACGCGGTGCAGGACGGAGATACGCTCGGTGGCATCGCCGACAAGCACGGCCTGAGCCTGAGCACCATTCTCTGGGCGAACGGGCTCACCTTCCGCAGCACCATCCGTCCGGGCCAGTCGCTCACCATCCCGCCGGTGGACGGCGTCATCTACAAGGTGAAGAACGGCGACACGGTCTCGAAGATCGCGCGAACCTACGGGTCCGACGCGGAACAGATCATCGCCTTCAACAAGCTCGCGAGCGCCGACGACCTGAGGATCGGCGACGAGCTCGTGGTGCCGGGCGGCGAGCCGCCGACCCCGGTCGTGAAGCCGACCACCAAGCCGCTCTCCTCCCTCTTCACGGACAATTCCTCGAGCGGCTCCGCTTCCACGTGGACCCCGTTCGTGGCCCCGAACGGATCGGGCGGGACGAGCGGCACCTGGGTGTGGCCGACCGACTGGCACGTCATCACGCAGAAATACGGTTGGAAGCACACGGGCGTGGACATCGACGGCGACTACACCACGAAGTCGTTCGCCGCGGCCGACGGGGTGGTCATCTACTCCGGCTGGCGCAACGGGTACGGCAACACCGTCGAGGTGGACCATGGCAACGGCGTGGTGACGCGCTACGCGCACCACTCCAAGCTCCTGGTCAGCGTCGGCGACACGGTGGCGGCCGGGCAGGTCGTCGCCAACACGGGCTCGACCGGCCGTTCCACGGGAACGCACCTGCACTTCGAGGTGATCGTGAACGGCAAGTTCCAGAACCCGCTGAACTATGTCAGATAGGGATAAGGGTTAAGAAGCAAGAAGCAAGGGCGGGGCCGCAAGGCCTCGTCTTTTGGTTTGACGCTGGCCGCGGGGCGTGGCAGGGTGTCCACGCACAACGGAGTTCGTGCATGTCTAAGCAAGATGGCGTCGGTGCCGACCGGCCCAAGTCGGACGAAGGGCGCGAGTACCACCTCCACACCAGGCCCGCCGACCTCGCGGCGCGCTGCCTGCTGGTCGGCTCGCCCGAGCGCGCCGCGATGATCAGCGAGACGTACCTGCGCGGCACGCAGGTGGGCGACCACCGCGGGCTGCGGTCGTACACCGGCGCGTACGAGGGCGTCCCGGTTTCCGTCGTGACGAGCGGGATGGGCGGGCCGTCCATCGGCATCGTCATGCCCGAGGCCGTCCGGTGCGGCGCGCGCCTCCTGGTCCGCGTCGGCTCGTGCGCCACGCTGTGGCGGGAGGTCGTCCCGCGCTCGGCGGCGATCTGCTCCGGCGCGGTGCGACTCGACGGCGCGAGCGACGCGTGGGCCCCGGTGCCGGAGTACCCCGCGCTCATGGACTACCGCGTCACCTCGCGCCTCGTCGCGTCCGCGCGCGAGCTCGGCATGCCGCACGCGGTGGGCATCGGGACTACCACCTGCTGCTTCAACGAGGGCCAGGCGAGGCCCGACATCAACGACTACATCCCGCAGTGGCAGTGGGAGCGCTTCCGCGAGCTCGTCGCCCGCGGCGTCCTCTTCTACTCCATGGAGGAGGCCACGCTCGGCGTGTGGTGCTCGACGCACGGCGGCTATCCATGCGGCTCCCTCGACACGGTGTACGCCAACCGGCTCACCAACGCGTGGGACCCGCACGGCGACGAGCGAACGGCCGAGGTCGCGCTCCACGCGATCGTTCGCCTCGACCCCGACGCGCTTCTCCTCGAGCAGCCGCTGCGCATGCCCGAGATCGTGCCGCCGTTCCCGCCCAGCGTGATGCGGCAGTTCCTTCCCTGACCCTCATGCGGGGTCTTTTTTGTTATACTTGTGCGGTATGAAGAATGCCTGCCAGTCCTGCAAGGCCGACGTCGAGGCGTGGAACGAGCGGTGCGGCGGGTGCGGGTTCACGCTCGTGCTCGAGCCGGACGAGAAGATCCGCGCGCGATACCTGCGCGGGCCGTCGCTCGGCGCGCTCCTGTGGACGCAAGGGTGGGCGTTCGGCGCGCGACTTTACATTTGGTTCCTTCTCTCCCTTGTTCCCGTTGTCGGCCTTGTCGCCCTTTTCGCCCTCTTGTTGTTCGGCCGGCGGTGGAGCTGGAAGTACGGCGGATGGACGGACTGGGAGGAATTCCGCGCGCGCATGCGCCTGCTCGACGCCATCGCGCTCGTCTGGATTCTCGGCCTCGCGCTCGGCTGGTATCTGTTGCGCAAGAACGGATGAGCTGGTAGAGTCCGTCCGCTATGCCGATCAACCATCTTGCGATTATTTTGGACGGAAACCGGCGCTGGGCCAAGGAAAACGGCCTGCCGTCGCTTGAGGGCCACCGTCGCGGGTACGACAACGTGAAGGCGATCGGCCTTGCCGCGCTCGACCGCGGGATCGCGCACTTCACCGTGTTCGCCTTCTCGACCGAGAACTGGAAGCGCAGCGCCGAGGAGGTCGGCTACCTCATGGACCTGCTGCACCACGCGCTCACCGCCGAGCTCGACTTCTACATGAGGAACGACATCCGCCTGCGCGTCATCGGGCGCCGTGAGGGACTGTCGGAAAAGCTCGTGGCGGCGATCGCCGACGCGGAGGCGCGGACCGCCAACAACGCGCGCGGCCAGCTCAACATCTGCATCAACTATGGCGGCCGCGCGGAGATCGTGGACGCGATGAAGCGGCTGCTCGCCGAGGGCGCGAAGCCGGAGGAGATCACCGAGGAGCTCGTGGCATCCAAGGTCTGGATGGCCGGCATCCCGGACCCGGACCTCATCATCCGCACGAGCGGCGAGCAGCGGCTGTCCGGGTTCCTCACCTGGTCGGGCGTGTACAGCGAGCTCCTGTTCCTCGACGTGCACTGGCCGGCGTTCGGGGAGGAGCAGCTCGACGCGGCGATCGCAGAATTCGACCGACGGGAACGGCGGTTTGGAAAGTGACACACGGTATAATTGGAAGAGCGATGTGGAAATTACGGATTCTGTTTACGGATATACAGATATCGGTACATCCGTAAGCCAAATCTGTAATTTCCCTGCGGGTCTTTCCTATAAATACACGAGCATATGCGCGAGGACGAATTGTCGCGGCGGGTGCAGGAGGCGTACAGGCAGATCGCAAGGAGCTATCTGACGAAGGTGCGTTCGGGTTCCCTCGACCATCGGTTCATCGAGAAGTTCCTGACCCTGTTCAAGCCGGGCCAGAAGGTGTTGGACGTCGGTTCCGGCACGGGAGAGATGTCCGCGGAAATGGCTGGACACCATCAGCTCGACGTGGAAGCCATCGACTTTTCGCCGGACATGGTGCGGCTCGCGAAGAAGGAGCATCCTGGGCTGCGCGTCCGCCGCATGGACCTGCGCAAGCTCTCGTTCCCGGCGAAGACGTTCGACGGGGTGTTCGCCATGTACTCGCTCATCCACATTCCCGAGGGCGACGTGCCGGACGCGCTTCTCGGCATCAACCGGGTGATGAAGCCGGGCGGGTACCTGTACCTCGCCATGCAGGAGCCGCGCCACCAGATGCAGAAGGACGGGTTCTACCCGGTGGTGTACAACCGCAAGATCAACATGTTCATCAACCTGATCACGGAAAAGGAAATGTCCGCGTATTTGCGGAAGGCGGGCTTCGCGGTGAAGGAAGTGGACCGGCGGCCGCCGCACGTGCAGACGGAGTATCCGTTCAACAAGCTGTTCATCATCGCGCAAAAGAAAAAAGCCGCCCGTTAGTTCGGGGCGGCGGGAGCGGCGGAGACGGGAGTGGCCGACGTGATGGCGTCGGGCGGGACCGGCGGGATGGCGATCTCCGCCGGTTTTTCGTCCTGCGGGAACAGCCCGACGATGGGACGGCCCGGCCGGACCGTGCCCATGCGGACGGTCTTCACGCCGCGCGCCTCCGGGACGACCATGAACACGAAGCGTCCGCGCTCGTCGGTCTGCGACACCGTGTCCGTGAGGTTCGGCGCGGACTCGTCGTCCGAGTAGTCGGGCGACGGGTAGGCGATCCCGATCTCGCGGATGAGCGTCATGTCCGTGGGCGTCAGGTAGAACGTCACGGGCACGCCGGCCTCGAGCACGTCCTCGGTCTGGCCGCAGAACACGCCTTTGTCCATGGGCCGGAGCGATAGCGCGCGCTCGCCGGTGCCCCTCGTCGCGTAGGTGAACTCGACGGACTCCGCGTCCCGGAGCGGCTTCGCGCACACGAGAAACGCGAACCCGCGCACCTTCGGGGCTTCCACGACCACGGGAGCCGTGACAGGCGCCTGGGGATCCGGGCACCCGGCGAGCAACAGGGCGAGAAGAGCGAAACGCATGCTTGTCCTCCAGGGGGAGAACCTAGCACACCGCTACTCGTTGGTCAAGGAATGCCACTGGGGAAATTACGGATTTGGCTTACGGATATACGGATAGAGATTCGCGACGCGACGGACCGTTACCCCGTGATCGTCAAAACGAACGAGTAGGCCGAGTCTGCAGTTCGTTGCCCGCAGATACGCATTAATTTGTTCGAAGTGTTCCGGGGTGAATCGAACCGCGACTTTCAGCTCGACGACGATTTTATTGGAAATCAGGATGTCAATAAATTGGTCGCAGATTTTTTGCGTCTTCATACGTATCGGGCAGTGCACCTGCCGCGCGAATTGAATTCCTCGTTGCTTCAGAGCTCGCGCACATCCTGCTTCATAATGTTTCTCTCGCAGCCCCGCCCCAAGTTCGTTAAAGGCATCGAAACAAGCCCCGATAACCTCATACGATAATTCCGGATAGAGCGACCCATTCGTTTCTTTCACCATATCTGTATATCCGTAAGCCAAATCCGTAATTTCCCGCACGTCATGCTCCGCTCTCAGAAAGGCGGTACTGCAGCGCCTCCGCGACATGCTCCTGCCCGATCGCGTCGCTTCCGGCCAGGTCCGCGATGGTGCGGGCGACCTTGAGGACGCGGGTGTAGCCGCGGGGGGAGAGGGATTGGGCGTCGAGCGCGCGTTCGAGCAGCTGCTTCCCGTGCGGGTCGGCGGCGCACCAGTCCTTGAGGCGGGACGACGGGATTTCCGAGTTGGTCATGAGGCCCGTGCCGGCGAACCGTCTCGACTGCGCCGCGCGGCCGGACTCGACGCGCGCGCGGATCGCGGCCGAGTCTTCCGCGACCGCGTCGCCGACGAGGGTCTGCGTGTCGAGGTTCGGGACCTCGATGACGAGGTCGAAGCGGTCGAGCAGCGGGCCGCTGATGCGCTTGCGGTAGACCGCGACGGACCGCGCCGAGCACACGCACGCGCGCCTGGGGTCGCTCGCGAACCCGCACGGGCACGGGTTCATCGCCGCGACGAGGAGAAACCGCGACGGGAACCGAAGCGTCGCGGCCGCGCGCGACACGGTCACCTCCCCGTCCTCGAGCGGCTGGCGCAGGTGCTCGAGGACGTGCCGTGAGAATTCCGGCAGCTCGTCGAGAAACAGCACCCCGCGGTGCGCCAGGCTTACCTCGCCGGGCCGCGGCCACGCGCCTCCGCCCACAAGCGACACCGCCGAGCAGGAATGGTGCGGCGAGCGGAACGGGCGCGCCGAGACGAGCCCGCGTCCGCGCGGCAGCACGCCGGCCACCGACGCGATGGACGTCACCTCCAGCGACTCCTCGCGGGTCAGTGGCGGAAGGATCGACGGGAGCGCCCGCGCGAGCAACGTCTTCCCGGTTCCCGGCGGGCCCTTCAGCAGCACGTTGTGCGCGCCTGCCGCCGCGATTTCCAGCCCGCGCTTCGCGTGCATCTGTCCCTTGATGTCCCGAAAGTCGAACGAACGCGCGGGTCCGTCCGTCGCGCCGAGCGGAATCGCCGCGTCGACGGTCTTGACCCCGTTCAAATGTTCGACCGCTTCCCGCAGCGAGCCGACCCCGACCACGGACAGGTTCGGTACCGCGGCCGCCTCCGCCGCGTTCTCAAGCGGGACGACCATGCGCGAGAACCCGCGCTCCACGGCCATGAGCGCCGCCGTCAGCGCCCCGTTGACCGGCCGAACCGCGCCGTCGAGCGACAGCTCGCCGATGGTCACGGTTCCGTCCGCGGCCCCGGCGTTGATCTCCCCGCGCGCCTGAAGGAGCGAGAGCGCCACGGGCAGGTCGTACACCGGTCCCTGCTTCTTGATGTCCGCGGGCGCGAGGTTGACCGTGACTCGGTGGCGCGGAAACTCGAACCCGGAGTTGCGGATCGCGGACTTGATGCGCTCGCGCGCTTCCTTCACCGCCGTGTCCGGCAGCCCGACGACGTTGAAGCAGCCCATCCCCTGCGAGACGTCCGTCTCGACGAGGATGGGCTCCGCGCTGATTCCCAAAATGGCCGCCGACGTGATGTGAGACATAAAAAGAAATCCCCGCGGGTTATGCGGGGATTGCTTATGGGTTCAGATTACTACGAATGGACGTGTTTGTCAACGCCTCCGCGCACCCGACTCGCGTACAGCAGCGCGACGACGCCGGAAACGATCACCAGGTCCGAGACGTTGATGGCCGACCGGCCGAACAGGATGATGTAGTCGACCGTGAACCCGTAGGCCAGCCGATCATAGAGGTTCCCCATCGCGCCAAGCACGATGGTCAGGGCTGAGACGGTGACGACGGGGCGCGAGCGGGCGTTCAGCTTGGCGACCCACAGCAGCGCCAGCCCGATCACGACGGAGATCACGATGATGAGCGGCATCTTGAACGGGATGTCGAACGCGATCCCCCAGTTCTTGTGGATCGCGAAAACGAGCGCGTCCGGCGCCGGGATCACGGATTCGTCCGGGAGGTTGTGCAACGCCCACCACTTGGCCCATTCGTCCGCGAGGACGATGAGCGCGACGGCCGGCAGAAGCCAGAACGCCGTCATTCCGGCGGCTACACCTCCTGCGTCAGGGTTTTCTTGCACTGGATGCATGACGAAGAGGTTGGACGGGCGAGCAGACGCCGCTCGTCGATGGGCTGCTTGCAGTACTTGCACGTGCCGTAGGTGCCGGCCTCGATCATCTTGAGCGCGCTCGCGATGTCGCGGAGCGCCTTCTCAAGCTCTTCCTCCATGGAGAGATTGTCGCTGAACTGAGCCACTTCCGCCGCGTTGTCACCTTCCTCGTTCCCCACGTCCTTGAAATCAACCTCCATGTCCGCCTCGGCGGCCTTGGGATTCCGGTGCGAGAATTTCGAAAGCTCCCCCTCAATGCGCGCCTGGTCATCCAGGAGTTGCTGTTTGATGCTGGCAATGCTCTGCGGATCCATAAGGGTTCGCTAAGAATACAGGCAGAATAGCAGTCCCATGCCGGAAATGCAATGTCAAACAAAAATAAGAAGGCCGTCACCTAATATTGATAATAAGGTGCGGCCCCTTTCGGGGCCACGCCAGCCCTTGCGGGCATCGGGTTTTACGTCTTTCGGCGAAGAAAGGGGTAAAACTCGATGCCCTAATGACATGATGCGTGACTCCCGCGAGTGTACTTCTCTACCAGTCTTTGGTTTTACCCGCGTTCAATCCGCAAGGGATTGATAATCGTGCGAGCGAACCATAGATGTTTGCGTTTTGTTTCTGTTCTCAATCAGAACAGTAGAGAAGCGGGATATTTTCCGAAAACCATGTTGGGAGGTTGCGTGGGGCACAACCTTCCGGTCTTCGGAAAACTTCCCTGTGAGGTGTTTGGAAGGAACGATGTTGGGTACACAGATATAATACCACGTTGAACACGAAATGTCAAAGTATAAATCGTCGCACAACGAAGCAAAAATATCGCATGGTGCGATATTTTTGTGTTCAAGGGGTTTTACATCATGGAAAAGTTATCCACAATTTATGTGTGTTATCTCCAACTTATCCACATCTAGTGACAGAAGCGAATATGCGTGTAGAACCAGCCTTGATCAACGGCAACCGCGAAGTATTCGCCATTCAGCATGACGAGCTCGTTTGTGGTGCGAGCCGTCAGCGCGTCAGAGGACGCCGCGAGGAATTCGCGCAGGTTCAGGAACAGGACGTTCCCACCGCATGCTTGCTTCTCGCCGTCTTCCCCATCGGTGAGCCGGTACTCGAGCAGGTCCTGTTCGTTCGTGATGACGAACGAGTCGTCAGATTCGGCCGTATACAGATAGTCGCCTTCCATGGTTGCCACGCGGGAGACCAGGATTCCGGCCACGGTCGTCTCCTCAACCGTGGTAAGGCTCGGATCCACGATCATTTCCTGGGCAATGCTGTTGTCCGGGAGCGTCAGCGGCTGAATTCGAGGGGATTGGAGGGCCGCGGCTGCCTGGATAATTTTTTGTTGCAACTCTTTGGCAAAGTTTTCCAAGTCGGTCGTGATCAGGAATCCAAGACGGTTCGTGGATTTCTTCAGGAGAATCGCGCCAGATGACGATAATACGTGGTCGGCGATGGCAGAGGCCGTTGGTGTGTCGTATGACGAGAGTATGGCATCAATGGATTCCGTAACCCCCACCACGGACGTGTTTGGCAACGCTGGCATAGCCAACGCGAGAATTGTGTCCGTTGGCAGTGTTTTCCAAGGGATCGTGGTCAGTCCCTGCTTCGGAAGGCGAATGCGCGTTTTCTCGCCGGAGGCATAGATTGGGCCGCGAACGTCCCTGTCCTCCACCATATGGATATTGCCGATGCGCCACGCGCCCGGCCAGTGGACGGATCCAAACCAAACATGCGCCGGCTTCCACTCCATGCGGGCAACCGGCCGGTCGGACAGGAGAAAGACGCCTCGGGACGTTTCCTCGGCAAGAATGCCGAGGGCGTCGAGCTCGTCGGTCGGCAGTCGACCCTTCGAGGAGCGCACCGCGACCGAGCGTGAGCCGTCGTTTCCGATGAACACGGAGAATTCGCCGTTCGCGAAGCCCAGGATGTCGGAAACGGTCAGCGAACGGTTGCTTACGAGCGGAATGTCGCCGAGCGCGCGCTCCGTCGCGTCCCATTTGAAGCGGCTCGGGTGGAAGTGCAGGACGATCGCCGTATCCTGCGGGGCCGAGGCCGAGGTCGTGTCACGGCCGTACCAGAGCATCCCGACCCCGACGATCCCGATGCCCGCCCCCGCGAGCAGGAACGCGAACAGCGAAACAACCCGCCGTGGAAGGCGGGTTGTGTGCTGGTATCGGTGGAGTGGGATGTTTAATCGCTGCACAGCTTATGGCCGCGGCCCGCGGAACGGCGGCTTGGATCCGGAAAAGCCGTTCTGGGCCGATTCCGCCGGTTTCTCGGGATAGACGTTCCCCGTCGCCTGTTTCATCGAGAGGTTGATTCGTCCGAGGTTGTCGATCTCCGTGACC
>CAYRYG010000041.1:0-11564 GCA_964428465.1 uncultured Gammaproteobacteria bacterium
AGAGCTGCGACACCGGGAGGAAGCCGGTGACGTGGTTGACGCTCACGATGAGCCCGCCCTTGTTCGCCTCGGTGATCTTCACGTCGATGATCTTGCCGGTGGTGAACATCTCGCGCAGCTCTTCCCACGCGCGCTTCTGGCCCGCGAAGCGGAACGAGAGTTCCATCTCGCCGTTCTCGTTCTCGAGGTCGATGACCGTCGCCTCCACGTCGTCGCCGACGTTCAGCCCGTCATACTGCGCGGACTCGGAGAAGATCTCGCGGCCGCGGATCACGCCGGTCGTGAGCCCGTCGATGTCGACGCGCACCTCGCGGCGGTCGGCGGAGATGATCTTGCCCTTCACGACGTCGCCGACGGCCGGGACGTGGAGGTACTGGCCCTCCTCCATGAGCCTCTGAAATTCCGTAAGGCTGGCGTTCTGGTCCTGTTCGGACATAGGGGTTCCGGAAGCGGAGGGGAGAGGGGCAAGAAGCAAGGATCAAGGGTTTGTTTTCCAACAGCCCTTGCTTCTTGCTCCTTTTCCCTTATTCCTGCACCTACGGCGCTAAGAATAGGTAAGTGCGGCGAGTATAGAGGAAGGCGGGGAAATTGACAAGGGGGCGGGGAATGGCTAGTGTAACCGCCCGGAGGAATCGATGGAACTCGTGGCAACCGACACGGTAGACGGGATGTTCGAGCACATGGACGTGCGTCGCGACGTCGCGTCGTACCTGGTGCTGAACCGGGCGCACGGCGGCCCGGAAGCGTTCGCCCGCCGGGTGCGGGACGCCGAGGTGCTGCTCGCGGACTTCGACGGGACGCTGCATCCCGGCAGCCAGTGGGCGGACCTCAAGGCGTACATGCCGCCGGAGCTGGCGGCGGAAGACCGGGCGCAGGCCGAGGCGTTCTTCCGCCGGGAACGTCCGACGCTGCGCGACGAGCTCGCGCTGCTGTTCGACGCCGTGCGGCGGATGCGCGCGGCGGGAATGACGCAGCAGACGATCCGGAAGGCCGCCTACTCGGCGAGCATCCCGCGTCGCGGGACGCGCGAGCTCTTCTCGTCGTTCGTACGGAACCCGCTCATCGTCAGCTTCGGCATCAAGCCGTACATCGCGGAGTGGTGTCGCGCGAACGGTCTCTCGTGTGACGTCGCGGCCCTCTCGTTCCAGTTCTTCGGTCCTCCCGGGAAGGAGGAGATCGCGGACGTGGACTGGCACACCGCCGTCGTCGGCAGCAACAAGGGGTTCGTCGCGGACGCGTACTGCACGCACCTTCGCGTCGACCCGTCGCGCGCGCTGGCGCTCGGCGACTCCCCGGTGGACCTGTCGATGATGCGTCCGGGCAACATCGGCGTGCTGGTCGTCCCGCGTAAGGACGAGGATCGCGTGCGGGACCGGTACCGCCGCGACGGCCTCGCCCGCATGTGGCCGAGCATCTCCGCGGTGCTCGTGTCCGATTCGCTCGAACCCCTCGTGGAACTTCGGAGGAAGCAATGATCTTCAGGGAATCCAACGTCCAGGCGAAGCTCGCCGGCACCAAGGCCGAGGCGGAGCGCATCGTCTTCGGGTGCGGCGCCGCGCCGTGCTACACGCTCGTCGTGAACGCCGCGCGCCACCCGGGCGTCGACGCGTTCCTGCGGACCGCCGTGCGCATGTCACAGGTATTTCGTGCGATCACGTCGGATCGTCCCGATGCGTGTCTCGTCGAGAGTCTCCTGCGCGTCGTGCGCGCGGACATCGGGTCCAGCGTGGACCTCGTCCAGCTCGACTGGGACAAGCTTGACGCGGTACTCATGGCCGACTCCTTCAACCGCCTCGCCGACGTCCTCGACGAGTTCGGCAGCTCGTCCTCCTGAGTCCCTTCGCGGGGCTCTTTTTCGTCGAACAAAAATCCGACCCGGAGGTCGGAGAGCCGCTAGACGTCGCGGCCGAGGGCGATCTGGCGATCGCGCCAGCGCTTCTGCCAGGGGAGCGGGCGGTCCTTGCGGCGCTTGCCGTCCATGGACCGGTGGTACCCCTTGAGCCGGCGCTGCAGGTTGCCGGGGAGCAAGTGGAACCGCTCCGTCTCCTCCGCGGTGAGCGGGACGAGCCGGCCGTCGCGCTTCTTCCAGAACAGGTCGCCACAGCGGTCCGCCACCTTGCGGCGGACGGACCAGCGGACGACGGGGCGGACGGAGTCGCGGTCGCGCGGGGGCAGCGCGTCGTCGCGCAGGCGGCTGGCCGCCCGCTCGATGAGCTCGCGGCCGCGCGCGGTGCGCCGGTCGGCGAGGCACAGGCGGTGGTGCGCCTCCTCGTCGTCGCGGCCGGCCATGGCGTCGAGCCAGCGCGCGAGGGGGCCGTCCTTCCCGGTGCGGCTCATCGTCGCGTAGCCCCAGTGGGCGTGCTCGACGTCGATCCGCGCGTCGCACTCGCCGTCGGCGAGCATGGCCTCGACGAAGCGCCGCTCCTCCCGCCGGCTGCGGCGGTGGAAGCGGCGGACGCGCAGGTTGAGGTTGGCGTTGTGCCCGCCCTGGGTGATGGCGCGGGCGAGGGCGTTGATGCTCATGGTTCCTCCTTTATGAGAGACGCATGAGGTTCCTCCTTCCGTCAGCGACGGACGCGCATCATATAGAAAAAAGACGGTCTTGTCAACCGTCAGGGAGGAGCGGGCGAGGCGCTAGGCCGCGGCCGCGGAGTCGGGGGCGTCGGTGATCCGCTCGAGGATCCCGTCGTGGTTCACCCGGAAGACGTTGAAGGGCTGCACCGGGCGGCGGCGCGGGGCGAGGAGCGACTCGAGCCGCTCGCGGATCGCCGGGCGGACGCGCACGTCCTTTAGCTTGGGGTGGTCGTAGATGGAGGCCTTCACGTCGCACCAGCGCTGCCCGACGCTGCGGGAGAGCACCTGGTACACGTTGGCCAGGGAGTTGCGCTTGTACGGACGGGCCTTGCGACGACGGATCTTCTCGGCGTTCTTCTTCGGCACGCGTGTGCTCCTTTGGTTCGCACCCGTGATCGGGATGCGCGTCGGAGGTTAGCATCCGGTTGTCGCGTCGTCAATGGTCGGGTACTCTGTTGTCATATGCCCCACCCACACGAATACCTGCTGAAGGAATACCAGGTCGCCATCGATAACCTAGCACCCACGGTTCCGCCGGAGGTAAAGGCGGAGGCGCAGAGCGCACATGACCGTCTGCTCGCCAACCCGGAGGCGACCGAGGATGAGATCCGCGGTGCGCTGTTCAAGACCGGGGCCGCGGAGTACCCGCACCGGCACGCGTTCAAGGAGCTCACCGCCGGCGGCATCGAGGCGCGTCGCGTGGAAATCACGCTCGAGCACGTGGAGCCGGGCGTCGCGGAGAAGGTGAAGAAGCTGACCGACTCGGGTGTCACCATGACGGAGCTGACCCGGAGCCAGCTGTTCGAGTCCGACTTCACGCCGGAGGAACGGCACCAGGTGGAGGACGCGCTGCTCGACGCGGACATCCACGTCAGGGAGGAATTCGGCAAGGAAGCGGCGTCGGACGAGAAGAAGTACGCCGCGCTCGCGAAGAGGTGGACGGACGCGCGCGACGCGATCCTCGCGAAGGTCGCCGAGCTTGAGGCGATGAAGGACAAGGACGAGAAATGGCGCGACGAGATCATGGAGAAGGTCAAGCGTTTCCGCGATGGCTTCTCCGTCACCGAGCCGGACCCGGAGCTCGAGGAGGTCGAGAAGGAGATCGAGTATTGGAAGGGAACGATGGGCGAGGAGGTCTAGGGTATGGGCGAAGTCGCGAAGAATCCGGACCGGAAGTCCGACATGGCCGCTCGCGCGGAGGAGTTTCGCGCGCGCCAGGACGCGGACCGCGCCGAGATCGACGCCGGCCCGTGGTCGGCCGCGGTAAAGGAGTTCGCGAAGCGGCGGATGGCGGGAACGGCGAAGGATCTGCCGGCGCGGCTCGAGTTCATCGAGCGGCACGTTCCGCCGGACATCCTCGCGAAGGACAAGGCGAATTTCAACGTCGGCCGTCTTCTCCACGGCCGTCTTTCGTTTCTCGAGGCCGCGCGGGCGGAACTCGGACAGGCCGCCTGGGAGGAGGCGCTGCGCGGCGACTCGGACTTCGCGCGTGACATGGCCGGTCTCGAGATTTCCGCGGACACGCGGTACGTTCGGTTTAAGGACGAGCATTACGAGGCCCTGCGCGGTCGGGCCGAAACCCCGTTGGAGCTCCCCGACGACACCCCCGAGCGTCGCGCCGAGGCGGAGGAACTTCGGGAAACCCTCCGTGAAACCGGCTTCGAAGCCATCGCGAAGGAGCTCGTGACGCACATCGTCGTCATGGTTCCGGAGAGCCCGAACGAGGCGCACGGCGTGTATGAGAACGCGACCGGCGAGGCCGGGGTTTGGGCGACCGGGGAACAGCGGTTCATGCTTCCGGCGGTCGTTTTCCACGAGGTCGGCCACGCGCTCGACAAGCGGGTGCGGAACCACGCGCGCGGGCAGGAATGGAAGGACCGGTACGCGGTGTCGGCATACCTCCGGCCCGAGACGACGGGCTGGTACGCGGACTCGTACGTCACGTCGGAAAAGGAAGGTCGGAGCTCCTCGAAGTTCATGATGGAAAGTTTTGCCGAGGACTTCCGGCACTACTGGATCGACCAGGACGCGATTCCCGCGGAGCGGCGGAAGCTGCTCGACGAGATCATGGGGGACCTGTTCCCGCAGATCGACCGGGACGACGTTCGCGTCCGGATCCGGAAGTTTTTGCGGGCGAAATACGATGTCGGCCCGGAGCAGGTGAGGGAGCCGACCGACTGCGACCGCTCGAGCAAGGCCGCGGAAAATCGGATCGAGGAAACCGCGCGCCGCCGGGCGGAATACCTGGCGGATCAGGCGGCCAGGAAGGCCGGATAAGGCCTTCCTTTTTCCATGTGCCCGTGATACGATCTTCCCGTCATTCATGAACCGATTATGCAGATTTCCTGGCTTGGACTGTCCTGTTTTGAGATAAGGACCACCACGGCGAACGGGGAGGTGACCGTGGCCGTGGACCCGTACGGCAATGAGACCGGGCTGCGCTTCCCGCGTACCCTCGAGGCCGACATCGCGTGCGTCTCGCATGACGATACGGACGCCAACAACCTGTCCGCGGTGGGCGGGACCCCGTTCGTGGTCGACATGCCCGGCGAGTTCGAGGTGAAGGACGTGTTCGTCTACGCGTCGAAGGTCGACGGGACGCTGCTGTTCCGCATCGAGTCCGAGGGCGTGCGCGTCGGACACCTGGGGGCGCTCAACCGCGCGCTCACCAACAAGGAGCTCGAGGCGCTCGGCGCCATCGACGTGCTGATGATCCCGGTCGGCGGCGGGCGGGTGCTCACCCCGAAGCTCGCCGCGGAGGTCATCTCCCAGGTGGAACCGCGCGTGGTCATCCCGATGACGCACGCCATCCCGAACGTGAAGGAGAAGCTCGGCACGGCCGACGACTTCTGCAAGGCGCTCGGCGCCTGCCGCCGCGAGACGTCGAACAAGTTTAAGTTCGCCCGGAAAGATTTGCCGGAGGAAGACATGCTGATTATGGAGCTGGCGAGAGCGTAATTAAGATAATGGATACTAGATACTGGCAACGTATTGCTCGTCTCCAGTATCCATTATCCAATATCTACTATCCCGTTTCCCCTATGTCCTCCCCCCGTTCAAAACATGACCGCAACGCCTTCATCGCCTGCACGGCGGTTGCGATCGCGATTATCGTGGGGGTGTGGGTCTGGACCGTGCGGATCACGGTCATCCAGGGGGTGGAGGGCGCGCGGGAGATGCTTTCGACCGTGGCGGAGACCGCCGGCGACGTGCGCGAGCAGGCCGAGCCGGACCCGGAGGTCGTGTCCGCGGTGAAGGCCGGGTTCCAGGGGATGATGAACGAGCAGGCCGCGGAGAAAGCGGAAGCGGACGAGCGTGAGGAAGCGGTCGGCGCGGTCGCGGAACTGATGAAGAACGATATTGAAACGTATGGCCAAGAACCAGAACCAACCAACGAATGAGGAACCGGCGGACGAGACCATGCTCGGCCACGTGGAGGCACGCTCCATCGTGGAGGAGATGAACACGTCGTATCTCGATTACGCGATGTCGGTCATCGTCGGCCGCGCGCTCCCGGACGTGCGCGACGGGCTGAAGCCGGTGCACCGCCGCATTTTGTATTCCATGTGGCAGACGGGCCTGCGTTCCACCGCCAAGTTCAAGAAGTGCGCCACCGTGGTTGGTGACGTGCTCGGCAAGTACCACCCGCACGGCGACAGCGCGGTGTACGACTCGCTCGTGCGCATGGCGCAGGATTTCTCGCTGCGCGACCCGCTCGTGAAGGGGCAGGGCAACTTCGGCTCCCTCGACGGCGACCGCGCGGCCGCCTACCGCTACACCGAGGCGAAGCTGTCCGGCATTTCCGAGGAGCTCCTGACCGACATCGAGAAGGAAACGGTCGACTTCATCCCGAACTTCGACGGCACCCACAAGGAGCCGAAGGTCCTCCCGGCCAAGCTGCCGAACCTGCTCGTGAACGGCACGGTGGGCATCGCGGTCGGCATGGCCTCGAACATCCCGCCGCACAACCTCGGCGAGGTGTGCGACGCCGCGCTCCACCTCATCGACAACCCCGAGGCGTCCGTCGACGACCTCACGAACTTCGTGAAGGGCCCGGACTTCCCGACCGGCGCCATCGTGTACGGCGCGAAGGATTTGAAGCAGGCGTACGCCACGGGCAAGGGCGGCATCGTGGTGCGCGCGAAGACCGAGATCACGGAGGACAAGAAGGGCAACTTCGTGATCCTCGTGCATGAGATCCCGTACCAGGTGAACAAGTCCACGCTCCTCGAGCGCATCGCGGACAACGTGCGCGACAAGAAGATCGAGGGGATCCGCGACCTGCGCGACGAGAGCAACAAGGACGGCGTGCGCATCGTCATCGAGCTCAAGAAGGACGCGTACCCGAAGAAGGTGCTCAACCGGCTGTACCAGACCACCCAGCTGCAGGAGAGCTTCCACTACAACATGCTCGCGCTCGTCGACGGCATCCAGCCGCGCATCCTCAACCTCAAGATGATGCTCGAGGAGTACGTGAAGCACCGCCGCGAGGTGGTCCGCCGCCGCACGCAGTTCGACCTCACTCGCGCGCAGGAACGCGCGCACATCCTCGAGGGGTTGCGCCTCGCGCTCGAGTCGATCGACAAGATCATCGCGACCATCAAGAAGTCGAAGGACAAGGACGACGCGCGCGTGAACCTCGTCAAGCAGTTCCGGATGACCGAGATCCAGGCCGTGGCCATCCTCGAGATGCGCCTCCAGCAGCTCGCGAACCTCGAGCGCATCAAGATCGAGCAGGAATACGAGGAGAAGATGAGGATCATCAAGGAGCTCGAGTCCATCCTGAAGTCCGAGAAGAAGATGCTCGGCGTGATCGCGGGCGAGGTGAAGGACCTGCGCGACAAGTACGCCACCGAGCGCCGCACGCAGATCATCGCGAGCGGGGTGAAGGAGTTCTCCATGGAGGACGTCATCCCGGACGTGCCGACGGTCGTCATGATCACGCGCGACGGGTACATCAAGCGCATCCCGCCGGAGACGTTCAAGACCCAGCACCGCGGCGGGAAGGGCGTGGCCGGCATCACCACCAAGGACGAGGACGTCATCGACCAGGTGTTCACCACGTCCACGCACACGGACCTGCTGTTCTTCACGAGCCGCGGCCGCGCGTTCAAGATGAAGGCGTACGACGTCCCGGAATCGAGCCGCACGGCCAAGGGCCAGGCGCTCGTGAACTTCCTGTCGCTGTCCCCGGGCGAGAGCGTCACCGCGACGCTGTCGATGGAGGACATGGAGTCGTACAAGCACCTCATCATGGTCACCACGAAGGGGACCATCAAGAAGACGGAGCTTTCCGAGTTCGACAACGTGCGCTCGAACGGGCTCATTGCCATCAAGCTGAAGGACAACGACAACCTGCTGTGGGTGCGCCCGACCACCGGAAAGGACGAGATCGTGCTCGTGTCCGAGGCGGGGCAGGCGATCCGGTTTGGCGAGAAGAACGTGCGCCCGATGGGACGCACCGCCGGCGGGGTCCGCGGCATGAAGCTGAAGGGATCGGACTCGATCGTCGGCATGGACGTGATCGAGGAAGGGTCCGCCAAGAAGGCGAACCTGATCCACCTGCTCATCGTCATGAGGAACGGGTACGGCAAGCGCTCGGACCTCACCGAATACAAGGTGCAGGGACGCGGCGGCTCCGGGATCAAGACCGCGAACATCACCAAGAAGACGGGCCAGATCGTCGCCGCGTTCATCGTGAACGCGAAGGACGACCGCGACCTGCTCGTGGTGTCCGAGGCCGGCCAGGTGGTGCGTTCCACCATCGGCTCCATCTCCGTGCTCGGCCGCGCCACGCAGGGCGTGCGCATCATGCGCTTCAAGAAGGAGAACGACACGGTTGCCACCTCGACGATTGTGTGATAAAAAACGGTCCGACATCGCGTCGGACCGTTTTGCCGCGTATGAGGGACTCACATCCGCTTCGCCCGCACGTGGACCCGGCCGAGCTCGCCGAGCGGCTCGCCGCCTATTTCGATTTTGGCCGGATGCTCGACCTTTCCTTCGTCTACGGCGGGTTCATGTGCCACAACTACCGGCTCGAGACCGAGCGCGGGACGTTTTTCCTCAAGCAATACCGGAACAAGATCAGCACGATCGTGCACGAGATCAAGCACGCCGAGGAATTTTTCGCCTCCCGCGGCCTCCCGGTGCTCCTGCCGGTCCGCGACCGCTTCGGCCGCTCGGCGTTTTGGCTGAACGGCCACTGGCTCTCGGTGTTCCCGTTCATCACGGACCGGCGGACCCCGGCGTTTTCGGACATCGACGTCCCGTTCGCGGGCGAGCTCGGCGACCTGCTCGGCAGGTTCCACGCGGCCGGACGCGCGTTCGAGGACCGGCACTTCCAGCCGCTCCAGCTTTGGGACCGCCGGAAGTTCATGATGGAGTACGTCGAGATCGAGCAGGAGCTGAAGCGCCGGGAGCCGCTTTCGGGCCTGGAGCGGCGCATGGCCGACATCCTCCGGCAGAAGGCGGAGTTCGTGAAGACGAACACGATGCTGGCGTACCGGGTCCGCGCCCCGTACGACTGCCTCCTGCACGGCGACTTCATCTACAACAACCTGTTCGTCAACGCGCGGAAGGAGATCACGGACGTCTACGACCTCGAGAAGGCATGCATCGGCCCGAGCGCCTACGAGCTGGGGCGGAGCCTGTTCATCAACTGCTTCGACGACGGGTTCGCCGAGCGGAATTTTGACCTTGGCCGCGCGTTCCTGTCCGCCTACCTGCGCCAGGCCCCGCTGTCGTTCGAGCATTTTTCGGAAGGGGTCCGCATGTACCGCACCCAGCTTCTCCACATGGATTGGATCGAGTCGCGGTTTCTCATTTACGAGATCGACAGCCAGCTCGACCTGTACGAGCGCCACGCGCGCCGCGTCGAATGGATGCTCGCGCATTTTGACGGGTTCTGCGAGCGCGTGTTTCCCGGGGAATAAAAAAGGTCGGAGACGGCGTCTCCGACTAATACGTGCGGATGGGGTTCTGCAGGAAGGCGGCTTCCGTGCGGAGGTACCACGCGAGGCTCGTCGTCGTGTGGTTGACGATGATGAGCCCGCGCCCCGCGGCTTCCGTCCCGAGCACCGTGTACTCCGCCGCCGCCTTGACGGTGCGGCCGAGCATCCGATGGAACGAGCCGTTCGGATAGTACAGACGGTAGAAGCCGCGGCGCGCGAGCGTGTCCGCGCGCAGCTGTGGCTCGAAGGACGCGACCGACCGGATCCACTGCGCGGCCTCGTCGCGCGCCTCGAGGAACGACGGCATGAACTCCGAGAACAGCCGGGCGTTCCAGCCGAACGGCCTCACGAGCGCGTGCGTGGCGGCGGCCGTCTTGCGCACCCGGTCGACGAACGCGTCACGGGTGAGCCCGGTGGCTCGCCGGAGCACGCGGTCCTCGGCCTCGAAGTCCGCGACGAGGATGGTGACCCGGGCGGTCGGCATCAGCGTCGCGAGGCGTTCGAGGAACGGCAGGTGGAGCCGGGTGAGCAGCGACACGCCGCTCCCGAGCGTCCCCACCCGGTGGTAGCGGCCCGAGCGATTCGGGTACGCGGGACAGGTCGGGACGATGATCTCGGGGACGTCCGTCCGCATGAGCAGCGACCCGAGACGCTCGGCGACCTTGCGGCTGCGCGAGTAGTCCCCGCACATCTCGATGAGCGTGGGGAGCAGGGCGAGCGTCTCCTCGACCTTCTGGTCGGGAATCGCGCAGGCGCGCGACTGCTGGAGCAGGGCCCGTCGGACCCGCTTCCAGTCGATGGTAGCGAGTTCCATTTGGGTCTCCTGACAACCATGGGTTGCAACTCCGGCGGGGGTGTGTCCTCTGATGAGGATGGAGGAAGGGGAAAGGGCGGCTGGTTGTGCGCAAAGGAAACCATGTCTCGGCCGGGCTGTCAACACGACCTTGACCGTTTTTTGGGGTTTTGGTATAGTCCCGCCGTACTAATTTCGATTCCCACCGATATGGGTTTGCCTGGACATCGCCGTACATCTTCCCACAAGCGCCGCCGCGCCTCGCATTTTGCGCTCGCGAAGTCGGCCTCGTCCGTGTGCCCGAAGTGCAAGGCCCCGGTGCTTCCGCATCGCGCCTGCAAGAACTGCGGGTTTTATCGCGGCCGCACGGTGGTGGACACCACCCGCGCCGCCGCCCGCCTGGTCAAGCGCGTCACCGCCAAAAAGCCGGCCAAGGCCAAGCACGACCACGAGGGCCACGACCACAAGGACGAAGAAAAGGCGTAGCGAAAGCTGCGTCTTTTGGTATCAGTATTCGGTATTCAGTATTCAGTATCTGGTATCTGGTATGACATATACTGTATACTGAATACCGAATACTGAACCCCATCGCCCTTTCCCTTATGTCCAACCGCCATCTTGCCCGTACCATCGCCATGCAGTCCCTGTACCAGTGGGATTTCTTGGGACAGGACGATGCCCGGCTTCCGGAGGTCATCAAGTTCAACCGCGCCGAGTTCGCCCCGGATTTCGACGACGGCGGGTTCGTGCAGGAGCTGGTGGACGGCACGCTCAAGAACCGCAAGGAGATCGACGAGATCATCACGCACTTCGCGCCGGACTGGCCGCTTGAGACCATCACCATCGTGGACCGCAACATCCTCAGGCTCGGCTGCTACGAGCTGAAGTTCTCGCAGGCCGTGCCGAGCAAGGTGGCGATCAACGAGGCGATCGAGCTCGCGAAGTCGTTCGGCGGGGAGGCGTCGGGCCGCTTCGTGAACGGCGTCCTCGGCGCCGTCTACAAGGACATGCTCGCGAAGGGGGAAATCAAGGAAGTGGACAAGCAGCCGCCCAAGGAGAACAAAAAGGCGCAGGCGGCGGCAGAGGGTCCAGAGGGCGCAGAAGGCCCAAAGGAATAACATCCCTCTTCGCCCCATGCGCCCCATGCGCCCAAACTATGCCCCCCATCGAATCCCTCGAACAGGCCCTTGGCGTGACGTTTCTCAACAAAGACACGCTACGCCAAGCGCTTGTTCATCGCTCGT
>CAYRYG010000042.1:0-11452 GCA_964428465.1 uncultured Gammaproteobacteria bacterium
CCGCGGATGCCTACATGGTGGGCTACGGCGGGCGCACGTTCGCACTCGACTTCACCTTCCAGGAGGACTTCCGCCTGTCCGAGTCCGGCGGCGCGTACTGCCTCGACACCTCGGCGCTCGACCTGGACGACTACGAGGCGACGCTCGTCTCCTCGCTCGACTCCTCGGGCGGCGCGGCGTCGAGCTACGCGGACACCGGCGACTGGTGGGACAACTACGACTTCTGCACCGGCGGCTCCGACGCCGCCCTGCAGTTCTGCGCCTTCCAGGGCGGCTGGGACTACCTGGTGGCGTTCTCCGTCACGAGCAGCGGCCTGTTCGCGAACGGGGACGGCGCGTAGCGCTTCTTGCCCGGACCACGCTGGTCCGGGCTCTTTTTGCCCACGAAAATGTCTACGAAAAACGAATTTCGCACGAAACTACGAAGGGACGCGGGCGAATTTACGAATCTATACGAAGAATACGAATATGGGGCTTGTTCGCCATGATATCGTTTTGCCGGAACTTAGCTATCAGATCGTTGGGTGTTGTTTCCAAGTTCACAACCAGATCGGCGGCGGGAAGGTTGAGTCGGTGTATCAGCGGGCCGTTGCGCTGCAGTTGTCGAAGCAGGGGATCCCGTTCGTCGAACAAGCGCGGGTTCCAATTGTTTGTGACGGAGTTGAGATTGGGGCGGACAAGGCGGATTTTTTGATCGCTGGCTCGGTCGTGCTCGAATTGAAGGCGGGCGCTCGTTTCCGTCCCCAGGAATTTTACCAAGTGCGACGGTACGTAACGGCCTTGAATGTCCGGTTGGGAATTTTGGCGAGGTTCATGTCAGACGCAGTAGTAACCTCGCGCGTCCTTTCCCCAAAATAAACCCGGCACCATTCGTACAATTCGCATTCGATTCGTAAATTCGCCCGCGTCCCTTCGTAGTTTCGCATTCTATTCGTTGTTCGTAGCCCTTGTGTTATAATTGCGCTACCTATGCGCAAGCTTGTGGATCGTCTTGCCGAGATGACCCGGCGGAACTCTTTCCGTTTCGGGCTGATTGGCGTTTTGGCCCTGGTGGTCACCTTGGTCGCGGCACACCCGGCGCTTGCCGCGAACGCGAACCTCGGCCCGCTCGACAAGATCCTGTCCTGGTTTGCCGCGATCGCCATGGCGCTCGTCGAGGTGATCGGCCTGCTCGTCATCGCCGTGCTCGACGTCGTGATCCCGGTGATGCAGTACCAGGGGTTCACGACCTCCCCGGTGGTCGTCGCCGGATGGGCCATCACGCGCGACGTGGTCAACATGTTCTTCGTGGTGGTGCTCATCGTCATCGCCATGGGGACGATCTTCGGGCACTCGCGCTTCCAGTGGAAGCAGCAGGTGCCGAAGCTCATGATCTTCGCGCTCGTCATCAACTTCTCGAAGACCCTCTGCGGCCTCATGATCGACTTCGCGCAGGTGGTGATGATCACCTTCGCCAACGCGCTCAAGGACATCGCGGGCGGCAACTTCATCCAGCTGCTCGGGCTCGGCGACATGTTCTCGCTGTCCGAGAACGCCGCGGCGATCAAGGCTTCCGCGTCCGGCACCGGCCCAGGCGGAAGCGCGTTCGACTGGTTTGCCGCGTCCGTCGCCGCCGTGCTCATGATGGTGTGGGTGCTCGCGGTGGTGGTCATGCTGCTGTTCATCCTCATCTACCGCGTGGTCATGCTTTGGATCCTCATCGTCCTCGCCCCGCTGGCGTGGTTCATGGGCGGGCAGAGCGTGTTCAAGAGCGACGCGTACGGCGAGTGGTGGAAGAATTTCGTCTGTTACACGGCCATCGGCCCGGTCATTACCTTTTTCCTGTGGCTGACGCTTGCCGTGGCCGGTTCCGGCTTCATCGCGGCGAATGACCCGGGACTGTCCTCCGTCGCGCCGGCCGGCGACCTGAACTCGAACGCGTCCGGTTTCGTGAACAAGATCTTCGAATGGCAGCGCCTCACGAGCTTCGTGGTGGGCATGGCCATGCTCATGGTCGGCTTTGACGCGGCCAGCAAGATTTGCAGCGGCGTGAAGGGCCCGGGATTCCAGGCCATGCTTTCGGCCGGAAAGGGCGTGCCGGGCAAGATCGGCAGCTACGTCGGCGGCGCCGCCCGCAAGTACGGCGGCAAAGGCCTCGCGGCCGGCTACGCGGGCGGCAAGGGCCTCGCGGTCGGGACGGGCGCGTTGGCGGCTGGTCTTGCGACGACGGTTGGCGCCCAGGGGGTGGGTTGGAAGGATCGAATGCAGGCGATCGCCCCGACGAGGGCGGGCCAGGCCGCGCGAGCAGACCTGTTGCGTAAGGGAAGCAAGAGAATGCCAGGCGCGCTTTCCGGCGTATCTCGGTCTATGGCGATGGGCGCCGACGAGCGACAGGCGGAATTGGCCGAGACCATGAAGAAGAAGGCGGAGGAGAAATACAAGGGGGCAAGTTCTGAGACGAAGGTTGATACGCTTATTCGGTTGGCCAATGGCGACAAGCACCAATTTGAAAACGCGGAAAACATGGGATTGCTGGCTGAGGCCCTCAAGAACCAAAAGATGCGTGAAAAATTGGACGCGGCCGGGGTTCTTGGGACGCTGACGCGCGAACAGCTTCCGGAACTGAAGCGTCAGCTGAAGGGAACGAAGGATTATGAGGCGATTGACGAATTTGAGGCAGGGCGTCCGGACTTGACGGGTAATTTCGTCGGGATTAATACCGAAGACGACTTGAAAAAGCTCGATCCGTCCGCGTTGGCGAGGCTTAAGGGGAACGCCGCATTCCGGGCGCAGCTTAGTACGTTCAAAACGTCCGTTCGAAACGCGGCAGGGTCGGATAACCTTTCCGGTCTTGAGTTTTTGGATCAGCGCCATGGAAATGCCAAGCAGGTTCGCGCGTGGGAGAACGGCATGACGGGCGTCTACGAGGGGATGGGCAACCTGACTTTGGCGATGGTGCCGGACGAGGAGATCGCCGCCCACGCGAGCGAGTCGCTTGTCCGACGCCACGCGACCGTGACCGGACGACCGGATTCGGCGGCGAAGGCGGTAGCGTCGCATCGGAGCGTCGGTACCCGCGAGCGCATGAATTCGAACGCCGCGCTTCGGCAGGAGGTGAACACCCGTGCCTTTGGCGCCACATATACGGGCGGGGCGATCACGGGGGTCGACCGCGCGAAAACGAAGAAGGCGGTGAAGAACGACGTCTTTGCGGCGAAGAACGTGGCGACCGCCGATCTGACCGGCGACATGAGCTCGGCGATCGCGGACGCGTATAACGATAAACACGTCCTTGAGAATTTGGTGGACCAGTATATGGTTTCGGACGCGGATGGGAAGCGCGAAATGGACGCCTCCGTGCTTTCGAATGTGTTCGAGAGCTTCGGACGGGAGGAAGCCGAGGCCCGCAGGTCCGGCGATACGGCGCGCGAGGCGATGTTCGCGAGCCAGCGTGCCGCCCTGGCGACGGAACTGGAGGCGGTCCGCGGTGGGAACGCCAACATGGTGGCTGAGATCATGGGCCATCTGACAGACCTGGCCGCCGAACAAACGCGCCTGAGCGGGCTTCCAAGGCCAACCGCGGAAGACAGGCGCGCGCTTGATCGGGTTACGGACGATATCACGAGGCTGCGGTCGCGCCGTCGGTTGCACTAACGCTACGGTATGGACGCACTGGGAGGAAAAAAATATAGCGACCTTCCGGTCGAAGCGCGGAGTTTTTTGGGCGACTTTGACGCGGTGACATTCGTGAGCGGACTGGTGCAGAAATACGCGGGGCCTGAGCACGCGAAAAAAGTATCCGACGTGATCGCCCTTGTCCGGAACGTCGCCACCGGGTCAATCGGCGTGGGGGATCTTCCGTCCAAATTGGGCGAGCTATTTGCGATTGACAAAGAGGCCGCCCGATCATTTTCCTCGGACTTGGCGATCCATCGATTGTTGCCCGTGTCTGAGATGATCGGGTTGGACGTCGAATCAACATTGCGCGAATGGGGTGCGGATCCGACCGTGTTGAACGGGATTACGCGGATCAAATCGGAGGCGGCGCATGAGGCGCCCGTGGAATCGTCCGTGCAGCGCGCGTTGACGGACACCGGGGCCGTGTTTTCGGATCCCGTGCTGCAGCATCGGCTGGAGTTGATCGTGGCGTCGTATCGCGACGGCGTGCGGACGAGGGAGCAGGCCGTGGCCGTGCTCATGCGGCCGGTGAAGACCGGCGGGCTTGAGATGGGGGAGCAGGCGGCGGGGGATGTGCTGGAGCTGGTCGCGTCGGAATTGGGCGAGCCGAACAGGTTACCCGACGCCACTAAAGTGGCTGGGAATACGTTACCCGACGGGATTTCCGCCGGAAAAGTTCCTGGGAATGATGAGGGGGGTGCCAAGGCGGACGAGTTCACGAAGGCCGACGAGGAGGAGATCAAGCAGATCGCGGAGACGAAGCGCGCGGTGATCGAGCAGCCGACGCTCATCACGGATACCAAGGCCGCGGCCGAGAAGATCGCCGCGGACGCGAAATTGTCGTTCGCGACCGGCGAGCTCAAGACGCGGTTCGAGCACATCATCGACGCCCGCCTGCGCGACGTGCGCGACGGGTTCGAGACGCGCGCCAAGCTCGAGGCGGCCACGGACCAGGGCGGCGTCGGGCTTGCCGGGGCGCAGCTGGTCGCGGTGATGGAAATGGTCGAGGAGATGGACGCGATGCACCACAAGGCGCTCGCGATCGAGATGGCGGGGAAGAAGGAGGCACATGTGGCGCAGAAGGCGCAGAGGGCGCAGGAGGCGGAAGGTGTTGCGGCGCAGGAGGCGCAGGTGATGGCCAAGCGGTACGCCGAGATCACGGGGAAGGCGCCGACCGAGCTGGTCGCGCCCACTCCGTCGCGTCCGACGTCGGTTCCAACCGCCCAGGCCGTAGAGCAGCGCGAGCAGCAGATCGACACGGCGAAGGTGCGCTCCGCGATTGAGGCCGCGAAGGCGCCGGAGCCAGCCGTGCGTCCGGTGCTGTCCGAGGCGTCCATCCCGACCGCGCCGTCCGGCCGCCCGAAGGTGGAGGACATCCGGTTCGAGCGCAAGCTCGCGGGTCCCATCGAGGAACTCCGGCTTCTCACGCTGACGGATTTCCGCCGGCTGTCGAAGGAGGCGAAGCAGTCCACCCAGAAGATCCATGACAAGGTGGAACTCGTGTCCCAGGAGGGATATGACCGGCGCATCGCGGCCGTCCGTGCGTGGCGCGAGTCGCCGCTTAGCCAGATGTACGTGGCCCTCTCGCGCGAGGCGCTGATCGCCGGGAAGGGAATCGCCCAGATTCTGGCCGAAAAGCGAGCCGCGGGGGAGGACGTTCCGACGGATGTTGAGTTGGGGGCGATTGTGGAATTGAATGGGATTTTGAGGTTCTAGTGTATTCAGTATCCGGTATTCAGTATTCAGTATGGACGGGAAGGTTCGGGAATTTGCTGACCTGGAAGTTTGGAAACAGGCGCACCGTCTCGCGTTATTGACGTATCGATTTACCGAGTCCTTTCCGCGTTACGAAATATACGGGCTAGTCTCTCAGCTTCGTCGTGCTGCCGTTTCGGTGGCTTCGAATATTGCAGAGGGTTTTTCGCGGCGTTCCAGGGACGACAAGGTGAGGTTTTACATGATGTCTGTTGGGTCTCTCGCGGAGTTGCAGTGTCAGCTTATCATTGCGCGCGACCTACATTTTCTTGAACGGACGGCATATTTGCAGCTTCAGCCGATCACCGTGTCAGTTCGCAAGATGCTTTATGGCATTATCGGATCGGCAGAATCGGCCAACTATTAGAAGGACCGGTCATTTTGCGCTATACTGAATACCGGATACTGAATACCGGATACCCCCATGGAACAATTCGTCGTCCCGCAATTCATTGACGCCGAGGACAAGATCATGGGGCCGCTCACCGGCCGGCAGTTTGTGATCCTGCTGCTCATGTTCATGACCGAGGCGATCATGTGGCGGCTCATGCCGTTCGTGTGGTTCCTGGTCGTCGGGCTCCCGTTCTTCGCCTTCGGCGTGATCCTCGCGTTCGTGCGCGTGAACGGCCAGGCGTTCCACCTGTTCCTGCTGAACCTCACCCAAAGCCTGAAGAAGCCGAAGCTGCGCGTGTGGGACAAGGCGCTCAACGACGCGGAGGTCCGCGCGCACATGACGAAGGAAACGCCGCCCCCGCCGCCGCCCGCGGCGCGCAAGGCGCCGGCCTCGTCCTCGCGGCTGCAGGAGCTGTCGTTGGTCGTGAACACGGGTGGCGTCTATAAACCAGAGGAATGAAGTGACGAGGGGGAAATTACAGATTTGGCTTACGGATGTACAGATATCAGTATATCCGTAAACAAAATCTGTAATTTCCCCATAGGATTCCACCTATGCCCGAGAAGAACAGGATGGCAAAACCGAAGCCGGGTCCGGCCACGCAGCGGTATTTGGATATCGCCGAGATCCGCGACGACATGGTCATCATGAACGACGGGACGGTCCGGTCCGCGCTGCTGGTTTCGAGCATCAACTTCGCGCTCAAGTCCGAGGCCGAACAGGAGGCGATCATCCAGTCGTACGTCACGTTTCTGAACGGGCTCGACTATCCGATCCAGATCGTCATCCAGTCGCGCCGCATGAACATCGACGCGTACATCACCTCGCTCGCCGAGCAGGAGAAGAAGACGGGCAATGACCTGCTGCGCGCGCAGATCGCGGACTACCGGACGTTCGTCAACGAGCTCGTGGAGCTCGGGCAGATCATGCAGAAGCGCTTTTACGTCATCATCCCGTACGACCCGCTGACCAACAAGAAGCGCGGGTTCTGGCAGCGCCTGCAGCTGGTGCTCTCCCCGGTGGCCGCGGCCAAGCTGAACGACAAGCAGCTCGCCGACCGCCGCGAGCAGCTCTCGCGCCGCACCGAGCTCGCCGGCGGCAACCTCGCCTCTATGGGCCTGCAGACCGCGCGCCTCGACACCCAGGGGCTCATCGAGCTGTATTACAACGCGTACAACCCGGACGTGTTCGAGGGAGAGCGGTTGGGGGAGTTGGGAAAGATTAGAATTGAGGATTGAGATTGGAAAGGCGATGGGGAAATTACGGATTCTGTTTACGGATGTACAGATATCCGTATATCCGTAAGCCAAATCCGTAATTTCCCCATAGGATTCCACAGCGTATGGCCATTGAGATCCGACAACTAGGGAAGGCGTCGCCGGCGCCGCCGCCCGAGGCGGCGAAGCCGAAGAAGCCCGAGGAGGCCCGCGTCGCCGCGGAGCGTCTTGCGCTTGAGGAAGAACGCATCTACCGCAAGGGCGTGGTCACGGTGCGCGACGTCATCTCCCCGGCCGCGTTCGAGGTGAACCCGACCTATCTTCGCATCTCGGGCGTGTACGCGCGCACGCTGTTCGTCATCACCTACCCGCGCCACATCGGCCTCGGCTGGTCCGCGCCGGTCATCAACCTCAACAAGACCCTCGACGTTGCGATGTACTTCTACCCGCTGCCGTCGAACGTCATCCTGAAGCAGCTCCAGAAGCGCGTGGGCATCATGAGCGCCGGCATCCTGTCTGACGCGGACAAGGGCGCGCCGCGCGACCCGATCAAGGAAACCGCGCTGCGCGACATCGAGGCGCTGCGCGACGCGCTCACCCAGGGGATCGAGCACTTCTTCCAGTTCGCGTTCTACGTCACCGTCTACTGCAAGACCGAGGACGAGCTCGAGAAGACCACCCAGGAGATCGAGGCGATCTTCGGGTCGAAGCTCATCTACACCAAGGCCGGGTTCTACCAGGCGGAGCAGGGGTTCAACTCCACGCTTCCGCTCGGCAACGACGAGCTGCAGATCACCTACAACATGAACACGTCGCCGATCGCGGCGTCGTTCCCGTTCATTTCCTCGGACCTGACCAGCGACGGCGGCATCCTGTACGGCATCAACCGCCACAACAACTCGCTCATCCTGTTCGACCGCTTCTCGCTGCAGAACGCCAACTCCGTGGTGTTCGCCACCTCCGGCGCCGGGAAGTCGTACGCCATCAAGCTTGAGATCCTGCGCGCGCTCATGATGGGCACGGACGTGATCGTCATCGACCCGGAAATGGAGTACAAGCACCTGTCCGACGCGGTCGGCGGGACGTACATCAACGTGTCGCTCGCCTCGGCCGCGAAGGTGAACCCGTTCGACCTGCCGCGCGCGGTGGGCGAGGGGACCAAGGTCGAGGACATCATCCGCTCGGCCGTCATCACGCTGAAGGGCCTGCTGCGCATCATGATCGGGAAGCCGATCCTCGCGGGCGGGGCGATCGGGTTCACGCCGGAGGAGGACTCCGTGCTCGACCGCGCGCTCATCGAGGCGTACGCCAAGAAGGACATCACCCCCGAGACCATCGACCTCGCCACGGTGGAGGCGCCGGTGCTCACCGACTTCCAGGACGTGCTCGAGGGGATGGAGGGCGCGGAGGAGCTCGTGGCCCGCCTGCGCAAGTACACCGAGGGGACGTTCTCCGGCCTCCTGAACCAGCCGACCAACGTGGAGATGGACAACCAGCTGGTCATCTTTTCCGTGCGCGACCTCGAGGACGAGCTGCGCCCGACCGCCATCTACACCATCGTCAACTACATCTGGAACGTGGTGCGCTCGGTGCGCAAGAAGCGCATCCTGGTGATCGACGAGGCGTGGTGGCTCATGCAGTACGAGGACTCCGCGCGCTTCGTGTTCGCGCTCGTGAAGCGCTGCCGCAAGTATTACCTCGGCATCACCACCATCACGCAGGACGTGAACGACTTCCTGCGCTCGCCGTACGGGCAGGCCATCGTCAACAACTCGTCGCTGCAGCTCCTCATGAAGCAGTCGCCGAGCGCGGTGGACCTCATCCAGAAGACGTTCAACCTCACCGACGGCGAGAAGTTCCTGCTGCTCGAGTCCGGCGTCGGGGAAGGGATCTTCTTCGCGGGGCAGAAGCACGCGGCCATCAAGGTGGTGGCGTCGTACACCGAGGACCAGATCGTCACCACCAACCCGCAGCAGCTGCTCGAGATCGAGCGGGCGAAGAAGGAGTTCGAGGAACAGCTTTCGAAGGAGCGCGGCGAGCGCGAGAAGCCGCCCGCGGCGCCGCTGACCGCGCCGTCCGGCGTGCCGGGAGGCGAGGCGGAGGCCACGTCGCCGCTCGAGGAGGAACCGTCGCCCGCCGAGAAGGCCGCCGCGGACGCCGCGGCCGCGCTGCTCGCGCAGGAGGGCGCGGGAAAGGCCGAGGCCGACCGCATCAAGTCATCCATGTCCTCCTGATCCCTGAATCCTGATCCCTGATTCCTCCCAATATGATGTCCCCGAAGACGCGCCGCAACCTGCTCGTCGCCATCCTGGTCCTGCTGCTGTTGCTGCTGGCGTTCCTGCTGTGGTGGTTCCTGCGGCCCGAGCCGGTCGCGCCGGTGGTGACCCCGCCCGCGCCGACGACCACGCTGCCGGCGACGGACACGGAGTCCGCCTCCGAGATTCGCGAGCAACGGGAACAGGAGGAGCGCGCCGACACCGCCTCCCTCCAGTCCGCCTCGAAGACGTTCGCCGAGCGCTACGGGAGCTATTCCACCGAGGCCGAGTTCGCGAACCTGCGCGACGTCCTCCCACTCATGAGCGCGTCGCTCGCGGCCGAGACCGAGGCGTTCATCGAGGGCGCCACGCCCGCGGCGGAGTACTACGGCGTCACCACGCGCGTGATTTCCGTGTCGGTCGACGCGGTCGACGAGACGGAAGGGACGGCGACCGTGACCGTCACCACCCAGCGCGAGGAGGCGAAGGGCGACATCCAGAACATCACGGTGCGCTACCAGGACCTGCGACTCGCGTTCGTGATGGAAAACGGCACATGGAAGGTTTCCTCGGCAACCTGGCGGTAAGGTCGCTCGACCTCGTGTTCCCGCGTTTCTGTTTGCGCTGCGGCGCGGAGGGGACGGCGTGGTGCGACGGGTGCGCGGCCTCGTTCGCGCCGCTGCCGCCCGTGGCCCGGTGCCCGTTCTGCGAGACGACGGGCTCGTGGCGCGCGTGCGCGGACTGCCGCGAGGAGACGTACCTCGACGGGCTCACCGCGGTCGCGCCGTACGGCAACGCGGTGGTGCGCGAGGCGCTGACCGCGTGGAAGTACCATGGCGACCCGGAGATGGGCCGCGCGGTGGACCTGTGGATCCGGCAGGCGGCGGCCGCGCGGGACATGCTCGCGTTCCCGTCCGGCGCCACCGTGACGCACCTGCCGCTGCACGCCTCGCGCCGGAGGCACCGCGGGTTCGACCAGGCGGAGGAGGTGGCACGCTCGCTGGCGGCCGCGCTCGGGATGCCGCGGCGCACCCTGCCCGCGCGCACTGAGGCGACCGCGTCCCAGGCGCGGCGGTCGGCCCTGGAGCGCATGGTCGGCGACCTCGACGGGGCGTTCGCGGCCGCCGGGGACGTTCCCCGAAAGGTCATTTTGTGCGATGATGTCTGCACGAGCGGCGCGACCATGGACGCGGCGGCCCGGGCCCTCAAGGAGGCCGGGGCCGAGGTGGTCTGGGGGTTCGCCGTCGCCCGCGGCTCGCACCCTTGATTTTATCCCGCCGGTCGCGTATCCTGACCGCACCACGGAGAGGTACCCAAGAGGCTGAAGGGGACGGTTTGCTAAATCGTTAGTCGGGGAAACCCGAGCGAGGGTTCGAATCCCTCCCTCTCCGCCATTCGACTGCCGTTGTGGCGCATTCAGAGGCAGTCGAATGCCCTGAGCGAAGTCGAAGGGCGGCCGGATGTGCAGTCCATCCGCTCATGGTCTGCGACCACAAACATACAGGGAGACGTGGCCGAGCGGTTGAAGGCACTGGTCTTGAAAACCAGCAGACCGAAAGGTCTCGAAGGTTCGAATCCTTCCGTCTCCGCCACGAACCAATATCCTATGGAGGACGCATCACAAACGACACTGACCGGGCCCGGACGTGCCCTGGTCGCCTGGGAGATCGACGAGTACCCGCGCCAGACACGCTCGCGCAACTGGTATTTGGTCGCCGGTCTCGTCGGCGTCGTGCTCATCATCTACTCGATCGCGAGCGCGAACTTCCTGTTCGCGGTGATCATCCTGATGGTCGGCGTGATCACGCTTATCTCGGACTTCAAGCAGCCGGACCGCGTCATGGTCGCGGTCACCACCACCGGCCTCGTGGTCGGGGACTCGTATTACGACTTTCGGTCCATCCGTGACTTTTCCTTCGCCTACGAGCCGCCGGAGGTGAAGATCCTCTACCTGACGTTCCGCCAATTCTGGCAGCCGATGCTCGCCATCCCGCTCGAGGACACGGACCCGAACGCGGTGCGCAAGGAGCTGTTGCCGTTCTGTCTGGAAAATCTGGACCGTACCAGCGAGACCTTGACGGAAACCGTCAAGCGGGTGTATAAACTGTGAGCTTTTGCACCCGTAGCTCAGTTGGATAGAGCATCAGCTTGCGGAGCTGAGGGTCGCACGTTCG
>CAYRYG010000043.1:0-10897 GCA_964428465.1 uncultured Gammaproteobacteria bacterium
CGCGCCCTGCCGCGCGCCATGGCGCGCCCGAGCGCGGAGTCGTTCAGCCGCGCGAGCGAGTCGCCGACGCGTACCTTTCCCTTCCATCCGGACGCGCCGAGCCGACCCGCGATGTCCTCCGCGATGCCCGGCATCTCGGCCGAGCCGCCGGTGAGCACCACCTCGTCGAGCGCCCGCGCCGATTCGAGCCCGCGATACCACGCGATGACGCGCGACATCTCGCGCGCGATCTGCGAGGTGGTCGCGCCAAGCGCCTTCTCTGTCACGGCGTCTGCCTTCGGGCCGAGCCCGACGGAACGCTTCAGCGCCTCGGCCTTGTCGCGTGGAATCTTCTTCGCGGCCGCGAGCGTGTCGGTCATCACCTCGCCCGCGAACGGCTTCGTGAACGTCCCGCGCATCCCCAGCTCGTCGCGCACCACGAGCGTCGTCGAGCGGGCCCCGATGTCCGCGACGAGCGTCGCGCGTCCCGCGCGCTCGGTCCCGAGCAGCGCCGCCTGGAGCGCCTCGGCCTCGAGCACGATGTGTTCCACCGAAAACCCGGCGCGCTCGCACGCCCGTCCCGCGGCCCGCACCGTGTCCCGCAGCGCGACCGCCTCGAACACCTCCGTCTCCTCCGCGCTCCGCGAGGCAACGACGTACGCGCCCACCAGGTCGTCCGAAGACAGCGGCACCACCTCCTCGAGCTGGAACGACAGCGCGCTGCGCGCCTCCGCGTCGGTCAGCGACCCCGGAAACCGGAACAGGTGAAAATAGGTCGCGGCATCCGGAAGCGCGACGGTGACGTGCTTTGAACGGAAGGACGGTTTCGCGAGCCGGGCGGCCTCGCGCAGCGCGGCGCCGAGACGGTCCGCGTCGAGCACCTTCCCTCCCTCGACGATGCCGGCCTCGAGCGGCCGCGACGCGACCGAGCGCATCTCGACCGAGCCCTTCCCCGCACGCCGAAGCTCGACCAGTTCGATGGAACGGTCGGAGATGCTCGCGCCGATCATGGTTGGTTTGAAGAGAGCGGACATGCTGAATTTGTTTGACAGGTTTGACAGGTCAGACAAGTCAGACAGGATGCACACATCGGATCCTGTTATTCCTGTCAAACCTGTCTGACCTGTCCTTCCTGCAAGACCTTAATTCACGAGTTCCTCCCAGCTGGTCACGGACACGACGTTCCGCGGCGACGCGGCGGTAAGCGCGACCTGCGCGCGGATCTCGCGCACGATAAGCCCGTTCACCGTCGCGGTGACGTCAACCTGCCGCGTTCCCCCGGATCCCGATATCACTATTGTACAGGCATCGTCGCCGTGCGTCACGGTTCCGCCCGCGTAGGACGGCGAGAACCGGAGCCGTTGCAGCGCCTCGTCCACGCACCCGTCGCCGATTGAGAACGCCTGCTCGCCCAGGTTCGACGTGTACCCGTGCTGCAGCTCGCCGAGCCCGAGGAACTGGATCCCCATCGCGAGCAGAAGCGCCACGAAAAAGACGACGACCATGGTCGCGAGCGTGGCGAATCCGTTTTGTCGGCGGTGGTTCATATTATTCTCCGCGCAGTTCGACCGTGGTCGACACCGTCACCGACGCGCCGAATTCGCCGCCCGCGCCGGCCGGGTCCTCGAGCGTGAGGGTCAGTGCCACGTTCTCGCTGCGCCCGTTCGCGCTCGAGCGGTCCGCGAGCGTGAGGTCGGTGACGATGAGGTCGTCGGTGGTGAGCGCGACCGGCGACCCCGCGCCGCGCGTCACGCGCAGCACGCCGCCGACCACGTCGAACGTGGTCGGGTCGTCGCCCGCGTCCGCCATGTCGAGGTCGAGCGTCGAGCCCGACACGGTCGCGAGGTTCACCCCGAAGTCCGTGGTCGCCTCCACGCCCCGCGCCCGGCGGATCTCGTAGGCCATCCGGTTGAGCGCGAGCCGCGCGTTCTCCTGCGTCTCGATCCGGTTCTGCGCCTTGGTCCGCGCCTCGAGCGTGGAGAGAAAGAACGCGATCGCCAGCCCGCCGACGATCACCAAAAGCGTCGCGGTCATGAGCATTTCCACGAGCGTGAACCCGGCCCGGTTGTGCGCGCGTCGCCTCATAGTGGGGTGTAATTGACCGTGATGTCCGTAAGATGAGGCGTGCAGCTCCCGTCGCTCGTCAGCGTCGCGCGATATTGGAAGAACTGGTCGCCGTTCAGGTCCGCGTGGATGACCTCGCCGACGTCATCCGTATGGAAATCCGTCTCGTCCGCGTCGATCCCGTCCGGCCCGCCCCACTCCTCCGCCGCGAGCCCGCCGCTCGTCGATGCCGAGCGCTCCTGGAGCTCGATGTCGCCGCTCGGACAGCCCGTGACGTCCGCCGACCATTCGATCGCGTTCCAGTTGGAGGAACTCCCCGCGTCGAACGCCGACGACTCGTACGTCCCGCTCGCCGCGTACGCGGTGCCGCCCCCGCCCCCGCCGCCGCCCGAGAGCTTCCCGATGATCACCGCCTCCCCGCCGTTGTACGCGTTCGCGATATACACGGTATCGTTCGCGAAATACAGATCGTTCACGAACCCGTTGAGCAGGTTCAGCACGCCGCTCAGCTGGATGGCGCTCGTGGTGGTGGTGTCGATGATCTTCAGCTCCTCCCCGTTCTTGTTCGTGCTGCCGAACGCGAAGTCCTCGTCATTGTCCGCCGTCACCGCGTATGAGGACTGCCCGAGCGAGAGCGAGTCGAGGAATACCGGGGCAGTCGGCGAGGAGATATCGTAGACGAAGATCCCGTCCCCGGTCCCGCTGTCGAGCGCCACGAACAGGATCGTCCCCTTGATCCACAGCCCGCGTCCGTCGGACGTCCCGGGGACGTCGATGGCGCCGGCGATCGACGGCGTGGCGGTCGAAAAATTGACGATCTGCACCTCGGCCGCGTTGTTCCCGCAGGCCACGTACGCGTACGTCGCCGTGTACATCTCGATCCGGTACCCGTTCCCGCCGAGCGCCACGGAGCCGTTCAGCGCCGGCAGCGCGGGAACCGTGACGTCCAGGCTGTACAGCGTGCCGTCTTGCGCGAGCAGGACCGTGGAGCCGCTGATGTTCACCGCCTGGCCGTCCGTGTTTCCCGCGGCGTTGTAGACGCCGACGGACATGGGCGTCGACGGAACGGCGAGGCTGACCACGCGCAGCTCCGAGGCGTTCGCCGAGGTCGCGAGGTACGCGAACGAGCCGGAGACCACCAGGTCGTTGACGTCGGCGCCGACCTCCAGGGACCCGATCAGCGTCGGCGACGACGCGGTCGTGACGTCGTACAGGAAAAACTCCGGGCCGCCGGCGTTCGTCGCCGTCCCGAGGTACATGGTGCTGCCGACCACGTACACGGCGCGCGCGGTGGTGTTCCCCGCCAGGTCGATCTCGGCCTTCTGTTCCGGGCAGGCCCACGTCGCCGTCCCGAGCGTCTTCAGGATCAGCAGCTCCGCGTCGTTGTCCTGGCTTGCCACGTATAGCCGCGTGCCGTCCCAGTAAAACCCGTTGTACGCGAACTTGGATATCTTCTGGTTGACGGAGACGGTCGGGGCCGTCGGGTCGGACGCGTCCACGATCTGGAGGGTACGCTGGTTGGCCGTCGCGGTCCCGACGAACGCGTTGGTCCCGTCGAGGGCGAGGGTGAGCGCGCCGTTCCCGAGGTCCACGGACCCCGCGACGGTCGGCGCGGTCGGCACCGAGACGTCCACGACGAAGAACTCGCTGTCCGAGCTGTTGTTGTCCGTCACCACGTACGCGTAGCCGCCCGCCACGGCAAGTTCCTGCCCGATGGTCGCCGGAGGCAGGTTGAGCGTGCCCGAGACGGCCGGGGTCGCGTCCACGGAAACGTCGACGACCTTGAACTCCCCGGCCGTGTTGTCCGTGACCGCGTACGCGCGGGTGCCGGACAGGGCGACGCCACGCGAGGACGCGCCGAGGTCGGCGGACCCGAGGACGACCGGCGCGGTCGGCGTGGTGATCGAGATGGTAAAAAACTCCGACCCGCCGGCGTTGTTGGCGCGAACCACGTACGCGCGCGAGCCGGACGAGACGATGTCGTACGCGTCCTCGCTCCCGGAAAGGTCCAGCGTGGCGGCGCTCGTCGGGGCCGTCGGCGTGGTGACGTTGATGACGCGCAACTCGCCGGCGTTGTCCGAGGTCGCGAGGTACGCGTACTGCCCGACGAGCGAGATGGCGAATACGTCCGCGCCGATCTCGACGCTCGCGACGTCGACCGGGTTCGTCGGGTCGGTCTTGTCCACGACGACGAACTCGCCGTCGGACGCATTGTTGCTCGTGACGAAGTAGACGTAGTTGCCGCTCGCCACCACGTCCTGGGCCGGCGCCGACCCGGGATTGTCGACGATGCTCTCCACCTCGGCGCAGGCCCACAGCGCCGCGCTTTGCTGCAACGCGACCGCGCCGTCCGCGTCCGCGGCCGTGCTCACCGAGGTTTGGCTGAACGTCCCGTCGCTCCAGTCCGAGCTCGTGTCCTCGAACCAGTCCAAGCTGTCCCAATTCGTGAAATACCGCGTCTGCGAGAGCGTCCCCGTGCGCACCCCGCCGTCGATGGGCCAGGTGACCGTGACGGTCGCCCTGCGCGAATGGATGTCGTTCGTATCCGTCGGGACGATGATTTTTGACGCGTCGCGGTCGACTTCCTCGACGACCACCGCGCGCGTGAACTTTCCCTCCGCGTCGCTCGCGCCGGAAAACTCCCAGGCGCCGGACGCGTCCGTGAGCCCGTGCGTGCCGGGCGCGAGCTCGCTCCACGCCGCGTTGCGGATGGACGCGGCCGCCTCCATCGCCTCGGTCGCGAACGCGGAGGCGCGCAGCTGGTCCGCTCCCGCGAGCGTGGACCGGAACGCGCCGAGCGTCATCTCGATCACGGCCGCCCCGCCCACCGCGAAGATGGCGATCGCCATGATCGCCTCCACGATGGACTGCCCGGTTGGCGCGCGTCGCGTCATAGTCAGTTGAAGGTCACCAATCCCGCCTCGTTGACCGTAATGGTCCGCGTCCCCGAGCGTCCCGTGAGCGTCACCGCGCCGACGCCCGCGGTGGTCCCGTCCACCTTCCCGAACACCACGTCGTCGCCGGTCACGGTCTCGGAGAGCGAGATGCTCCCGGGAAGCGCGTACGAGATCTCCCCGAACGTCGCCGAGTCGCGCGCCGCGTAGCTCGCCCCCTTGAACAGCGTGAACGCCCCGCCCGACCCGCTCACCAGGTGCACGCCGTACGTGTCGTCGCCGCGCGTGGCCATCGACAGGTTCTGCGCGGTGCGAAGGAGCTGCTCGAGGTCGCGCGCGTTCGTATCAAGCTGGTACTTGGCGGTGAACTCCCGGTACGCGGGCGTGGCCGCGGCAACCAAAAGCAACAGGAAGGCGACGGAGATGACGAGTTCGAGAAGAGTGAAACCACGCATAGGGATACTGGATACTGGATACTGGATATTAGATACTGGCAACGCGCTGCCAATATCCAATATCTAATATCCAATATCTTCCCGTTATTCCACCGCCCCGATGAACCCGTAGATCGGGGAGATGATGGCGAGCGCGACGGCGGCGACCAGCACGCCGATGAAGATGATAAGCGCCGGCTCGATGATGACGGACAGGTTCTTGAGCGTGAGGTCGAGCTCGTTCTCATAAAACTCGGCGAGGTACGCGAGCACGTCCTCGAGCGTCCCGGTCTGCTCCCCGACCGCGATCATGCGCGTGGCGAACGCCGGGAACAGCGGGTGGTCGGCGAGGATCGCGGACAGCGGCTCGCCCGTGTCGATGCGCGCCGCGGCCGCGGCAAGCGCGCGGCGGTAGGCCGCGTTGCCGAGAAGGTCCGAGGAGATGCGCACGGCCTGGTCGATGGGGACGCCGCTTTGCAGGAGCGACCCGAGCGCCATGAAGAAGCGGGAGAGGTTCACGTCGCGGGAAATGGAGCGCACGAACGGGAGATGGAGATAGGCCCGGTGCACGAGCGGCGCGGCGAACTTCTGCCGGACGGCCCAGACGAACGCCGCGACGAGCGCGATGACCGCCACCAGGAACGCGACGCCGTTGTCCGCCAAAAACTGCGAGGCCCAGAGCAGCGCGCGGGTCGTCCACGGGAGCTCCTGGTCAAACGACGAGAACAGCGTGATCAGGCGCGGCAGCACGAACAGGGACACCATCATTCCGAGCCCGCCGGTGAGCACCAGCACGAGCGCGGGGTACAAAAGCGCGCTCTGTGCCTTCTGCCGGAGCTCGTAGTCCTTCGCGAACCGGACCGAGAGGCGCTCCAGGTTTTCCACCAGCCGACCGGACGCCTCGCCGGCGCGGACCATATTGATATAAAAGCTGGAAAACACGCGCGGGTGCCGCTCGAACGCGTCCCCGAGCCGCTCGCCCGCCTCCACGTCCGCGCGCACCGTCCGGAGCACGGACTTCAGCCGGCCGGCCGCCTGCTCCACGAGGATGTCGAGCCCGTCGCTGAGCGGCACGCCGGAGCGCAGCAGCAGCGACAGGTGCTTGGTGAGCATCACCTTCTCGATCGCGCTCACGCCGAACAGGGAAAACTCCCGCGCGCCGGTCTCGGCCGCGATCGACACGACGGTCACGCCGCGGCGCTTCAGGTCGCGCACGGCCTCCGCCCGGGTGGTTGCCTCCACGACGCCGCGCCGGGTCTTCCCGCCGCGCGCCCTTCCCGCGTACTGGAATTTCATATTCCCCCTTCCCCCTTAGCCGCTACGTCTTCACGACGCGCAGCACCTCGTCGAACGTGGTCACGCCCTCCGCCACCTTCCCGAGCCCGTCCTCGAGCATGGTGACCATCCCTTCCTCCACCGCCTTCCTGGTGATCTCCGACGCGTTCGCGCGGCGCATGACGAGCTCGCGGATCGCGTCCGACACGGTCAGGACCTCGAACAGTCCGATGCGGCCCGCGTATCCGGACCCGTGGCAGACGTTGCACCCCTTCCCGCGGTACGTCCGGACATGGCGCTTCGCCTTGACGAACCGCCTGTACACGTCCGGCGGAATGGCGGCCTCGAGCGTTTCCGGGACGACCTGCTCGCTCGTGATGCAGCTCTCGCACACGCGGCGCACGAGGCGCTGCGCCACGATGACGTTCACGGACGAGGACAGGAGGAACGGCTCCACCTCCATGTCGAGCAGGCGCGGGACCGCGGTGGCCGCGTCGTTGGTGTGGAGCGTCGAGAGCACGAGGTGCCCGGTCATGGCCGCGTTCACCGCGATGCCGGCCGTCTCCGCGTCGCGGATCTCGCCCACCATGATGATGTCCGGGTCCTGGCGCACGATGGAGCGCAGCCCGGCCGCGAACGTGAGGTTGGTGCGCACGTTCACCTGGATCTGGTTCACCCCGTCGATGTCGTACTCGATCGGGTCCTCGATGGTCTGGATGTTCACGTCGCGCCCGTTCAGGATCTTCAGGAGCGCGTACAGCGTGGTGGTCTTCCCCGAGCCGGTCGGGCCCGTGGAGAGGATCATCCCGTACGGCTTGTCCGCGGCCTGGCGCACGCGCTTCAGGTCCGCCTTGCCGAGCCCGAGCGTCTGCAGGGTCAGCGCGCGGCCGCGCTCGGACAGGAGGCGCATCACGATCTTCTCCCCCGGCAGCACCGGCACGATGGACACGCGCACGTCGAGCGGCCTGCCGTCGAGCCGCGCGCGGAACTTCCCGTCCTGCGCCGCGAAGTGCTCGTCCGTGCGCATGTTCGACAGGATCTTCACGCGCGCCACGATCAGCTCGTGCATTGCCTTCGGGAGCTTCAGCACGTCGTGCAGGATGCCGTCCACGCGGTACCGCACCACCGTGCCGACCTCGTGCGGCTCCACGTGGATGTCGGACGCGTCGTTGTCGAACCCGTACTTGAGCATCGCGTCCACGGCCTTCACCACCAGCGTCTCGCCCTCGCCTTCCGCGCGCGACACGCCCTCCTGGCGCAGCGTCTCGAGCCGCTCGGCGAGCGACACGATGTTCGCCACCGCGTCCTCGGCGTACGACTTGAGCGCGCGAGCGAGCGCGTTCGGCGTGGTGTACGCCGCGTCCGCGGACATCCCGGTCTTCTTTTCCACGTAGCCGATCTGTTCCTGGTCGAGCGGATCGGTCATCGCCAGCTGGAGCCGACCGTCCTTCCACCCGTACGCGAGCATCCCCTGCTTCTTCGCGACGATCTCCGGCACCACGCGCGCGGCCTCGCGGTCGATGGTGACGCGCCCGAGATCGACAAATCGGACGCCATAGGCGTCCGCCATCAGTTTTCCAGCCTGCTCGTCGGTGTAGAACCCGAGGTCAACGAGCGCGTCCTCGACGGAACCCTGGCTCGCGTTCGCCTCGTCGAGGACGCGCCGGAAGTCATCCTCCTTCACGAGCCCCGACTCGACCAGAAGCTGGCGGTATTGTTGCTCGGAAAGCGCCATGCGTTAGGAAGAAACCGCGTCGACGTGCTGCTTCACCTTCTCGACCATCTCGGTCAGGGAGTAATCGGCCTTCACCAGGTATTCGCGCACGCCCATCTTTTCCATCTGGGCGATGTCCTCCTGCTGCCCGAGGTTGGAGAGGACCACGACCGGGAGCTTGGCGAATTCCTTGCGCTTGCGCAGTTCCGACAGCACCTCGAACCCGCTTTTCTTCGGCAGGATGAGGTCGAGCAGCATGAGCGCGGGAGACAGCTTGGCCGCCTGGACCAGCGCGTCCTCGCCGTCGACGGCGACCGTCACGTCGATCCCCTCCTCCTTGAGCCGCTGCGCGAGCACTTTGTAAAGAAAAGGATCGTCCTCGACCAGGAGTACCTTCGGTTTGTGCGCGGATTTCTTCACACGGTAGGAGTTACTTGTTGCGAATATGATACCATGCCCTCAAAACGTATGCACGGCTTTCTTCTGATCGACAAACCGGATGGAATGACCTCGCACGACGTCGTGAACCGCGTGCGGCGGCTCACCGGCGAAAAACGCGTCGGGCACGCCGGAACGCTCGACCCGTTCGCGACCGGGCTGCTTGTGGTCGGCGTCGGCCGCGTGGCCACGCGCGAGTTCCCGAAGCTGGTCGGCCTCGACAAGGAATATGAGGCAACCTTCATGCTCGGCGGCACGAGCGACACGGACGACCGGACGGGAAACATTCAAAGCCACTTTAGTGGCGTCGAGCGCGACGGGACTAAAGTCCCTGTGAACAAAGACGCGATCGAGGCGGAAATCAAGAACCTCACCGGCCACATCGAGCAGATCCCGCCCGCGTATTCCGCCATCAAGGTCGGAGGCAAGAAGATGTACGAGCTCGCACGCGCGGGCAAGGAGGTCGAACGCAAGCCGCGTCCCGTCACGATTTACGCGTTCGAGCTTACGGGAGGGCCGCAGGTTCGGAGGGCCGCAGGTTCGGAGGGGAAACAGTCCGTCGACGTTCGCATCCGGTGTTCGACGGGGACGTATATCCGCTCCCTCGCGCGCGACCTGGGCGCGGCGCTTGGCACCGGCGGATACGTCGAGGAGCTGCGCCGCACCGCTGTCGGTCCCTTCCGTGTCGAAGAGGCAAGCATCCTGTCAAACCTGTCTGACCCGTCTTTCCTGTCAGACCATCTTCTTCCCGTCGACGCCGTCTTGTCACGCCTTTCCGCCTCTGCTACAGTGCAAACGTAAGTCACGGGTCCTTCAGAGGTGCTACGGTTGCAGGCGGTCCCTATGAATTTTCGCTTGAATTCGCCTTTTTCCTTCGTTCAATCACTTTCCCAGCCGGGACAGCTGATTTAATGCAACCGGAAAAACGCGGCCGTACGCAACTCTCGGAGTCCCCTCTCGAGAAGTTTTATGTACTCACTCATCATTGGCATCCTTGCCCTTGCCGCGGGCGCGGCCGCCGGCTACGTGGTCCGCAAGCAGGTCGCGGCGCGTAACGTCGCCGACGCCGAGGGCCGGGCGGAAAAGATCCTCACGGAGGCGAAGGAAAAGGCGCAGGAGACGCTGACGGAGGCGAAGAACAAGCAGCAGGAGCTCCTGCTCGAGGCGAAGGACCGGTCGCTGAAGATCATCGAGGAATCCAAGCGCGACGAGCAGTCCCGCCGCCAGGAGATCACCGAGATGCAGCGCCGCCTGGAGAAGCGCGAGAGCATGTTCGACAGCAAGCTCATCGAGGTCGAGGACAAGAAGACCAAGCTCGAGGAACGCATGAAGCAGGTGGACGACACCAAGGCGCAAATCGCGCAGATTCGCGAGGAGCAGGTCGCGAAGCTGCAGGAGATCGCCGGGCTGTCGCGCGAGGACGCGGAGGCACGGCTCATGACCGAGGTGGAGAAGACGTCGCAGGAGGCGCTCATGTCGCGCCTGCGCAAGCTCGAGCAGACGGAAGAGGAGGAGGTCGAGAAGCAGTCGCGCAAGCTCCTGTCGCTCGCTATCACCCGCTTCGCGTCGAGCCAGTGCGTCGAGACCACCACGTCGCACGTGGAACTCCCGTCGGACGAGATGAAGGGGCGCATCATCGGGAAAGAGGGCCGCAACATCAAGGCGATCGAGATGGAGACCGGCACGGAGATCATCGTGGATGACACGCCGGGCGCCATCACCATCAGCGGGTTTTCCCCCATCCGCCGCCAGGTCGCCAAGCGCGCGCTCGAGGCGCTCATCAAGGACGGGCGCATCCACCCGGCGCGCATCGAGGAGGCGGTGAACGACGCGAAGAAGGAACTCGCGACCGAGATCCGCAAGGCCGGCGAGGAGGCGCTGAGCACGGTCGGCATCCCGGTCGGTTCCATCGACCCCAAGCTCGTGTCCGTGCTCGGCCGCATGAAGTTCCGCACGTCCTACGGCCAGAACGCGTTGCAGCACTCCATCGAGGTCGCGCAGCTGTCCGTGATGATGGCCGAGGAACTGGGCGCGGACGTATTCGTGTGCAAGAAGGGCGGCCTGTTCCACGACATCGGCAAGGCCGTGGACCACGACAT
>CAYRYG010000044.1:0-10819 GCA_964428465.1 uncultured Gammaproteobacteria bacterium
TCTCATGCCGAACCCGAAGAACGACACGGTCGGCCCGAACGTGACCAAGATGATCGCCGAGCAGAAGGCTGGCAAGCAGTCGTTCAAGAACGACACCACGTCCAACATCCACCAGATCGTCGGCCGCGTGTCGATGACCGAGGCCCAGCTCAAGGAAAACATCGCCCCGTTCGCCGAGCAGCTGCGCAAGCTGAAGCCGGCGTCCGCCAAGGGCATTTACTTCAAGAACGCGGTGCTCACCACCACGATGGGCCCGGGCGTGAAGGTCGACCTCAATTCCTAGTAGACAATGGCACCCGCCGGCGGTAAGCTGGCGGGGGTTCATATTCACGGTTTAACATCCCCCCTAAGCGTATGGAACGCGTTGGCGGATATCGTATCGAGACGGACGGAAAGAAAAAAAGGCACGTCTTCGAATCGCCATCGGAGAATCCTTACGCGCACGAGGGTGTCGACATAGACTTTGAAACCCTGCTCCAGGAAAGGAGCCGGCTGAAAAAGACGATGCCAGGCAGCCCCGTTCCCCGGCATTTCACCGACGCGATCAATTCCGCCGTACGAAACGAGAATGACAGGGAAAGGGAGCTCGAGGGCATTGTGCGCGAGGTCATCGATCGCATCAAATCGGAAACGGCATTCGAAGAGACGATCGGCTGGCTCGTCTCCGTTGGAGAACTCGCCGATTTCGACGGACTTCTGCGCAAGGAGGGCGTGAAAGTCGTTCGTCATGCCGACTTTGAAGGCATGTACGACTTCGCGTCCAAGACCATCTGCCTGAAGGCGAAGCCGAAATACGGAGGAATGGGTTCCTTCCTGTATGCCCTCGGGCAGGCGACGCTCCCGAATCAGGTTACCTCCTACGTCCACGAGCGCGTCCACCAGCGCCAGTACGAGAACTATGATCGGCCCGCGCGTGAGCTCGCATACTGGAATCTTACCGCCGAGTATGCGACGGTGGCAGCCACGCTGACCGTCTTGGCCGGATTGTTATCGGGGGAGGCAACGATCTCCATACCGTTCGCCGCAGCCATACTGGCGGCAAAATTCCATGCGGATGGGATGATGGACGACGAGTTGATTTTCCGAGAAGTGCAAGCCTATAAGACGGAAAACGAGGCCAAGGGACGAAAGACGTTGGAGAACGCGCAGTACCGTCATTCCCCAATGGCCTCGCTGGTCACGTCGATCCGGCACAGCACGGCCCTGCGGGGAGGCGGCGTCGTCGACCGAGTCATTGCGTCGTCACAGGCCATCGATCGACTCATTTCCCTGGGCTTCACGCAACGACAGATTGGCACGTTCCTGCCAAAGATCCGATTCGACCGGAATGGCCGTTCTCCGTTTCTGGACACGCTCATCCGACAGGCTGCCGAAAAAAAGGGTCTTCGGCTAGAGCAGGTAGACCTCCTCACCGATGCCAGAAACATCCAGAAGGAAATCGATCTGCTTAAGATCGCGCATATTACGCGGGAAGTGGTGCTTTCACATGCGAGCGATGCGTCGAGGGACGCGCGCACATAGCTATGTCGGGACATTCTCCGTAACAAACAACTTTGTGATACTTTCCCGACAAGACATTCTCGCGCAGGTCGCTTCCGGGGGGATTCGGCTCACCCCGGAGCTGGACCGGTTTCAGCTGCAGCCGCATGCCATCGACCTCAGGCTCGGCTATAAGTTCCTGATCCCGCGCAACTGGACGATCGACGAGAAGGGACGGCGCGCCATCAAGGTCTCGATCGACGACGTGACCGCGCATCCCGAGCAGTTCGACGAGGTGATTTTGCAGCCCGGGCAGTACTTCGAGCTGCTGCCGAACGAGTTCGTCATCGGGACGTCGCTCGAGCGCATCGAGATGAACGCGCCGAACCTCATGGCGATCCTCTTCCCCCGCACGTCCCCCAACCGCCGCGGCATCGACCTGTCGCTTAGCGGCATCATCGACGTCGGGTACAAGGGCAACCTCATTTTCCCCATGCAGAACGAGGCGGGCAACCAGGTGATCCGCGTGTATCCGGGCGAACGCGTGTGCCAGGTGATCTTCGAGGAGCTGAAGAGCCCGCTCACCCCCGAGGAGGCGAACCTGCACGGCGTGTCCGCGGCCAAGTACACGGAGAACGCGTCGCAGGCGTTCGCGCTCGACAAGGACGAGGAACGCCAGGCGCTCGTGAGCGGGACGCTTGAGGAGATGAAAAAGCGGTACGGGATTTGACCCCGGGCCGTTTTTTGGGTAAGAATTCCGCCCGGAGGGACCATGACGCATTCCGAAAGCTTCGACGAGCGCTGCTACAGGCTGCGCTACGTGGAGGAGCTCACGATCCGGGAGGTTGCCCGGAGGATGAAGAGCAACACGAACGCCGTTCGCCGCGCGCTCAAGCGGGAACACCGGCGGGTGGCGCCGGACACCCGCCTTCCGAGCATCCGCTGCGGACGGGCGCTCGAGGGCCAGATGCGCGCCGCCAAAGCGTTCCGCATGCTTGAGCGAGGCGAGCCGACGGACCGAATCCTGGAGCAGACCGGCTACGAGTCGCGCGAGTGCCTGTGGGAGGCGGTGGCCCGGCATCGGGCGAAAACCGGCGCGGGCCGGGCCGGGCGCGACTACGGCGAGCACGTGGTACAGAAGAAAAAGGGGTACGCGACGCTCGTCGTCTCGCGCAAGGCGATCCGACGCGCCGGATGGAAGGCGGGGGACATGATCCGGTGGCGCACCGAGGACGGCACGCTCGTGCTCTTCCCGGCGGAAACGATCCCGTCGATTCCGAAGACCGGGGACAAGGGTGCCGACGCCTACTACTTCCGGTTCCGCGAGCACAAGAGCTGGGTGGAAGTCGGCAAGACGATCGGCATGTCCGCGTCCGGCGCGTGCAACGCGGCCAAGACCTTCGCCCACGACCGCGGGCTCCCGTGGCTCGTGAAGGCAAAGTCGGGCGCGACCGAGGGCGTGGTCCACGTCGTATACATCAAGGACTTCGACGGGTTCGCCGTCACGCTGGTGACGCCGGTCGGCACGCTCGGATGGCAGCCCGGCGAACTGATCGGCTGGCGATTCGAAAAACCGGCTCGAATCCGGTTTTCCCGCAAGACCCCTCTCGCTCAGGCCTCGTAACCGGCCTGATTTTTTATAGCTGCCGAAGCACGTTCTTGAACTGCCGGCACGCCTGGTCGCGGTCGTCGCAGCTGATCTTGTATACGGGCTTTTCCTCGGTCGGGAGATGGATGGTGATGTCGCTTCCCTCGCAGACGGCGCGCACGTGCGCGTTCTCGTTCTCGGTCACCTCGCACCCGAGGTCCTCGATCACGTCCTGCAGTTTCCCCGTCATCTCGTCGTCTGCCCCCTCCACCCGCACGGTGCGGACCGACGGCTTCAGCGTCTCGGCGAACACGCGGTCACGGTGGAACCGCTCGTCGGCGTCGTCCGCCACGTACAGATCCGTGATCCCCGCGCCGATGAGCGCGTTCCAGCACGGCTCGCAGGCCCACCAGTGGCCGTACATGTACGCGTCCGCGCCGGTAAGGTCGACTCCCTGCTCCGCCGCCGTCTTCACCGCCATCTGCTCGGCGTGCCCGGGCGCGTCGTGCAGCGCGCACAGGTCGTACCCGGTGCCGGACGGGCACTCGAGCACCACGCGCGGGCACACGTGCACCACGCCGGACCCGCGGTTGAACCCGTTGCCCGCGGTCACCAACACCTTCCCGTCGCGGACGATCGAGATCCCGACCGGATACAACGGGTCCCCGGCCTGCCGCTCGCGCGCGCTCATCGCCGCGAGCATGTGCTCATGGTCATGCGGGACGTACTTGAGATGCCGGTCCGGCGGCATGTAGGGATACTCGGGCATATCTTATTCGGGAATCTCTTCCTCGTCATTCTCCTCCGACGGTTCCTCGTCCTCCTCGGCTTCGCCCGCGTCTTCCGTCCCCTCATCGACCACATCCTCGATTCCCGACGGAATTCCCAACGCGTCCAGCATCTTGTACTGAACGTTATACACGATGCCAGCCTCCATCTTTTCCTCCTCGGTCAAATCGCCGTCGACCTGCGCCGACGATCCATACGCGGCGTCGTACTCCCCGCCGTCGGCCCCAAGCTGCGTCAGCACATACTGATCGCCTACCCCATACTTATTTCCCTCGAGGACGAAGGAAGCGTCGACGGACCCGTCCGGCAGATAGGCATGGACGGCGGAGTCCTCCGTCTCGACGACCAAACTGGCAGCCATGCGATCGAATGCGTCCCGTTGCTCCTGTGACGCGTGTTTCAGGCGATCCGAAATGATGTCATGGGAGGTGATCACCCTGCCGACGTTGTCTTTTACCCGGTAATCGTCGCCGTCCTCGATGGACAGCCCCTCGTTGGAAAGCCCCGCGGAGCCAAAACGGTCCGCCGTCAGCCTCAAATCGCGCAGGTCGACGGGCAAATCGTGCGTCTCGATCTCCGCCCCTTCCGGGGCCCCAACGATCGGGCCATCTTTGGCGTGCGCGGCCAGCATTGCCAGCGCCTCGAGACGAGCCCGAATATCGCGGAAATCCCGGGAATCCTTCCTCGTGTCCGGTGCCGAGACCCTGGGCTCCGTCGGGAAGGAATCCTCACCCGCCGGTCGTTCCAATCCCCGCTCGGCAAAAAATGCCGCCAGTCCGGCCAGAAGGACGGCCGCAACCTTTTCACGCGTCCCCGTTCTTGGCCGAATATCGGCCGCCCGTTCCTTGGCGGAGGATCGACGCGGCCCTCGTTTTTGTTTCCCGCAGGCCCTGCCGTGTCCCGCGTGTTCCGGATACCCGCATGTCGGACACGATCCCGAAAATGTCTCAAACGCGCTCATATGATTTTCGCCGTTTGGTTATTGGTCACGCGCGACGCGTTCCATGCGTCGACCGACCGCTGCAAGACGTCGACCGCGTGGCGGTCAATGACGTCTTTCTTCCTGTCATGCACCACCGAGACGATCCGGAAAAAACAATCGTAGTCCTCGTCCCGCCCGACGTCGACCGCGATGCGGAACGCCATCGTCACCTCCCCCGGCCCGGCGACCGCGCGGTTGCCGAACGCGCCGATGCGGCCGGTGTGCCGGTCGGCCGTGAAGTTCGCGCCCGCGCACGGGTACTCCTTCCCGTCGATGACGATACTCCCCGCGTTCCCGCCGACCGACTCGTCGCGGATCTCCTCGATCATTTCGGTTCGCATCCGCCCGACGTTCTCGCCGACGATCTGCCGCTTCTCCTGTTCCGCCGCCTGCGCCGACACCGCGTCCAGTGAGCGTTCCATATTAGGCGACGCGATAATGCAACAAGACGGACGAGTCGCCGAGCATCGTCGAGTCGATGAATTCCAAGTTGACCCGGTCGATCCCGGCCGCGAGCGGGACGCCGTCGCCGAACAGCACCGGCTCGACCGTGAGGAACAGCTCGTTCACGAGGCCCGCGGACAAGAATTGCGCGTACACGTTCGCGCCCCCGCACACGGCGAGCGCCGTGACGCCTTCTCGCTCGAGCCGCGCCACCAGGTCCGCGACGGGCTCGCTCACGAACTCCACAGACCCCTCCTTAACCTCCCCTTGCGAAGGGGAGGAAACGCGTTTCCCCTCCTCAGGCGAGGAGGGGTTAGGGGTGGTCTGCGCCATCCGTGATAACACGATGAGCCTCCGTCCCTTGAGCGGCTTCCCGAACGTCTGCCAGGTCGTGTTCCCCATCACCACGGTCCCGATTTCCTTCGTCTTCTCAACGAAAAACCGCGTGTCCTCCTTCGAGGTCCAGTCGAGCGACGACTGCCCGGCGCGCTGCGCGATTTTCCCGTCCGCGGAGACGGCGGCGATGATGGTGACGATCATAGCGCGATTTGTACCTTCTTCATCGGCGCGCCCGGGACGTACTGCGACGAGAACATCTCGATCAGTTCCTCGACGAGCGCCGGGTCCGCGTTGAGCGCGCGCTGGAACGAGCGTTCCGGGAGGCGGCACTCGATCTCGGCGTGCGGCGCCACCTCGCGCGCGAGGATGTCCTCCACCGCGTCGAACTGGTTCTCGTAGATGTGCGCGTGCGAGATCGACACCGTGAGCTTGCCGACCGCGACCGCGAGCTCCTGCGCGAGCATGGCCTGGAGGAGCGCGAAGTCCGCGGTGTCGTTCGGGTTGCCGAGCACCATGTCGTTGGAGCGCACCACGAGGTGCACGTTCAGCTTGCCGCCGATGATGTTCGCGGTCCAGGTGAACGGGCACGGGACGTTCTTCTTCTTGGGCGCGCGCAGGCCGTCGTCGCGCGGGTCCCACATCATCACCACGCCCTGCCGGCTCGACGGTTCCTCGCGCAGGTGTTCCACCAGGTCGACGAGCTGGTCGCGTCCGAAGTGGTGGCGCCAGCGGTAGCCGTAGGCCGTCTCCACGGTCCCGTCCTCTTCCAAGAACGAATCCCATCCCTTCGTAAACCGCTGGAGGAATCCCGCGTGCTTGTGCCCGGCGACGAACCACACGGTCTCCGCGCAGAAGAACTTCGGGAACATCTTGCGGACCGTGAGCATCGGGAACCCCTGCGCCGGGAACAGCTCGTACGTGACCCCTGGGATCGCGCGGGTCGAAAACCCCGTCCGTTCGCTCTGGACGGTCTCCCCCTCCCGATAAATCCGGCCGAGCGTGTCGAGATACAGGCGGTCAAACGAGGTCATAGCCCCCTCATCCTATCAGACAAACCCCCTGTTTCCAACCGACGGAATATCGGCTAAGATACGGGCGTTATGGACCTCCCTGTGGAAATCCTGAAAACCCATCCGGATGCCCAGATTCCGGAGTATAAGACGGTCGGCGCGTGCGCGTTCGACCTCTCTCCCGTCGAGGACGCGGTCATCCAGCCGGGCGAGATCGTCCGGCTGCGCACCGGGCTCGTCATCTGCGTGCCGGAGGGGTACGTCCTGCTCGTGGCCGCGCGCTCGTCGCTCCCGAAGAAGCACGGGCTGTGCGTGCCGCAGGGGGTCGGGATCGTGGACAACGACTACTGCGGGCCAACGGACGAGCTGTTGCTGCAGCTGCTCAACTTCGGCGACGCGCCGGTCGAGGTGAAGAAGGGCGAGCGGCTCGCGCAGGGGATGTTCGTGCCGTTCGCGCGAGCCGGGTTCAAGACCGTGGAAACGCTGGGCAATCCGAGCCGGGGCGGGTACGGTTCCACTGGATAATCTGCTATAATTTCGCTATGGATCGGCCGGGACGGTTTATCATGGTCGACGGGATCGCCGGCAGTGGGAAATCCACCTTGGTTCGGGCCGCCCAGGAGTGGGCGCGTGAGTGCGGGCACCGGGTGTTCGATCTCGGCACGTGGTCCAAGGAGCGCCCGGAGCCGCCGCGGTTCGAGGAGGTCCGTGAGCACGACGTGTTCTTTACCTTCGAGCCCACCCGCCAGTGGATGGGCGCCGCGATCCGGTTTGAGCTTTCCCGCACCGACCAGCCGTACTCCGGCGCGTCGCTCGCGCACGCGTTCGCGCTCGACCGCGAGATCATGTACAAGCGCCTGATCCTCCCGGCTCTTAGAGCCGGGAAAACCGTGATCCAGGAACGCGGCGTGTGCACGTCAATCGCGTACCAGCCGATCATGCCGGACGCGCTCCCGCTCGAGGACATCCTCGCGCTTCCGGGAAACGCGCTCGCCCTGTCGCGCGCGCCCGACCACTTCGTCCATGCCGTGCTCGACCCGGCCGTGGCCGTGGAGCGCCTGAAGGGGCGCGGCGACGAGTCCCGCGGCGTGTTCGCGGACATCGACCTGCTCCGTCGGGTGGACGAGCGCTTCCGCTCCGACTGGTTCCGCGACCTGTTCCATTCCCGGGGGACGACGCTGCACGAGCTTCCCACCGACGCGCCGGTCGAGACGACCGCGGCCAACGCCCAGGCATTGATCTCAACCATTTTGACCACTTGCTAGCCTATGTCCCTTCTCACCGTCGGCGAACTCATTGACCGCTCCTGGGAACACTACCGCCGCGAGTTCGTGGATCTCATGAGCGTTTCCGGATGGGTCCTGCTCGTGGCGCTCGTCAACATCGTGGCGCTCGCGATCTACCCGTCCGCGTCGAAGATCATCGGCGACGCGTCGCTGACCTCCTCGGAATCGTTCGGGGTCGGGCTTTACGCGTTCTCCAACTGGGCGCTCGCGCCGCTTATCGGCCTGTGGGTCTTCGTCGTGCTCGTCCGGCTCGTGCGCAGCCAGCTCTCCGGCCGCCGCGGCGGCGTCCGCGAGGCGATGGCCGACGGGACGCGCCTGTTCTTCCCGACGCTGCTCGTTTCCCTCCTCATCTTCCTCATCCTCGCCGCGACGCTCGTAATCGGGTTCGGTCCGTCGATCGCCCTCTCCCTTATCGCCTCGGCCGCGGGCAACGGGACGCTTTCCATTCTCGCGAGCCTGTCGCTGGTGGTCGGGGTGGTCGCCGCCATCGTGCTCGGGTTTCGCTGGTCCGTGCGCTATTACTTCGCTCCCTACACGCTGCTCATCGACGACGTACGCGGCCGCGCGACGCTGCCGGCCAGCCGCAAGGCGATCGAGGGACGCTTCTGGGGAGTCCTGCTGCGGATTGCCGTCCCGAAGCTGGTGTTTATCCTCCTCGGCATCATGGCCATGGCCGTGGTCGCGTTCGTCTTCTCGATCGCGACCGGCGCGCTGACGGGACTCAACCTCGACGTGCAGCTCCGCCTTTCCACCATCTCGACCTCGGTGCTCTCCACCATCGTCGCCGCCCTGCTCAACCCGATCATCGTGGTGGCCGACCTGATGCTGTACCAGTCGCTCAAGCGCTAATATGACCCCCGCGCTCGACATCCTGCGGCGTTCCTGGGACCTGTATCGGACGAACGGCCCGCTGATCGTCGGGTACGCGGCCTGGCTGTTGCTCACCGCGGCCGCGTTCGTCCTGACGAGCTTCGTCGGGAACGAGACCGCCCGCGGATCGCTCCTGTTCGTCGTCCAGGTCGCGGACCTGGCGCTTTGGATGTGGGTCGGGATCGTGGTGACGCGCATCACGCTCGACGCGGTCGCGGGACGCAAGCCGGACACGCTCGCGCTCCCGGGCGAGGCCTCCGCGCTCCTCTGGCCGTTCGCGTGGGCGAGCGTGCTCCAGGGACTCGTCACGCTCGGCGGATTCCTGCTGTTCATCATCCCGGGGTTCGTGTTCATGGTCTGGTTCGCCTACGCGCAGCAGGCCGTGGTCGTCGACGGGAAGCGCGGCCTCGACTCGCTGGCCGCGAGCCGCGACCTCTCCCGCGGGCGGTTCTTCAGGGTCACCTGGTACCTGTTCGTCGGCCCGTTCCTGGTGATGCTCGCGTACCTGCTCGTGCTGACGCTGGCGCTCGCCCTCCTCGCGGCCGTGACGAACACGACCACGGACATGTTCCTCCAGCAGCCCCCGCTCTGGATGGACATCACCGCCTCGGTCGGCGAGATTTTCCTCATGCCGCTGCTGTACATCTACTGGACGCTGTCGTACCTGGAATTGAAGAAGACGCGAGTCATTGAGTGACTGAGTCGTTCAGTCGTTTAGTCGTTGAGTGTTGGAAATTTCTTTTATGAGCGGGGTGCAGTCGTTCCGTGACCTACGTACCTGGAAGGAGTCACACTCGCTTGCGGTTGAGATCTATCGCCTGACAAAGACGTTCCCCGCAGACGAACAGTTTGGGATCATCAGCCAGCTTCGCCGGGCCGCGATATCGGTTCCGTCCAACATCGCGGAAGGCATGGGGCGTGCAAGCGCCGTCGATTTAATTAGATTTCTGGTGAATAGCCGTGGTTCAACGCAGGAAATTATTAGTCAGCTACTTCTTGCAAAGGACCTGGGATACGGTAATATCGCCTCGATCGACTGTATCGTTTCCCGCTACGACGGACTCGCATCCGGCATCAACGCGCACATCGACCGCCTCAAGCAATACAAATAACTTCCACGACTAAACGACTCAGTCACTCAACGACTAAACGACTCCGCGACCCATCCCTATGCCCCTCGAACCCGTCATCGGACTTGAGATCCACCTGCAGCTGAAGACGCGGACCAAGATGTACTGCGCGTGCGCGTCGCACGACACGGCCGTCGCGCCGAACGAGAACGTCTGCCCCGTCTGTACCGGCCAGCCCGGTTCCCTTCCCGTCGTGAACGAGCAGGCGGTGCGCTTTGGCATCCGCATGGGACTCGCGCTCAACTGCAAGATCGCCGCCGCGTCGAAGTTCGACCGGAAGAATTATTTTTACCCGGACCTGCCGAAGGGGTACCAAATCTCGCAGTACGACCAGCCCATCGCCGCGGACGGGTTCGTAATGATCGGCCCTTCGACAAGCTCAGGGCAGGCGAGACGCATCGGGATCACGCGCGCGCACCTCGAGGAGGACGCGGCGAAGAACCTGCACGGGGCCGACGGAAAGACGTACGTGGACTTCAACCGCGCGTGCACGCCGCTGCTCGAAATCGTCACGGAGCCGGACTTCGCGTCGCCGCAGGAGGCCAAGGCGTTCCTGCAGGAGCTGCGCCTCATGGCGCGCTATCTCGGCGTGTCCGACGCGGACATGGAGAAGGGCCACATGCGCTGCGACGCCAACGTGTCGCTGCGCGAGCGCGACGACCAGGGCGGGATCGTGGGGATGAAGTTCCATCCGAAGACCGAGGTCAAGAACATCAACTCGTTCCGCAACGTCGAGCGCGCGCTCCAATACGAGCTCAGGCGCCAGACCGAGCTGTGGAACGCCGGCTCGCCGCCCGCGGTCACCACCACGCGCGGCTGGGACGATGCCACGCAGACCACGAAGGAGCAGCGCGTGAAGGAGGCCGAGGCCGACTACCGCTACTTCCCCGAGCCGGACATCC
>CAYRYG010000045.1:0-10704 GCA_964428465.1 uncultured Gammaproteobacteria bacterium
ATCTTCCCTTCCATCGGCCTGATCGGCACCGCCCCGACCCCATTTTCAAGCGCCACGACCCGATACCCCGCCGCCTTAACCCCCTCAATCACCTCAACAACCTCAGCCACCTTCTCCCACGCAACCCGGTCCTCCGACCCCAGCGCGGTCTTCGCGATCTCCGACCGTGGCGGAGTTCCGGTAAATCCGGTAAGGTAAAGCCGCTCAACGCCGAACGCGTCGGCGGAACGAAAAATCGCGCCCACGTTGTGGAGCGAGCGGATGTTGTGCGCGATGACGATCATATGAAGCTTCTTCAACCCATTTCCGGGACAATCGAGAGGCTCGAGGCCGACGGGAGCGGCGTCATTTCGCGCGCCGAGGGCAAGCCGTTTTTGGTATACAACACGATTCCGGGCGAAACCGTCAATGCGACCGTGGTGAAGCGCACCGGCGATGGCCACCGCGCGCGCCTCGACGGGATCGTGACCGCGTCGCCGGACCGCGTCGCGCCGCGCTGCCCGTATGCCGCCGAGTGCGGCGGGTGCAAGTGGCAGCACATCGGATACGACCGGCAGACGCGCGAGAAGCTGGAGCGCCTTCGCGCGACGTTCGACGCCGCCGGCGTCCCATGCCCGGTGGAGTCCATCGTCCCGTGTCCGACCCCGTTTTATTATCGCAACCGGATGGACTTCGTCTTCGGGCGGGGCGGCGAGCTCGGCCTAAAGCTTCCGGACCGCTGGTGGGCGACGCTCGATCTCGAGACGTGCTTTCTTCTGTCGGAGGAGTCCGTCGGGATCGTCAACGATGTCCGCGCCTGGGCCAAGTCGACGGGACTTCCATTCTGGAATAGCAAGACGCATGAAGGATTCTTCAGGTATCTTGTCATCCGCGAGGGCAAGAACACCGGCGAGCGCATGGTCACACTGGTCACGTCCGCGTCGTATCCCATACCCGCCGGGTTCGTCGAGAGTGTCGGTATGCGCGCGACCTCGATCGTACACGGAGTAAACGCGCGTCTTACGGATCTGTCCATCTCCGACGAGATCATCGCGCTCAAGGGCGAACCGTTCATCCACGAGGTCGTGAACGGCGTGCGCTACAAGATCACGCCCAACGCCTTCTTCCAAACCAACACGACGATGGCCGCGAAGCTGCACGACGCGGTCCGCGCGTTTTGCGGCGACCTCTCCGAAAAAACGCTGCTCGACCTGTACTGCGGCTCCGGATTCTTCTCGCTCAGCATCCCGGCGCGCCGCGTGGTCGGCATCGAGGAAAACGCGGAGGCCATCGCGTGCGCGAAGGAGAACGCCGAGGAGAACGACGTCCGTGCTGAGTACTTCGTGAGCAAGGCGGAGGATTTCGACTGGGGCGGATATGCCCCGGACGTGGTGATCGTCGACCCGCCGCGCGCGGGGATGCACCCGAAGATGATCGAGACGCTGCTCGCGGCTGCGCCGAAAACCGTCATCTACGTTTCCTGCAAGTACGAGCGGTTCGCGAAGGAGTTCAACGGAACCGCCACGGGCGCGCCCGCGCTGTCCTCGCGCTACCGCCTCGCGGAGGCCGCGGCGCTCGACTTGTTCCCGCACACCCCGCACATCGAGTTCGTCGCGAAGCTCGAGCGGATCTAAACGCCTACATCGGCTCCAACCCGCACTGTTCGGCCACGCCGCGCAGCGCGGTTTCGGTTTCCGGCTTCACAATGACGCCGGATTCCAGGCTGCGCTTCCGCGCCGCATACTCCTGCTCGCCGTGCAGATACACCGTCTTCCCGTCGGCCGGCGACTGCGTGAGCATCTCGCAGAACGCGTCCATGCGCTTGATGAACGCCGCGCGCGGCATGAACGCCTCGAGGCTGATCGCCAGAAAGCTGTGTCCGACGTTCGCTTTCTTCTCGCGGTGAACGTCGAGCCCGAACGCGGCTCCCGAGAGAACGCCGGAGAACAGCTCGACCATCGCCGCGAGGCCGTACCCCTTGTATTCCGCCATCGGGTTGATTCCGCCGTTCAACCGGTTCGAAAGCAGGTGCAGCACATGGGCCGGGTCGGTTGACGCCGCGCCGGTTTCGTCGACGGCCCAGCGCGGGTCGAGCGTCCTCTGCTCGCGGTTGCACACCTCGATCTTTCCCCGCGAGGTGGCGCTGGTTGAGAAATCCATGAGCCAGGGATCACCGGTCTTCGGCGCCGCCACGGCGATCGGGTTGGTGCCGAGCACGGCCTGCTTCCCGAAGGTCGGGACGACCAGCGGGGCCGTGTTGGTGAACGCCACGCCGATCATCTCCGGCAGCGCGCGCTCGGCGTAATACCCGGCGATCCCGTAGTGGCTCGAATGCGAGACCGTGGCCATGCCGATGCCAAACCGGCGCGCGCGCTCGACGGCCTGGTCCATGGCGAACACGCCCGCGACCTGGCCGAACCCGTCGCGCGCATCCACGCGAACCACGGCCCCGCGGTCCTCCGCGATCTCCGGGACGGCCGTGACGTCCACTTCCCCGTTCTTCACCGCGTTCACGTAGCGCGACAGCCGCGAGATGCCGTGCGAAAAAATCCCGCGCATGTCCGCCTCGATCAGCACGTCCGCGACGATCCGCGCGTCATCCGGACGCGCCCCGACGGACTGGAGCGCGCGCTCGACGAACGAGCGGACGCGCCCGATGGGAAATCGTTGTTCGTTCATACGGCTTCAAGCGCGACGGCAAAAGATTCAATGGCGTCCGTTCGCAGTCCCGACAGATTCACGCGCCCGCCCGCGGGGATGTAGATTCCGAACTCGGTACGGAGCCGGTCCACCTGCGCGTCGGTGAGCCGCAGCATCCCGAACAGTCCGCGCGTGTCCTTCAGGTATGAGAGCCGGGGGCTCCGCTCGATCAGCGCGGCGCGGCGGCGCTCCACGCTCCGCCGCATCTCCTCCAGTTCCCCGCGCCACGCGTCGAGATGCGACGTGAGCACGTCGGCCATGATCGCTTCCCCGAACGCAGGAGGATTCGACACCGTGGTGCGAACCGCCCGCCGCAGGTTCGTCTCGATCGCCTCGCGGCGCGCCGTCTTCACGAACAGCGCCCCGGTGCGGTGGCAGTAGAGCGTCGCGTTCTTCGAGAACGACACGCCGACCGCGACGTCATCGAGCTCCCGCGCGAGCAGCCGGACGCCGCGCGCGTCCTCCTCGAACCCGTCCCCGAGCCCCCAGTACGCGAAGTCGACGAACGTGAGGATCGGTTTCGAGCGAATCACGGGGACCAGCGCCTCAAGGTCCCCGACGGACAGGTTGAGTCCGGTCGGGTTGTGCGTCGGCCCGCCATGGAGCAGGAGGACCGTCGGCGCGTCGACGGCCTCGATCGCCGCGCGGTACGCGGCAACGTTCGGTCGCCCGTCCTCGTCGAGGTGCGCGAACGACCGGATGTCGAAGTCGGAAAAAATCGTTCGGTGGTTCACCCACGTCGGCCCCGCGAGCAGCAGGCTCGAGATCCCGCCGGCCTTCGCAAGGGCCCGGACGAGCGCGATCGCCTGGGTTCCGCCGCACGCGCCCTGCGACACGAACCCGTCCGGATTCCAATCGGACCCGAACAACAGCCCGCCCGTTTTCTCCAAAAAGCCGGAGTGGCCCCCGATCGGCAAATAGTTGAAATTCTCGTTGGAATACGCGGCCGCGGCGCGCCGGACGCTCGGCATCACGTACGGCTCGCCCTGCTCCGTGGCGTATACGCCGATACCCAAATTGAGCTTCCGGGGGTTTGGGTCGCGCTTGAACTGCTCGAGCAGGTGGAACAGCGGGTCGGGAGGAAACGTCGGAAGGTGTTCAAACATAGGCCGGAACCCATGATACACCTCCGCCCGACAGGCCCGCAAAATCCATTGACACCCGGCCCGAATCATGGTTGAATACCCGGCATGTCAGACCCAACCGCCGCCAAACTGAAATCCGGGTTCGCCGTGCTCGTCGGGCGCAGCAACGTGGGCAAGTCCACGCTGCTCAACACGCTCGTCGGCACCAAGGTCGCCATCACGACCCCGAAGCCGCAAACCACGCGCCTTCCGGTCCAGGGAATCCTGACGCGCCCGGACGGCCAGGTTGTGTTCGTGGATACGCCGGGTCTCATGAAGAAGGCGAAGGACGAGCTCACGAGGAAGCTGTCGCAGTCCATCAAGGACTCGCTCAAGGACGTGGACGCGATCATCTACGTCGCCGACCCGACCCGCTCGATCGGCGACGAGGAAAAGTCCGTGCTCGCGCTCATCCGCGACATCCAAAAGACGAAGATCCTGGTCATCAACAAGGCGGACCTCGCGGACCGTCCCTTCGCGGAACACTACCGGGATCTCGCGCCGGAGTTCACCGCGGTCGTCGACGTCTCGGCGCTCACGGGAAGCCAGGTCAACGTGCTGGCCGACATGATCTTCGCGGCGATGCCCGAGGGCGAGCCGTTCTATCCGCTCCACCAGCTGACCAACATGCCGAGCGAGATGTGGCTCGCCGAGCTCATCCGCGAGAAGCTGTTCCTCCGCCTGCGCCAGGAAGTTCCCTACACCACGCACGTCGAGGTGGAAGAGATGGAATCGCGCGAGGACGGCATGCTGTACGCGAAGGCGACCATCTACACCAACGAGGAGCGCTACAAGCGCATGATCATCGGCCGCGGCGGCCAGGGCATCAAGGAGATCGGCCAGTCCACGCGCAACGAGCTGGAAGCCGTGATGCAAAGGAAGATTTACCTGGACCTCACGGTTGAGGTAGACCCGCATTGGGTGGAACGAATTGGTTAGCGATAGATATTGGAGAAAAGAAATTAGATACTGGCAGCACGTTGCCAATATCCAATCTCTAATCTCCAATATCTTTTTTTATCTCCGAGACCTCGAATCCCTCGAAGGACGCGAGCGCGTCGAACTCCGCGCGCGCCGCCGGCTTTAGGGTGAGCGACAGGATGACCGGCGACTCGGGATTAGCCAGGATCACGTAGGAGGCAAACCAGTTGGACGCCTCGATCGCCCTCACCCGCACGAGCTCGCCGTCGAGCCGTACCCAGTCCGTCGCGTCCGCGTCCGTGACCGTCACGAGCAGGACGTCCCGCTGCGTCTCGACCACCGAGCTTCCGCCGATCGCCTCCACGACCGCGTTCAGCCGGTCGAGCAGCCCGAGCGCGTCGGAGATGGTCTGGTCGTACAGCCCGAGGCTGATGTGCGCCGTCCCGGTCTCCGACAATTCCGCGTACGTTTCCTTCGGCAGCAGGATGAACGTGTCGTCGGTGAAATCCGTCACGGACGACGGCCAGGTCGCGGGAACGGTCAGCTCACGCTCCTCCTGCGCGATCCCGACGAGTTCCGTCAGCTTCCCGCCGATGCCGAGCACGGTCTGCCGGACGGTCAGCGTGTCGCCCGCCTCAAGCGTCACGCCAACCGGCGCCGGGTTGGAACAACCGGCTCCGATCAGGACGACCATCCCGAGCGCGGCGACGAGCGATCTCATACCGTGTCGCCGCTGGCCCACTTGCGAATCGTCTCCTCGTCCGTCTCGCCGCAGATGAACTGCTTCGATTCCGTGTTGTAGAAAAACGGCACGCCGCCGCACAGCCCGCGGTCGTACTCCTTCAGCTTTTCCGCGTTCCCCTCGTCGTGCCAGGTCTCGAACTTCTCAATCGCGATCCCCTCCTCGATCAGCTTGTCGATCATGGGCATCATGGTCACGCAATGGGGGCATTCTTTTCCGTAAAATTCGAGCAGTGCCATAGGTTGTCGGCGTTAGGTTCTAGATGGTAGGATCGTATCATGAAATACGCGCCCCATGCCATCCTTGCCGTCCTTGTCGCGTCGCTCCTCGCGGGGCAGCGCTTTGGATTCGCGTGGGCCGGCGGCGAAGGATATCGACCAGAGCGGGGGGCGGACGTCGTCGGATCGGACGAACGCTTTCGGCGCGGGGAATGGATCATGACTGGCACGAACGAGCGCGTGAAGATCACGATCGGAACCAATAATCAGATCGCGCTCGATCAAAACACCGACCTTGCGCTTGTGAAAACGATTGACGAAGAAACCATCGTCCACCTGCGCCGAGGACGGATCTATGCCACGGGTGCGCTTACGATTAACACGAATTTTACGTCGACGACCGTCACGGAAGGAGCTGTCTCGATTGTGAACTACGATTTTCGCGAAATCGTTTCAATCGTGCCAATTGGCACGAGCGCCGATATCGTCGTCGAAAACGGCGAAACATTTACAACTGAAAAACCGGTCGACATCCATGAGACGTCGCCAGTTTCCGTGACCGAAGCTTCGTTTGACCCGACCTCGGGCGCGGGCGCGGACTTTTACGCGTGGGCTATCGAATGATCGCGCCGCCGAGCATTTCCTCGCCGTCGTAGAGGACGATGGACTGGCCGGGGGTCACGGCGCGGACGGGCTCGTCGAATTCGACCGCGATCTCGTCTACCCCCCTTTCATCCCCCCTTGGCAGGGGGGAAATCGCGGTGACGGTACACGACTGGAGCGGCTGACGATAGCGGACGCGGGCGAAAATTTTGTCTCCGACCTTTGGGCGACGGAACCAGTTTGCCTGGAACGCCGCGACGCTCTTGCCGAACAACTGCGGGTGGAAATTGCTCGAGACGACGAGCTGCTTGGTCTCGGGTTTTTTGTCGACCACGTAGTAGGGCGTTCCGCCGCCGACGTTCAGCCCGTGCCGCTGGCCGATGGTGTAGAACGCCACGCCCTCGTGCGTCCCGACCACCTCGCCGGTGGTGGTCACGATCTCGCCCGGGTCCTCCGGAATGCGCTCCTTCAGAAACGCGCGGATGTCGACCTCTCCGACGAAGCAGATCCCGGTCGAGTCCTTCTTCTCCGCGGTCGAAAGGCCGAGTGCGCGCGCCTTCTCGCGCACCTCCGGCTTCCGCATCCCGCCGACCGGAAACAACACGCGCGGCAGCACGTCCTTCGGGATCGCCCAGAGAAAATAGGTCTGGTCCTTGTTCGGGTCCGTCCCGGCTAGTATCCTGTCTGACCTGTCTGACTTGTCTGACCTGTCAATCCTCGCGTAATGCCCCGTCGCGATGAAATCACACCCCAGACGGTCTGCCTCTCTCACGAACAGGTCGAACTTCACGTACTTGTTGCACAGCACGTCCGGGTTCGGCGTGCGTCCCGCGGCGTATTCCTCGAACAGGTTCTCGACCACGCGGTCGCGATACTGCTTCTCAAAGTCGAACGTGACGAGCGGGATCCCAAGCTTCGCGGCCACGCGCATCGCGTCGCGCCGCTCCTCGCGCCACCCGCATTCCTTCGTCTCGCCCTCGCACTTCGTCTCCGTCCAGTTCTTCATGAACGCGCCGATCACCTCGTACCCCTGCTCCAACAGCAACGCCGCGGCCACGGACGAATCCACGCCGCCGGACATGCCGACGAGTACTTTCTTGGGTCGTTCTTGCATAGCGAGCCGGTAGGATGCCACGGACGCGGGCGATTGGCAAGAATCCTACTTGGCAGCCGATTCCTCGGCCTCCAATCGATCCTGGTACGGAATCTCCACCTCATGGACCCACTTCGCGATCCGCGTCCTCTCGAAGGACGAAGAAGTCGGCGATCTTCAATTTCTCATTATATTTCTGCAACAGGTCGGAATACTGGAACAACGGGACGTACTCCGTGCCGCGCAGCGTTTTCTTTTCGACGAACATCGACCGGTCGGTCCCGTCGAGCGAGGTCAGTTCCTTTCCGGCGCGGTGGACGAAGTAGCCGATCCCCTGCTCCCTGCACGTCCGCTCGAGCTCGACGAGCGCGGCCGCGTCTTCCGGTCGCGCCTCCTGCAGCCGGAGAATCCGCCGCGCGGGCAGTCGCCGGATCAGGTGCTCGGACCAATAGTTTCCGGGTCTCTTGGCCGCCTCGAACATCATCTCGATCACGGCCCCGTCGCGCATCTCGGCGTACGCGTACGGATCGGTCGGGATGGTCAGCGCGATCTCACCCGTTGTGATCGCCTGCTCAAGATAGTAGATAAACCCTGCCTTCGTCTTGTGAAAATACACCTGGTCGAACATGTGGTAGCGCGCGAGCAGGAACGACTCGAACGCGCGCACGCCGTTTTCCGCGACGGTCAGGATCAGCGCGCCGTCCCGCTCGGCCACGCCCATGCTGGAGATGAGCCAGTCGATGTCGTAGTTGCCGTACGCGACGCCGCAGTAGTAGCTGTCGCGCAGCAGGTAGTCCATGCGGTCGCAGTCCGCCTCGCCCGAGATCAGCAGCTTGAGGACGTGTTGGAGCGTCGGAATCTTCGACTCGATGGAATCGAACCAAGCCGACGGTTTCACTCCGCCGTGGATGAGCGAGCACACGTCCTGCGCGAACTCGCGGTCAAGCACGCCCTCGTCGGCAAGCGTCTGGATGAGAAGGACGGAGTAATCCTCGTGCTTGGCCTGTCGCGACGCCTTTCCCACCCACCACGTTCGATCGAGCGGCAGGTCTTCGAACATCGGGAACACGCTCTCGGACTCGTGGCTGAACGGCCCGTGGCCGAGGTCGTGCAGCAGCCCGGCGGTGCGAACGCGGCGGCGGAGCGCCTCCAGCTCGTCCTGGGTTAGCCGCGACGCGATGGCCTCCGACCCGGCGATCATCTTCCCAAACAACCGCCCGGCCACGTGCATGGCCCCGAGGCAGTGCGTAAACCGGGTATGCATGGCGCCGGGATACACGTACGTCTGGAGGAACGAAAGCTGCGAGATAAACCGAAGCCGCTGGAAAAACGGATGGTCGATGATCTTTCGCTCAAACTCGTCGAACGCGATGCGATGGTGGATCGGGTCGCGCAGCTCGTAATCGGACATACGTCCCTACCCTAGCGCAGGAGCACGAAAACGACAATTGCCAACGCGATCCGATAGGCGGCGAACGGCACATAGGAGGCGGTTTTCAACAGCCTCAACAAAAACCGAATCGCGGCCACGCCGAAGATAAATGCCGAGAGGAACCCGACGACGAGCGGGAGAACCGCGACCGGCTCGGTTCCGCGGACTACGTCGAGCAGCGAGACGCCGCCGGCGGCCGCGATGGCCGGGATACCGAGGAGGAATGAGAAGCGGGCGGCAGCCTCGCGCGAGAGGCCGGTAAGGAGGCCCGCCGTGATCGTGACGCCGGAGCGCGACGTGCCCGGGATGAGCGCGATTGCCTGCGCGACGCCGATGAACATGGCCCGCCGATATCCGACCTTCGTCACGTCCCCGGTCGCGCCCGCGCGCACGTTGCGGTCCCCCGCCCAAAGCAACGCGCCCCAGATCGCGAGCGAGGCCGCGACCACCATCGGCGAGCGCAGGACCGTCTCAATCTGGTCCTTGAAAAGGTATCCGACGGCGAGCGCCGGGACCGTGGCGGCCAGGATCGTCCAGCCTAGGCGGCACTTGTTCGCGAACAACTTCGGAAGATCGCCGCGCAGCGCGACGAGGATCGCCGCGAGCGTGCCCAGGTGGATCACCGCGTCGAACGCGAGCGGCTGTTCCCGCCAGCCGAACAGCACCGGGGCCAATATCAAATGGCCGGACGAGGAGACCGGCAAAAACTCCGTGATGCCCTGGACGATGCCGAGGATGAGCGCTTGGAGGACGGACATGAGGGGGTCAGGAGTTAGGGATCAGGGGCCAGGAGATTCAAGATTTCGTCCATGAGTCCCGGATCCTTGTCGAACATCCGCGTGCCGTGTCCGACGCCCGTTCGGACCATCAGCTGCGCGCGCGTCGGGTTCATCGAGTGCAGGATCGCGCACCCCTCGGCCGACTCCGGGTCATCGTCGCTCGCGACGAGCAGAACCTCCTGGCCCTGCTTGAGCGCGCGGATCGCGGCCGTGGTGGAAACCCCATGGTAGTTCAATCCCGGCGAGAGCGCGATCGCGAGCGGCATTCCCTTCTCAACCGCGAAGTTAACGGCGAGGTTCGCGCCGATCGACGCGCCGACAAGGACGGTGTTCGTCACGTCCGCGCCCTTCGCCGTAAGCCACGCGAACGCGGCCGCGACGTCGCGCATCTTCGCCTGGTGCTGCTCGTCCGAAAACGTCCGATAGTGCAGCGCTCCGGCCATGTTCGACTCTCCGTGTCCGCGCATGTCGATAGCCAGGCAGGAATATCCTGCCTCGACCAATCGCTCCGCGAACGCGCGCCACGACTCCTTGGTCTCCGGCATCATGTGGAGCAGAATCGCAAATCGTTCGCCGGGCGACGGATAAAAGTCGCCGACGATCTCTACTCCGTCTTCGGTCTTGAGCGTGACCAGCTCCGACATACGTCAGTCAAACTTGATCGTTTGGCCGGAGTGCACGGTTCCGCCGGTCGGCTTCAGCGGCACGAAGCCGTCGTTGGAAGGCGGGAGCTGCGGCGGCATGGGCGGACGCGGCGGCTGCGGCGTGGGCGGGGCGGTTCCGCCTGACGACATCTGACCATTGCCGGATCCCGGTTTCTTTCGCCGACGTCGGCGCTTCTTTTCAGCCTCCGACGCGCTGGACGCATTGCTCTCGGTTCGAACGGAAGGCATGGGCGATTGCATCGGAGCGGCTGCGGGCACGGCTGGTCGCGGGACGCTCGGTTCGCTGGCCCTCGGGGCCGGAGCGGCCCCCGGCGTCTGCAGCACGAGCGACAAAAAGTCGTCGCCGGTCGGGACGTGGGCCGGAGCGGCAGATACGGGCGGCCTCGGCGCAAGCTCGCTGAGCGACGCGGGCCTTGCCGGTCGATCAGCGGCGGGCGCGGAAGGCACG
>CAYRYG010000046.1:0-10681 GCA_964428465.1 uncultured Gammaproteobacteria bacterium
CGAGGAGCGCGGCATCCTGCGCCGCGTGGACGGGATGGGGACGGTGGAGGAGGTTCAGGACAGAATTTTAAAGGCATTAGGGATTTAGGGCTGACGTCTTTAGGAAACAGGCGGTTCTGACACCCTGATTCCTCAAGTTTTCCGACCTGATTCCTTGCGTATTCGCCCTATGTCTCTTACGAAAACAACAACCGAGATCGACGCGATGCGCGAGGGCGGGCATCTGCTTTCGCGCGCGCTGAAGGCGGCGTGCGACGCGGTGCGGCCGGGCGTGACGCTGCCGGAGCTCGACGCGATCGCGACGCGCGTGATCCGCGAGGGCGGCGGCGAGCCGTCGTTCATGGGGTATAAGTCGCACCCGGAGGACAAGCCGTTTCCAAGCACCATGTGCATCTCCGTGAACGAGGAGGTGGTGCACGGCCGCGGCGATCGTCCGATCGCGCTCAAGGAGGGCGACATCGTCGGCCTCGACATCGGGCTGTGGTACAAGGGGCTGTGCACGGACATGGCCGCGACCGTTCCGGTTGGGACCGTGTCCGAGGAGGCGACGAAGCTCATTGCCGTGACGCGCGAGGCGTGCCTTGCGGGCGCGAACGCGGTGAAGCTGGGCGGCCTGATTGGCGACGTGGCGGTGGCCGTGGAGGAGATCGTAAACCCGCACGGGTATGGGATCGTCCGCGCGCTGGTGGGCCACGGGGTCGGCCACAAGGTGCACGAGGGCCCGCACGTGCCGAACTACGTCGACAAGCGTTATCCGAAGGTGGAAATCGTCGAGGGGATGTGCCTGGCCATCGAGCCGATGATCGGACTCGGGACTTGGGACGTGGAGACCGCGGAGGACGGATGGACCGTCGTCATGAAGGATCGAAAGATCTCCGCGCACTTCGAGGTGACGCTCGCCGTGACCAGGGAGGGGATCGAGATCCTCACCCCGTTGCCCGTATGAGGATCCTTGGAATCGACTACGGCGACAAGAAGATCGGCCTGGCGTTCGGCGACTCCGAGGCGCGCGTCGCGGTTCCGCTCGACGTCGTGCCGAACATGGGGGAGGGGACGATCCAGACGTTCGCGCGGCGCGTGAAGAGCGAGGACATCGACCTCATCGTCATCGGCGTGCCGCTCTCGACCGGCGGGCATCACTCGTCCGCGCAGCTCGACAAGACGCGCGCGTTCATCCAGAAGCTCACCGCGCTCGTCTCCATCCCGGTCGTGGAGGAGGACGAGTCGTTCACCACCGCGGAGAGTATCCGCCTGCAGCGCGAGGAGGGCGCGGAAGCGGACGAGGACGCGCTTGCCGCGATGCTGATCGTACAGGCGTACATGGACCAACATGGCTAGCCTGTATCATGCCACCGGGATCGTGCTTTCGCGCAGGGACCACCGCGAGGCGGACCGGTGGTATTCGGTTTTGACGCGCGAGCACGGCAAGGTGGAGCTGCTCGCGCGCGGCGGGCATAAGATTCTCGCGAAGCTCACCCCGCATTTGGAAATGCCGGCCATCGTCGACTTTCACGTCGTGAACGGGCGGCAGTTCGACACGGTGGCGGGGACGGACCGTCTGCGCGCGTTCCCGTCGGTGTACGGCGACATCTCCCGCCTCATCCTCGTCCAGAACGCCCTTCATCTGACGGACATCGGGACGAAACCGAATGAATCGGATCCGGTATTGTACGACCTGCTCGTCCAGTGGCTCGAGACCGTCGACGCGGCCCCGGCGGTGACGAGCGAGCGCGCCGGGTTCCTCCTCGGGAGCTATGCGCTCAAGTTGCTCTCCGTGATCGGCTACCGGCCGGAGCTCACGCGCTGCCTTGCCTGCAAGCTCGCGATCGAGCCGGGCGCCTACCGCTGGCACGCGGTGAAGGGCGGGGTGGTGTGCCGCCCGTGCGTGGACCGCGACCAGGAGGCTTGGTTCGCGGCGCGCGCGCTTTCCGACGAGGCGCTGAAGCTGATCCGCTACGGGCTGTCGGAGGGATTCGCGTCGCAGTTGCGACCGCACCTGGTCGGCGAGCACCTGTCCGAGTACCACGAGGCGGTCGAGTCGCTCATGGTTTCCCACTTCCCGGTCATCCCGGCGAATTCGTTGCGCGCGTCTTGCATGATGTAAAAAACTCCCGAATCGGGAGTTAGCGCGCCGGGCAGCTCGGAAGCTCGGGCTTCGCGGACGTGGCAGGCGTCGGGGCCTTGCCCCAGGGATAGACGCGGTATCCGTCCTCGTCCGCGGCGAGGTAGACCGGCGACTGGCAGTCGGACCCGATCTCGACCGCGCCGTGCGACTCGGAGGTCTCCTTGCCCCAGACCGCGAGCCAGCGCAGCCCTCGCCGCGCCACGTAGGCGTCGCGTTCCCCGATCCGCAGCGCGTCGGGTCCGATCTCGTCGAACAGCGGGCCGAAGTCCCACTCGGACGCGTCGCGGCGCACTACCTGCGCCTTGCCGCGGTTGTAGCAGACGAATCGCGACGTCGCGTCCGGGAAGATCGTCGGGCGCCAGACGCCCCGCGTCGGGACCCCGTCGCACTCGATCGAGGCGTGGGCCTCCTCGGTTCCCACCACGACGCGGATCCCCGCGCCGTTCGGTTCGGTCCAGATCGAGATGCCGCACCGGCTCTGGTAGAGCGTCCGGTCGATCTGCACGGTCTGGTCGCCGCGCGTGAGCGTCCCTCGCATGCGCACCGGGTCGTTGAATACCACGTTGAGGCCGGGGCAGACGGCCTCGGGCCTTGCCGCGAGCGCGGCGTGGATCAGCAGGAGCATGTCCGCCTCCGGATTCACCCTTTCAAAATGGTCGGGTGTTGTCAATTGCATGGATTTTCCGATACAATGGCATCCGTTATGATCTCCACAACCGTTGCCGAAATCGGCGCTTACGTTGGCCAAGAAATTGAACTCAAGGGGTGGGCGTACAATTTCCGCTCCAGTGGGAAAATTTTCTTTTTGCAGTTTCGGGACGGCTCGGGCCGGGTGCAGGTGGTGTACTCCAAGGCCGAGCTGCCGGAGGACCAGTGGAACGCGCTCGACGGGGTCCGGTTGGAATCGTCCGTCATCGTGACCGGGGTCGTGAAGGCGGAGCCGCGCGCGCCGTCGGGCTTCGAGCTGACGGGCGTGTCGTTCAGGGCGGTGCAGATCGCGCCGGAGGACTATCCCATCGGCAAGAAGGAGCACGGCCCCGACTTTTTGCTCGACCAGCGCCACCTGTGGCTGCGGTCCGAGAGCCAGTGGGCGGTGCAGCGCGTGCGTGACACCGTTCAGCAGGCGACGGCGGCGTACTTCCACGAGAACGGGTACGTGCGGTTCGACACGCCGATTTTGACGCCGACCGCGTGCGAGGGGACGACGGAACTTTTCGCGATCGAGTATTTCGACGAGGGGAACGCGTACCTGTCGCAGTCCGGCCAGCTGTACCTCGAGGCCGGCATCATGTCGCTCGGCCGCTGCTATGATTTCGGCCCGGTGTTCCGCGCGGAGAAGTCGAAGACGCGCCGGCATCTCACGGAGTTCTGGATGATGGACGCGGAGGCGGCGTTCGTGGAGCACGAGGGAAATTTGAAGATCCAGGAGGAGCTGGTGTGCCGCATCGTGAAGGACGTGCTCGCGAAGAACCGGAAGGAGCTCGCGATTTTGGAACGCGACGTGTCCGCGCTCGAGAAGGTGCAGGCCCCGTTCGTGCGCATGACGCACGCGGAGGCCGTGGCGAAGCTGCGCGAGCTCGGGAGCGACATCGGCGACATGGACGACCTCGGCGGCGACGACGAGACGGTGCTCACCAAGCTGTACGACCGCCCGATCTTCGTGGAGAAGTACCCGGCCGCGGTGAAGGCGTTCTACATGAAGCGCGACCCCGAGGACCCGACGCGCGTGCTCAACGCCGACATGCTCGCGCCGGAAGGCTACGGCGAGATCATCGGCGGCTCGCAGCGCGAGGACGACTACGAGACGCTCCTCCAGCGCATGAAGGACCACAACGTCCCGGTGGAACCGTACCAGTGGTACCTCGACCTGCGCCGCTACGGCTCGGTCCCGCACTCCGGGTTCGGCTACGGCCTCGAGCGCATCGTCGCCTGGGTCTGTGGCCTGCAGCACATTCGCGAGACGATTCCGTTCCCGCGCCTCATCAACCGAATTACCCCGTAGTATGGACAACGACGAGCGCGGTTCGGAAGAACCGCGAAAGCCAATCCACAGTCGCGGATACAAGTCGTATCTCGTCGTGATGACCGCACTGGTCCTGATCGCCGCGGGCGTGCTTATGGCCATGTACCTGTCGGTGTATAGCCAGCTATGAAAAAGGTTCTCGCCCCCGCTCTCACGATCCTGATCGTCGCCGCGCTGGCGGGGGTGTTGTATATTCGCGCGAACGTCATGCGCCCGGAATCGTCGGTCGACGAGATCGTGCCTTCCGAGTCGGCTTCGGGTGCGTCGGTACGGTATGTCGTTCGGTCGACGGACGGAACGGTCGAGATTCGGGAGTTTCGCATTGAGGACGAAACGACCGTTACCGTCGACCCGTCGACGGTCGGCTTGCTGTGGCCGGCGCGGTACACGCAGTCGGCGTTCATTTGCGCGACGGCCGACGAGGCAACCGCCCCGACCGCGCTGCGCGTGCTGTGCGACATCGGCCGTGACGACGCGCTGTTGCTTGCCGCCTATGACGGCGACGAGAAGGTGGTGGCCGCGAACATCGACCCGCGCGACCTCGGCATCACGCCGGGCGCCGCGGAAGGCTACCTCGTTCCGGTCGCGGTCGCGGACGACAAGAGCGCGATTTATCTCGGCCGCCGCGTGGAGACCGAGTCGTGGGTTGCCGGGCTTTGGAAGCTCGACGTCGCGACAGGGGAGGTGAGCGAGATTTCGTTCGTTCGAACAAAGGATATCTATCAGTACGACATCAATCCTTACACCAAGCAGCTGATCGGCGTAACGTTCTCTCCTCCGGAAAATCTGGGGGAGTTTCCTGGCGGTCCGGCCGCTACCTATCTCATCAACTTGGCAACGGGAGAGGGTCGTATCTTGTCGCCGGCGGACGCGTCCGTATCCGAAAACCCATTGTTGTCCGACGACGCGACGATGTACGCGACCAAATGGGTCGCCTCGAACCAAACGTTCGTCAACACGTTTAGCCCGCACACGACCGTCGCGACAATCGACGGCGTGATGAAAGACTGGTTCGGCGATACGGTGGTCTTCGATCGGGACGGGAACCTGTTCCTGTACGACCTGAAGACCTCGACCGAAACGCAGATGACTCATGAAACGGACGCGACGGTGGAATACGTCGGCGTCGCGCGATAGGTTCAAAGCCACTTTAGTGGCGTCTTGATCTCGACGGGACTAAAGTCCCTATGAATATGACGCGAACTTGGAACATTGAGACGACGAACAAGGTCGGCGAAACGGTACGGCTGAACGGCTGGATCCATAACATCCGGCGCATGGGCGACAAGCTCGTGTTCCTCGACCTGCGCGACGGCAGCGGGTTGGTGCAGGTCGTCTGCTACAAGCCGGATTTGGACGAGGCAACCATCAAGGCCGTCGACGAGCTCGGCGGCGAATACGTGCTCGAGATCGAAGGGATCGTGAACGCGCGCGGCGCAAAGCAGGTGAACCCGGAGATGCCGACCGGGACGGTCGAGGTTGGCATGAAGTCGCTCAAGATATTGAACACGTCCGAGACGCCGCCGTTTGAGATTTCCAAGGACACGATTGACGTCAACGAGGAGCTTCGGTTGAAGTACCGCTACCTTGACTTGCGCACGGAACGCCTCCAGCACCATCTTCGCCTGCGAAACCTGTACGTCCAGGCCTGTCGGCAGCATTTGCTCAAGGACCGCTTCGTCGAAATCGAAACGCCGTATCTCACGAAGGCGACCCCGGAAGGGTCCCGCGACTTCATCGTTCCGTCCCGCCTGCAGCCGGGAAAGTTTTTCGCGCTGCCGCAGAGCCCGCAGCAGTACAAGCAGCTGGCCATGGTCGCCGGGTTCGAACGGTATTTCCAGACGGCGCGCTGCTTCCGCGACGAAGATCCGCGCGCGGACCGCGGGTTCGAGCACACGCAGATCGATATCGAGATGAGCTTCGTGGAGCGGGAGGACGTGATGCGGACGATCGAGGAGATGATCACCGCTTCCGTCGAGTCGCTCGGATTCACGATCAAGGAAAAGCCGTTCCCGCGCCTCACGTACAAGGAATCGATGGAGCGGTACGGCGCCGACAAGTTTGACGTGCGCACCGAGGAAGACAAGAAAAACGGCGTGCTCGCGTACGCGTGGGTCGTGGACTTTCCGTTCTTCGAGAAGACCGAGGAGGGCGGTTGGACCTTCACGCACAACCCGTTCTCGCAGCCGAAGCCGGAATTCTTGGCCGACCATCTGGCCGGAACCAACATCGAGAATATCCTGACGACGCAGTACGACCTCGTCTGCAACGGCTATGAGACCGGCGGCGGGAGCATTCGCGCGCACGACCCGAAGGTGCTGCGGGCGACGTACAAGACGATGGGATATTCGGACGAAGAGATCGAGGAATCCGTGGGCCATATGCTGGAGGCGTTCAAATACGGGGCTCCGCCGCACGGAGGCATCGGGCTCGGCGTCGAGCGCATGATCATGATCCTGACCGGCGAGACCTACCTGCGCGAAGTCCAGGCGTTCCCGATGACGGGATCCGCGCACACGTCCGTCATGGACGCGCCGAGCGCGCTTCCGGAAAAGGCCCTGGACGACGCGCACATCCGCGTGACCGACTAATGTGTCCTACGAAGTCGCCCTCGACCAATTCTCCGGGCCGCTCCAGCTCCTGCTCGACCTCATCGAGCAGGAGAAGCTTCCGATTACGGAGGTGTCGCTCGCGCGGGTGACCGAGGACTTCCTGAAGCACGTCGACGCGAACGACGTCCCGCCCGAGGAGCTCGCGGACTTCCTCATCGTCGCCACCAAGCTCCTGCTCATCAAGTCGCGCGCCATCCTCCCGCAGCTGCAGATCGAGGACGAGGACGACGGGTCCAAGCTCGCGGATCAGCTGCGGATGTACAAGCAGTTCGTGGACGCGTCGCGCACCATCGAGTCGATGTTCCTCGCGGGGAACGTGATGTTCCCGCGCGAGCGGACCGTGATCCCGAAGACGCGCGCCTTCGTTCCGCCCGCGTCCGTGACGCCGAGCGTGATGCGGGAGTCGTTCCAGTCGCTCCTGAGGCGCCTGGAGCCGTTCTTCGCGCTGAAGCGCGCCTCGCTCGAGCGCGTCGTTTCCGTGCAGGAGCGCATGGCGGAGCTGCGCGACGTCATCGTCCTGCGTTCACGGCTGGTGTTCCGAGACATGGTGGGCGGGGCGCAGTCCAAGGTGGAGGTGGTTGTGAGCTTCCTCGCGCTCCTCGAGCTCATGAAGCAGCGCGTGGTGAAGGCCGTCCAGGGCGACTCGTTCCATGATATAGTGATTACGAAAAGTGATTGAGTCGTTGAGTCATTAAGTCGTAAAGTGAAGGAAAGTATTACAGGTTTCCAACACTCAACGACTCAACGACTCAACGACTTTACGACTTATGCTCACGACCTCGCTCGAATCGATCCTGTTTGCGTCGGCGAAGCCGGTGGCGGTTTCGGCGTTGAAGAAGATGCTGGACGTGTCCGACGAGGTGCTCGCGGAGGCGATCGCGGACGTGAAGGCGCGCTTCAACGTCGAGGCGTCCGGCATCCACGCGGTCGAGCACGAGGGGAAGGTGCAGTTCGTGACGAACCCCTCGCAGGCCGAGCTGATCGGCGCTCTCCTCAAGGAGGAAACCGACGGGGAACTGACGCGTCCCTCGGTCGAGACGCTGACCATCATCGCGTACCGCGGCCCGATCACGAAGCCGGAGATCGAGCAGATCCGCGGGGTGAACTGCACGCTGATCATCCGCAACCTGCTCGTGCGCGGGCTCATCGACGAGGCCGACGACGTCGAGCGTCTGCAGCCGGTATACACGGTGTCCGCGGATTTTGTCCGTCACCTCGGCCTGCACTCCATCGCCGACCTCCCGGACTACGGCGAGCTGCACGAAAACACAAAGATCACGGAGCTGATCGAATCCCTCAGCGACTCAACGACTCAGTCACTTAGCGACTCGTCGCTGTGATCATCCGTCTGGTGTCACAACTGATGCTCGCGACGACGCTGTTGCAGCTGTATCCGCCGGACGCGGGCGTGGTCGAGCAATACGCCACGTTGCCGGCCGCGGAGATTCGGCAGCAGGGCGCGTATGACGCGCTTGCGCTTTTGAATCGCCGGCTTCCGGTCGCCCCGGACGCGAACCGCGCGCCGGTGAAGGTGGAACCCGCGAGCGTGGGCGTGGTGACGTCGGCGGTGAGCGCCGTGGTGGTGGACCGCGCGACCGGCCACGTGCTGTACGAGAAGAACGGGGAGGAACCGCGTTCCATCGGGAGCATTACCAAGCTCATGACCGCGTTCGTGTTTTTGCGCGGCAATCCGGACCTGACTTCACCCGCGGCCGTCGCTTCGACGGACGTTCGCGCCGGCGGCATCCAGCACATCTCGGTCAATGACACCGTCACTATCGGCGACTTGCTGCGCGCCAGCCTGGTGGGTTCCGACAACTCGGCGACCGCCTCGCTTGTCCGTCTCTCGGGGATGAGCGAGGGGGACTTCGTTGGCCGCATGAACGAGGTAGCGGCGGAGATCGGGATGCGCGCGACGACGTTCTACGACCCGACCGGACTCTCGCCGGACAACCGGTCCATCGCTTCGGACATCGTGCGGCTCATCGACGAGGCGCTCAAAGTCGACACGATCCGGGAAGCCACCCAGCTGCCGGCGGTATCGTTCCAGGGCGCGTCCGGGCGCGTGTACTCCGTGCGTACCACGGACGATCTTCTCAACAGCTTTCTGAACCAGCCGCCATACAAGATCGTGGGAGGGAAGACGGGGTATCTGCCGGAGGCGGGGTATTGCCTCGGGTCGCTCGTCTCGGAAAACGACGGGCACGAGATCGTCGTGGTCGTGCTCGGGTCCGAGACCATCACCGGGCGCTTCCAGGACGTGAAGGCGCTCGCCGCGTGGGCATACAAGGTGTTTGACTGGCCGGATGAAACGCAGGGGGCGACCCTATGACCGAATGGATTCTCACCTTGATGCGCGGCCTCTCGCCGGAGGCGGCCACGACGCTCCTGGCGGCGCTGCCGATCACGGAGATGCGCGCGTCGATTCCCGTGGCCCTGACCGTGTTCGACCTTCCGGTCGAGCGCGCGATCTTTTTTTCGATCCTCGGGAACTTGCTGCCAATCCCGTTTCTCCTGTGGTTGCTCCCGGCGGTGATCGCGTTCGTCGAGCGTAAGGTTCCGCCGATGAACCGCCTGATGCAGCGCTACTTCGCCTATCTGAAGCGTCGTCATGACCGCGTGCAGGCGGTCGGCGGCATCGCGCTCGGCATGGTGACGCTCCTGCCGCTTCCGGGCGCGGGCGTGTGGACCGGTTGTTTGCTCGCGGTCCTGTTCCGTTTGGAACCGCGCGTAAGCATTGCCGCGCTGGTCGCGGGCGTGTTCGTGGAAGCCCTGATCGTGACCCTCATTACCAACGGGACGCTCGGCGTCCTCTCCTGGATCCTGTGATGATTGCGATTGACGGGACAACGCTGCGCGCGCGGGACGGGAGCCCGGGCGCCGGCATTGAGCATTACACGCGGATGATTTCTTCCGCGCTCGTTGAGGCCGCGCCGGACCGAACGCGGGTGGTGTCGCCGATCGGGCACGTGCCGTTCGCGTCGCGTCACCTGAGCGTGCCGCTCCAGGCGCTCTTGTGCCGCGCGGACGCGCTGTTTTGTCCGTCCGGGCAGATTCCGGTCGGCTGGACCGGCCGCGCGGCCGTTGTCGTCCACGACCTGGCCATTTACGAGCACCCGGAGTGGTTCCCGAAGCCGGGCTCGGCGCTTGACGCCCGCTCGATCCGCCGGGCGGACGTCATCTTTGCCGTCTCGGAGGCGACGCGGGCCCAGATCGGTCGCCTGTTCCCGGAGGCTGTGGACAAGGTCGTCGTGGCGTATCCGGGGGTGGTTATCCCCAAGGACGCGCGACAGCCGCGCAGCGACATGGTCCTGTTCGTCGGGACCATCGAGCCGCGTAAGAACCTGGTAAACGCGGTCGCGGCGTTCGACGCGTTCCTCCGCATGAACCCGGAGCGCGCGGCGACCACGCGGTTCGTGCTGGCCGGGAAGGTCGGCTGGAAGGCCGAGCCGATTCTGGAGGCCGTCGCGCAGATGAATGACGCATGGCACAAGAAGGCCGGCGGCGACGTCGTGCGCCTGTTCGGGTATGTCACCGAAGGGGAGAAGTCGGCGCTGTACGCGCAGGCGTCCTGCCTGTTTTTCCCGTCGCTGTACGAGGGGTTCGGCCTCCCGGCGCTCGAGGCGATGGCCGCCGGGTGCCCGGTGGTCACGTCGGGCCGTGGCGCGCTCCCCGAGGTGTGCGGGGACGCGGCGATCTACGTCGATCCAGATGACGTCGAGCAGATGTCGCTCGCGCTCGCGCAGTGCGTGCTGTTGCCGGAGGCGATGGGGGAGATGGTTGCGCAGGCGAAAAGCCGTGCGGCTCAGTTCACGTGGGAGCGGGCGTCTCGTGCGATCCTTGGGGGGATTGGATGAGGTTTGTCCTTGCAGGCGCTTCGCCCTGCACCCGACTTACTTTCTTGTCCGGACAAGAAAGTAA
>CAYRYG010000047.1:0-10519 GCA_964428465.1 uncultured Gammaproteobacteria bacterium
GAGACCCCCGTGAAGCGCCCGCGCGACACGGTGCTCGTTCCCGCGCGCATCGGTCTCCCGCACCGGGGACACGTGGACCTCATCGCACGGTTCATCGACCTCGGCTACCGCGCGCTCGTGTCACTGCAGCAGGCGTACACCGTCACGCAGAACGACCCGTATCCCAAGTGGGACGTGATGAAGATGGTCGCGCGGTCGCTCATCCGGCTCGGCTACCGCCCGGACATCGACTTCGCCTTCACGCTCACGCGGTTCTACGAGACCGATCGGGAACACGAGATGCACTTCTCGATGCTGCCGGAGATCGAGCGCGTCGCGGCGATCGGCTCGGGCAACCCGGACACCGCCCATCTGCTCGCCCGCCCGACGTTCGACCAGAAGATGGTCCTCGGCGAGGAAGGGGAGGCGTACGAGACGCGCTCCTGGGGAGAGCGTCTGCGCCGCGCGGTGCGCGAGGGCGATCGCGCGACGTTCGACGCGCTTGCCGCGTGCGGCGTCGAGGACGTGATGTCCTTCGACGAGCTGCGCGCGGCCTACGCGCGCACCCCGGTGGAGTTCGTCCCCGGGTTCGAGCGGTTCGTCCTGTCCCACCAGGACGGCCACGAGCTCGCAAGCGGCCGCTTCCGCCGCTACGGCACGCCCGACCACCACGTGATCGCCCGCCTCACCGCGCTCGGCCACGTCGCGACGATCCTCGACCCGTACGCGCGCCACACCGAGGCGGCGATCGACGGCGAGATCGGCACGCTCCGCTACCAGGACGGCGAGCTCCAGCCGGACCACACCCTGCTGGTCCGCATCACGTTCGTCCCGCACTGACCCCCTCCGGCCATGATTGACATCTGGCCGGTTTTTTGATATCCTGCGCGCCTACGTTTCCGCGCCATCGAACCCCGGCTGCCGATCCTGGCACCGGACTGACTTGCCGCGTACTCGTACCGATGGGGGACGGAATTCTCCCGAGGACATCCGAGTGAAACCCGACCTTCGAACCATCCGCCAGCGTACCGAGCCATGGAAGTCGTTCCCCGACGCGGTCGCCGCGCTCATCGCGGACTCCTGTCGCCGCGGGGCAAGCCGCGTCTCCGTCCAGTTCGGCGACAACGGCGCGCTGTACGTCATGGACGACGGGATTGCCGTGAGCGATGACGAGTTGCGCGGCCTGCTCGACCGTCTCGAGACGGTGGCCCCGCTGTTCGGCTTCGTCCATCACGCGGGTTACGTGCACGTGAAGACGATGACCACCTCGGTGCAACTCTCCAGCGCGCTGGAGATCCCCGAGTTCGGCCCCGTCGGCTTCAACGTCTGCGCTCCGGGCACCACCCACATGGTGGCGTGGATGCGCCTCGGCGAGGGCGACGGCGTGAACGCGAGGCAGGACCGCACGGCCGCGCGACTCGTGAGGCGTCTCCCGACGCTCCTGGCGCCGAGCCATGCCGCGAAGGTCACCATCCTCGACGAGGCAGGCAACCGCCACGTCCTCCCGGTCGCGGAAACGATGACCGAGATGGTCGATGGGTACGAGCTCACCTACCCGGCGACGCTCACGAGCGTCCCGCTCATGGGGCAGGGCGGCGAGCTTCGCCTGGCGTACAACGGCGGCGTCGTCACGATGTTCGAGTTCGCCACGGAACGGCTGCCCCTCCTCAAGTTCGGCCTCGTGCACCTGCGGTCTCCGTGGCTGCGCGGCGTCATCGAGGTGCGGGAGCCGGTTGGCGTGCGGGCTCTCGGCGACGCGTTCGCCGACGAGCAGCTCGCCCGCGCGCTCACGCGCGCAACGATCAACGCCCGCGTGGGCGAGCAGGCCCAGGCGGTGGCGCGCGAGGTCTGCTTCGACGCGCTGGGCCGGAAGCACACGTTCGCGTACTGCGGTCGCACGTGGCAGGTGGGCGTGTTCCCGCAGCCGATGCCCGGCCAGCGCGGCCCCGCGTGGATCGACATCGAGTTCGACCGCCGGGCGCTCGTGACGCCGATCGACATCGATCCGCTCGATCCGCTGTACCAGGCCGACTCGGACTGGGACGCCATCGTCGAGCGCGTGCGCTTCGCCATCGCGGAGTGCCTGCACGAACGGCTCGGGCTCAGGGTGCCGGTCACCAACGTCTACATCGGCCTGCGCACGGCCATCGAGTTCCCGCGCGCCTAGACCCTCACGGGTCTTTTTTCTTGCGCGAAGCGGTATACTAATACGGTCCGCCACTTAGTGGCGGACCGATTGACCTATGCGCCAACCATTCGACTCACAGTGCTACTATCACGTCTTCAACCGCGGCGTCGACAAGCGGGTGATATTTTCCTGCGAGGACGACTTTCGTCGTTTTTACGAGTCGATGTACCTGTTTAACGACGAAAACTACAGGCACAAAAAAGGAAAGCCGATCGAGCGCGAGGTGTTGCTGTCGTCAGCGCTGGCTGGGGCTGTTTTTCGAAAGCCGCTGGTGCGCGTCGTTGCCTTTTGTCTTATGCGCAATCACTTTCACCTTCTGTTACGACCATGTGCCACAGACGGTATCCCGAGGTTCCTCCACAAGCTGGGAATGGGATACGCACACTATTTCAATAAACGAAACGAGCGTAGCGGTCGTCTATTTGAGTCGACGTACAAGGCCATTCCGGCCGATGCCGTCGAGCACCTGCGAATTCTCCCGCGTTACATCCATCTAAATGGCCTTGATACTTCGCCGATCGAGTGGCGTACCGGGGAACTCCGCCAATGGGAGGAGGCGCGAATATTTTTGGACTCATACCCATGGTCCAGTCATCAATATTATCTGGGGGGACACCAGGATCTTCCCGTCGTACACGAAGATGAAGTCTCGGAGTTGTTTCCGCGTAGCGAGGAATACGTCGAGTACCTCCGTACCGGTCCGCCACTTAGTGGCGGACCGGTGTGAACGCATCGCGGAAATAAAAAACTCCGCCGTTCAGTAGAAGGCGGAGACGACGAGGACGAAGATCAGCGCGGTGACGGCGACGAGCCCGAGCATCGTCGCCAGGTGGACGTAGTCGACCTTCGGCTCCGGCGCGGGACGGGCGGGCTGCCTCAGGTCGTCGAGGTCGTCGAGGCCGGTGAGGAAGAGCGTCCGGTGCATGGAGTCGGGGAGCGCGGCGCGGATCTTCTCGACGGTGTTGCCGGCGAGGAACTGCGTGCGCCCGTGCGTCTCAACCGGCACGCCCTGCCCGCGCAGGAGCATGGCCACGGCCGGGTCCTTGACCCACGACTGCCACAGGTTGACGAACACCGTGGTGAGCCGCGACTCGAGCGTCTCGCGCACGGAGCGGAACGCGGCCTCGTCGTCGAGCCACGGGTCGGGCCCGCTGCCCGTCGCGCCGCGGAAGGTGGCGTCGAAGACGTTCTCGCCGCCGTTTTTCGGCACGGCGAAGTACGCCGTGTAGGTCGCGCCGCGCCGCGGGTTCAGCGCGGTCAGCTCGGTGTGGAGCGCGAAGACGAGGTCGCGCAGGTCCTCGCGGGCGAAGCGCTGCGTCACCCGGTCGTTGTCCGGCCGGATCCAGACCTGCCACTGGGAGACGGGTCGTCCTTCCTCGTCCATCCCGACGCCCGCGTACCGGCCGGTGATGCCGATCACGGCCGGGGCGTTCACCCCGAACCTCGGGTCGTGGATCCAGGCGACGTCGCCCGACAGGTCGCCGGGCTTCGGGATGCGGACTTCGCGCCGGTGCGTCTCGGAGCGCAGGAACGCCCCGTAGGACGTGACCACGGGCGGCTTCGGTCGGTCGTTCATGGTACGGATGCCTCCGTGGGCAATTCATCAGATTTTGACCGTTTGGTCAATAGATCTCTTTACAAACCTCGCGGATTGACGTATGTTTCCCCTCCACGCTCTTTACATAGGAGGGGCCGTGAAACACCCGGAATCGTTTCGTGACGGCCAGTTCAGGGTCGTCTGCCTGCTCGGCGAGGGCGGGATGGCGCTCGTGTACTTCGCCGTGGAAGAACCGCTTTCGCGCGCGGTCGCCATCAAGGTTCCCCGGCCGAACCTGGTCGGGAAGGAGAAGGTGATCGGCCGGTTCGCGCAGGAGACCGTGACCATGGCACGCGCCGCGCACCCGAACGTGGTGACGCTCCACGCCGCCGGGGCCGAGCGGCTTCCGGACGGGACGATCACGCCCTACCTCGTCATGGAGCTGTTCCGCGGGGTGAGCGTCGAGGACATGGTCATCGCGAGGAAGAAGGGGGCGCTGGGCAAGCTGCCGCCGGGCCTCGCCGCGCGCATCGTGCTCGACGTGCTCTCCGCGGTGGCCACGCTGCACGCGGACGGGCTCATCCACCGCGACATCAAGCCGGCCAACGTCATGGTGGGCTGGAAGTGGGACGCGGTGAACCGCAAGCCGATCGTGAAGCTCATGGACTTCGGGATCGCCCGCATCGTCCAGGACGCGTTCGACGACGCGGATCGCGCGACCAAGACCCAGGTGGCGATGTTCTCGCTCGGGTACTCGGCGCCGGAGCAGCAGGTGTCCGCGAAGGGCGCGGACGCGCGCGCGGACCTCTACGCCGTGGGCGCCATGCTGTACGCGATGCTCACCGGCGTCGAGCCGTCCGACCTCCACAACCAGTCGCTCACGGACGAGGAGTTCCTCCTGGTCCCGGAGGCGCTGCGCGCGGTGGTGTTCGGTGCGACGCGGTACAAGCCAGCCGACCGCGCGTACAAGAGCGCGGTGGAGATGGCCGATGCCATCCTGTCCGTCGCGGACCCGACGTCGCGGGAAGGCGAGGAGGCGTTCTGTCTCTGGCTCGCGGAACGGGAGAAGGTCTCGCCGGTCGAGGCGGCCCTGTTGCGCGCGTTCGGCCACGGGTACACCATCGTGCCCGAGGCGGCCGAGAGCGTGACGGCAGGGTACACCCGGTGGTACACCGAGCTCGAGGCTCCCAAGCCCGTCGCGGAGCCCGATCCGGTTCCGCCCGCCCGGCGCAAGCCGTGGGGGTGGATCGCGGGCGGCTCGGTCGCCGCGCTTGCCTCGGTCCTGCTCGCGGTGTCGGTGTTCCGTCCCGCGCCGCCCGAGGAGGTCGCCGCGCCGGCCGAGACCAAGCCCTCCGGGGCCGTGACGGTCTCGGTCGCGCCGACGCCCGAGCCCGCGGTTCCCGACCCGGTCCCCGCGCCCGAGGCGAAGGCGGAGGTCCCGCAGTCGACGCGCGACAAGCGCCCGGCCAAGGTCGCGGACGCGGCTCCCAAGCCCGTCCCCGCGCCCGTGGTCCAGGACCCGGTCGTCCCGCCGCCCGAGCCGGTGCTCCCGCGGGGAACGGTGCGGCTCGGCGGCGGCGCCACGTCGCTCTCGCTCGTCGCGTCCGACGGGACGGTCCATCCGGCCGGCCGCGTGCCGCCCGGAACGTACCGCCTGCAGGCCGTGTTTCCCGAGAAGGGAATCGCCCCGAACGCCGGCACGCTTACGGTCGGTGACGGACAGACGGTCACCGTGGTCTGCCAGGAGATGTTCAAGCTCTGCGGCGCCCAGTGACTCTGCCAGCCATTCGGCTGGTTTTTTCGTTGGGGGTCAGTATTCGGTATTCAGTATTCAGTATCGGCACGGACGATCATAAATACTGTATACTGAATACTGTATACCGAATACCGATCACGTTATGCCACGTTCTCTTTCCAACGTCCTCGACGGACTCACTCGCGGGCTCGTGTACGCGCTCGTCTTTTTTCTCCCGCTGTTCCTGCTCCCCGCGGCGCTCGACCCGCTCGAGCTCAACAAGCAGACGCTGCTCGTGACTCTCACGCTCTGCGCGTTCCTGTCGTGGACCGTGTCGATGGTGGCGCGCAAGAAGTTCGAGCTGCGCCACGGCTGGCTGAACGTGGTCCCGCTCCTGGTGCTCAGCGCCACGGCCGCCTCCGCATCGGCCTCGTCGTCGCCGTACCTGTCCTGGATCGGCGGGTCGAGCCAGGAGTACATGAGCGTGCTGACCGTGTTCGCGCTGACCCTGCTGTTCTACGTGGTCGTGAACCGGCTGTCCGGGGAGCGCGAGCAGCGCGCGGTGCACGGGCTCATCCTCGCGTCCGCCGCGATCGCGGGGGCGGTCGGGGTGTTTTCCGCGCTGCGCGGGGAGACGTTCAACACGGTGGGGACGCTGAACGCGCTCGCCGTGTACCTGTCGGCCATCACCGTGTTCGGGTGCGGGCTGTTCGTCGCGTCGCGACCGGACCACATGCTGCTCCATGCCGGCTGGACCGGGCGGCTCGAGAAGCTGCTGGTGTTCGTCGTCGCGGCCGAGACGCTCGCGGTGCTGTTCGCGATCAACTACGCCATCCTTTGGACGGTCCTCCTCGTCGGCCTCGCGATCCTGTTCGGGTTCTTCTTCCTGCGCGCCCCCGACATCCACGACGCGCGCCGGTTCCTGCTCCCGCTCGCGCTGCTGGCCGCGTGTCTGCTCTCGCTGTTCGGGATGCCGTCCCCGCTCGTGACCGGCGTGCCGCTCGAGGTGACGCCGAGCTTTTCCGCGAGCACGGACATCGCGCGGCAGGTGCTCGACGGTCCCGCGGGGCTGTTCGGGTCCGGGCCCGGAACGTATGAGTTCGACTACGCGCTCCTGCATGCCGCGGACGTGAACGGGACGTCGCTCTGGGCCCAGCGGTTCGACCGGGGCGCGTCGTTCGTCCACACGCTGGCCCCGGGGGTCGGGATCGTCGGGCTGATCGCGTGGGCCATCTTCCTGCTGTCGGTGTTCGGCCGCGGATCCGTGCGCGTGCTCGCGGCGAAGGGGTATAAGGAATGGGCGTCCGTGCTCGTGAACCTTGCCGGATGGTGCGTGTTCGCGGTCGCCGCGTTTCTGTACTCGGGAAACATAACCACGGTGTTCTTCCTGTTCATGATGGCGGCGCTCATCGCGTCGCAAACCGCTGGAACGGCGGTGGAAGGGTCGTTCGACCGGTCGCCGAAGATCGGGTACGCGTTCACCGCCTCGGTCGTCCTGCTGTCGGTTGGCATTCTCACCGTGCTATTCGTGGGCGTGCAGCGGTACCGGTCGGAAGTGGCGTTCGCGCAGGCGGCGCGGCTGTCCGAGCAGGGCGCGGACACCGAGGACGTCGCCGCGGCGCTCGATCGCGCGGCCGCGTACAACCGGTTCAACGACGCGGCGTACCGGAATCTTGCCCAGGCGCTGGTGCGGCGGACCGACGAGGAGATCGCGGCGCTCGGTGACGCCGCGGAGGTCACGGCCGAGACGCGCGAGTACGTCCGCGCGCTGTCCGCGGCGGCGATCAACGCCTCGGTGCGCGCCACGGACCTTTCCCCGCGCAACGTGCTCAACTGGCTGTCGCGCGGCTCCGTGTACCGGGCGTTCGTCCCGCTGGTGAGCAACGCCGGAGGCTTCGCGGTCGCGGCGTACGCGGAGGCGATCGCGCGCGAGCCGATCAGCCCGGCCAACCAGGTGGAACTCGGCAAGACGTACCTCGCGCTCGCCGAGTCCGTGCGCGACCTCACCGGGTCCGACGACGCGGAGGTCGCGGCCGAGGCGCAGGCGAAGCTCGACGGGTATCTCGCGTCCGCCGAGGACGCGTTCGACCGCGCGGTCGAGCTCAAGTCCGACTACGCGCCGGCGCACTACCAGCTCGCGGTCACCTACGACCGCCAGGGCCGGCTCGACGACGCGGTGGGAAAGATGGAGAGCGTGATGCGGTACAACCAGAACGACGTCGGCGTGGCGTTCCAACTCGGCCTCCTCTACCTGCGCCGCGACGACGACGGCGACCTCGCGCGCGCCCAGGCGGAACTCGAGCGCGCCGTGGAACTCGCCCCGGCCTTCGCCAACGCCCGTTGGTTCCTCGCGGCCATTTACGAGCAGCAGGGCGACCTTGAGGCCGCCATCGAGCAGATCGAAAAGGTCCTCGAGTACAACCCGGGCAACGAGGTCGTGGAACAGCGCCTCGAGCGGTTGCGCAGCGGCGAGTCCACCGGAGGGATTCCGGACGCGATCGATGAGTAAATCCGTTTCCCGTAATAGGCGGGGTCCCCAGACTCCGCCTTCGCGAAAGATTTGGCAGCCGGAGTTTTTCGACTATTTGATCTTTAGCCGTGAGAAGTTGCGGGAGAAACTCGAATACATCGTTCATAATCCGGTGGAGGAGGGGTTAGTCGCGGATCACGCCGAGTACCAATGGCTATTTGTCGACCAGGAAAAGGTGAATGAGCTGTTGATTTGGTGATCGACGCGGCGGGGGCTGGGGACCCCGCCAATTACAAACAAAAACTTCCCGGTTTTATTCGGGAAGTTTTTGGTGGACCGTAACGGGATCGAACCGTTGACCTCTTCCATGCCATGGAAGCGCTCTACCAGCTGAGCTAACGGCCCATGTGTGATGGGCGATAGTGTCCGTTGACCTGTCCGACGTCCGTCGGACCGCTCTACCAGCTGAGCTAACGGCCCACTATTTCAGTTTTATCGATTGTTCGGCGACCATCCGTTCGATGATCGAACGACTCTTGAGCTGTTTGATACGATACTCCAGTTTTCTTGCCTCGGCTATCGTTGCACACGGATGGAACAATGCGATTTCGACGGGGAGAATGTTGCGCGTCGCTTTAACTCTTCCGGTCGCGTGCTCCGCATATCGTGTCTGGATGTTCTGGGTGCTTCCGACGTAGAAACGCCCATTGGAGCATTTCAGGATGTAGACACCGATCAGCTCCATAGAAAGGGACTGCCGTTGACCTGTCCGACGTACGTCGGACCGCTCTACCAGCTGAGCTAACGGCCCAAGTTCATTTGTGCCGCTAGGATACCCTGCGTGGGAAAACAGGTCAAGATGGTTGACTGCGGCTCGAAAAGCCGTTAGATTCCGGATGAGGTGTCACCATGCCGAACATCTCCGTCGAGCTGACGGTTCCGAAGGATGACATGCCGGGCATCGTCTGCCAGGGCGTGAAGTGCCGCGTCGGGCTCCTCGGCCCGTTCGTGCTCAGGGCGTGCGAGCTCCAGCTTCCGGCCGGGACGTACTCCATTCGCCTGCGGGAGGACGGGACGCGGACGTATTCCGCCAAGCCGCTCGATCGCGGCGAGCAGAGGCGTGCCGACGCGTGTCTGCGCGATCTGGTCGCGGAAGCGATCGAGTTCGCGCGGGCTGTCGATCGGGCACTTTCGGAAGGGAAGGCGCCCGTACATCCTGTGGAGCCGACATGGAACTGATCGTGATCTGCGTGCTCGCGGCTGGCGCCTGCGCTACGGTCCTCATGTCCAACGGCTTGGACAACCGGAACGACGGCCTCGGCGACGAGGACGACGACTGTGACGACTGCGACTGCGAGGACGACGACGGCGATGACGATTGCGATTGCGATTGTCACGACGACTGGCAGGACGACGAGGACTGACGCGCTCAGTCCCTTTTTTATTGACGCGCAACCGTCCGCCGCGTAGGACCGCCTCGACCGCCTTCTCTCCCTAACCGGGGAGTTTTTTGATCCGCGGATTGACAAATCCGCGTCCCAGTGATATTTTCGACCGGCTTTCGGATACGCCGAGGCACGGAGAATCTTCAGATGCAGACCAAACCGCTCGCGTTCACCGCCCAGGTGACCGTCGACCACAGCAAGCCCACCCACCCGGTGGACATCGTGACCGAGCCGGCGATCACGGGACGGCCGCTCGCCAACCTCGGCGCATGGCTCACCCGCGTCCGCGACGAGCTCGCCGACGGCCGCTACGTCGTGACCTACTCCGTCATGGAGAGGATCAAGGTCGAGGGGGAGCACGCGCGCACCAACGCCACGCTCGGCACCTACCTGGCCGAGCCCATGGCCGACCTCACCCGACAGCTCGGCGCCGCCTTCACGGAGATCGACGACGAGACCCTCGTGGAGGCGGGCGCCGCGCTCTACGCGGACGTGCTCGCGAGCATCGCGGACCTCCGCGGGCCGGAGGCGCTCAAGCCCGGCTTCGTGAACATCACGGTCGGGTGCAAGCACTGCGGCGAGGCCCTCTACGTGGCCGGCAAGGAGCTCGACTCCATCGCCCGCACGGAGGTCCCCGCGGACCAGGTCGCCGAGCGCGACGCCTTCGTCGCCGACGTCCGGCGCTGGTACGCCGAGGCGGGCTACCCGCTCCCGGAGAACGTCCCGTTCGCCGGCGCCTTCCTCAGCTGGGGCGGCTGCTCCAACCCGTTCGCGGCCGCCGCGTACGCCAAGCTCCAGGCGCGCGTCGACCGGCTCGCGCCGCAGATCGAGCGCAAGGCGCTCGAGATCGCGCTCGCGGGCTTCACGAAGAGCGTCGAGTTCAACGCCACGGTCGCCGCCGCGCTGCGCGCGAACTTCGACCTCGGCTAGCCGCCCCGCGCGGCCGGCCCCCTGACGCCATCCGGCGTCTTTTTTCTTTAGGGGTAAGGGGAAAGGAGCAAGGAGCAAGGGCTTGGGCTCGACAACGGGTCGATTCTCGGCTATTGTTCTCTCGATTTCGCCCTTGCTTCTTGCTTCTCAACCCTTAACCCTTCCCCTGTGCTCCAAGTCGGTATCGTCGGGCTCCCGAACGTCGGCAAGTCCACCCTCTTCAAGACGCTCACCA
>CAYRYG010000048.1:0-10415 GCA_964428465.1 uncultured Gammaproteobacteria bacterium
GCGCGCCGCCCACAGGTTACCGCCGAAGCCCACGAGGGACGCGACGGCGACGGCGCCGAGGTTCCGGATCGGCTCCGGGTGGATGAGCCTCGCGACGGATTCGTACCCGGCGATCGCGGCGCTCGTGGCGATGAGCGCGAGGACGAGCATCCCGGCGATGTCCTCGACCCGTCCGAAGCCGTAGGCGAAGCGGCCCGTCGGCTTCCGGTTGGAGACGCGGAAGGCGACCCAGAGCGGGAGCGCCGTCGCCGCGTCGCCGAAGTTGTGCACCGTGTCCGCCAGCAGGGCGACGCTCCCGGACGCCAGGACGACGCCCAGCTGAAGCGCCGCGGTGGCCCCCAGGCACAGGAGCGACAGCCGGACGGCCCGAATTCCGCGGTCCGCGGCCCAGATTCCGCGGTCGCGAGTCACATTTGAGTGGTCGTGCGAGTGTCCGTGGTCATGATGGCCATGCGGCATGGATATCCTCCGACCGCGATCCTAACAGGGATCGGTATTGACGAAAAGCCAGGACGGGAGAAAGATGCCAGCAACCTAACCATTCTCTCTTATGTCCGTCATTCTCTCGGGGGAGACGCTTACCATCGAGGAGGTCGTCCGCGTGGCGCGGGGGCGCGAGCGCGTGCAGATCGCGGAATCGGCCCGCGCGAACTTGCAGAAGTCGCGTACCTTCGTGGAGGAACTCGTCGCGACCGGCAAGGTGGTGTACGGGGTGACCACCGGCTTCGGCCAGTTCAAGAACGTGGTCATCTCGCCGGACCAGACCGCCACGCTCCAGGCGAACCTCATCCGCTCGCACGCCACGGGCGTGGGAGAGCCGCTCTCCGAGGAGGCGGTGCGCGCGTCGATGGTGGTGCGCGTCAACTCGCTCCTGCGCGGCCACTCGGGCATCCGCCAGACGGTCGTCGACCGGCTCGTGGACCTGCTCAACCACGACGTGTACCCGTTCGTGCCGTCGAAGGGCTCCGTCGGCTCGTCCGGCGACCTCGCGCCCCTCTCGCACATCATGCTCGTGCTCATGGGCGAGGGCGAGGTGATCGAGAACGGGAAGCGCCGCGCCACCGCCGAGGTGATGCGCGAGAAGGGACTTTCCGCCGTCACGCTGCAGTCGAAGGAGGGCCTCGCGCTCAACAACGGAACGTCCGTGCAGACCGGCGTCGGCACGCTCGCGGTGTATGACGCGATGCGGCTCGCGAAGGGGTTCGACGTCGCGTACGCGATGTCGCTCGAGGTGCTGATGGGAACGACCGCGGCGAGCGACCCGCGCGTGCACGCGCTGCGCCCGCACCCGGGGCAGGCGACGGTCGCGTCGAACACGCGGCGCATGTGCGCGGACTCGCAGATCATGGAATCGCACAGGCACTGCGGCCGCGTGCAGGACGCGTACTCGCTCCGCTGCGCGCCGCAGGTGCACGGCGCGAGCCGCGACACCATCTGGTACGTCGCGAGCGTGATCGCGCGCGAGCTGAACTCGGTCACGGACAACCCGCTCCTGTTCCCGGACGACGGCGTCGCGATCAGCGCGGGGCACTTCCACGGCGAGCCGATCGCGCAGGCGATGGACTTCCTGAAGATCGGCGTGTGCGAGCTCGCGAACATCTCGGAGCGCCGCACCGCGCGCCTCACCGACCCGGCGCTGTCCGACGGCCTCCCGGCGTTCCTCATCCCGAAGGAGCAGGGCGGCCTGTCCTCGGGCATGATGATCCCGCAGTACGTCGCGGCCGCGCTCGTGTCCGAGAACAAGGTGCTCGCGCACCCGGCGTCCGTCGATTCCATCCCGACCTCCGCGAACCAGGAGGACCACGTGAGCATGGGGACCATCGCCGCGCGCCAGGCCGCGGAGATCGTGGCGAACGCCCGCCAGGTGCTCGCCATCGAGCTCCTGTGCGCCGCGCAAGGCGTGGACTTCCGCGCCCCGTACGCCCCGGGCCGCGGCACGGAGGCCGCCTACCGCCGCATCCGCTCCGTCGTGCCGTTCATGGACAAGGACCGGATCCTGTACACGGACATCGAAGCGGTTGCCCGCCTGGTCCCGGAAGACCTCATCCGCTCGGTCGAGGCCGCGGTCGGCACGTTGGAATAATCCGAATCAAACGGCGCCGGAACCCCGGCGCCGTTTGCGTTGGGGCGGCCAGTTGGGTTGACAGGAGCGCGCCTGAAGGCTACGGTTTCGTCGGAGGAAAACATGGAGACAATTCTCCCGTATCGGTCCTTGGTCGGGATTCCAGTCATCGAATGCGGCGAGGCGCTTCTCGTGGGGCAGGAGACCGCGCCGGAGATCGAGTGGTCGTACGAGAAGCGGGACATTGTCGCGTATCTCGGCGACCGCATGCTGGTGCGCGCCGGTGCGCTCGCTCGCGTCCGAGAAGCGGCGGCCTGGCTCTCCCGGCACCTTCCCGGCGCCCGGCTTCGCGTCGTGTACGCGTACCGACTTCCGAGTGTCCAGGAACGCTACTTCGACCGAAGGTTCCAAGACTTCCGCGTCCGGTATCCGGAGATTTCCGACGCGGAGATCCGCGAGCTCGCCCACACCCAGTCGGCATCGCCCGACGTCGCCGGTCACCCGACCGGCGGCGCGCTCGACCTCACGATCGTGACGGACCGCGGGCCGCTCGACATGGGGACCGCGATTGCGGACTTCCGCGAGGAAAGCGCGGAGCAGATCAAGACCTTCTGCGCCGATCTTTCGGCGGAACAGCGCGTGAACCGCGCGCTTCTTCGTTCGGTGATGATGCGGTCGGGGTTTGCCCCGTACAACGGCGAATGGTGGCACTTCTCGTACGGCGACCGCGAGTGGGCTGCCTACTGGGGCGAACCGCACGCGGTGTATGGCCAGATCGAGCATGCGCCTGCGTGACGTGAGGGGATTCTACCCCCCCTCTTTTTGCTAAATGACCGGTGTGTCTGTTAGAGTATTTTTACTATGAACCGCAAACTGCAAATTGGAGTGATGGGATCCGCCGCGGACTTGAACTACGGGGACGAGGTCTCCAAGATCGCCGAGCGCGTGGGCGAGCTTTTGGCCGAGCGCGGCGCGATCGTCGTGTACGGAGCGGAGAAGGACTACGACTCGCTGTCGACGGCGGCCGCGCGCGGCGCGAAGCGCAAGGGCGGGACGACCGTCGGCGTGACGTACGGGAAGGGAAAGGACGTGTGGGACAAGGAGGGGAACACCGACGTGATCATCGTTACCGGCATCGAGCGCGGCGGCGGGCGCGAGTTCGTGCTCGTGAATTCCTGCGACGCGATCATCGCCATCTCCGGCGGGTCGGGAACGCTTACCGAGATCGCCATCGCGTACCAGTCGAACATCCCGATGGTCGCGCTGACCGGGGTGGGCGGATGGTCCGACAAGCTCGCCGGCCAGTTCGTCGACGCGCGCGAGCGACGCCGCGTCCTCGCGGCCGCGACGCCGGAGGAGGCGGTCGAGCTCGCGATCACGGAGGCGAATGGCGCGTAATTATGGCGTCGCGACGGCGCAAAAACGAAACGTGCTTTGTCGCGTGTGCCCACGGGAATGAGCCGGTCGGCAAGGACGCGCTTGAGGTTCTCGAGCGCGATCCGAAGCTGGCGGGCTCATTTGATTGGGTCATTGGAAATCCGAAGGCCGTTGCCGCGAACAAGCGGTTCACGCAGGCGGACTTGAATCGCTCCGCGCCCGGCAAGCCGAGGAGCCGAACGTACGAGGTCCGCCGCGCCCACGAGCTGTCGCGACTGTTTGAGTCGTATCGTTACGTGGTGGATTTGCACCAGACGATCGCGAACGACCGGATCGTTCTGATTCTCACGGAAATTTCTCCGCGGATTCTTGCCCTCGCGTGTGCCTTTCCCGTGAAGGACATTCTGTATTGGCCGACATCACGCCCGGGCTCGACGACGGGGCCGCTTACCCGATTCGTTCCGCGCGGTTTGGAAGTGGAGTCGGGAACGAAGACGTCGTACGAGAAAACGCGGAAGCGGCTCTCGTCCGTTTTGAAGTCGTTTTTGGGCAACGTACTGGCGATCCGCGACCGCGAGAAGTCGTTCGCCTCCCGCCTGTCCTTGCCGCGTGACAGGCGATGGTTCCACGTGTACGGCAAGATCGAGGCGGGGGAGGCCGCGGGAAAGACGCTTGTGGATTTCCGTCCGGTGCGGTCCGGCGACGAGACGTTCGTTCCGCTGTTGTTCGGGCAGTACGCCGGCTTGATCGGATATAAGATGCGTCGCGTGGACGCAAAATGGATTGCCAAACAGGCGAAACGTTGACAAAGGGCCGGAAACCCGCTAGGTTGGGGTCTGGCTCTTTTCGATCGGAGAACCACCGTTATGCCTCACGAAATCTCCCTCGACGCGGCCCGCGCGATCGCCGGTCTCGCGCTCGCGCGGGCGGAACGGATGAGCGGAACCGGCGCCTCGGCGACCGTCCGTCTCACCGGCATCCTGAAGTTCGCCGCCGATCGCTCGGAGACCGAGTTGTTGAGCTGGCTGCAGGATCGATTGGGCGCGGACTATGCCGCGCTCTTTCCGCGATTCCACGAACTGGGCGAGGCGGACGGCTTCTTCGTGACGGAGCTCGAGTACGTGGGCGATGCGACATTCGAGGACGTCCTCACGGGAAAGACGCGTGACGGCGTTTTCGAACCGACGCTTGTGACGGATCGCGTCGCGGCGTTTCTCAATCGGCTTGCCGAAGTCCCGTCTGAACCCACGGCCGGCAACGCGTTCCTCGGGGAGATCGTCGAGGCCGCTGTTTGCAACGCGCGGACGGCCGGCATCCCGCTCGCCGCCGACGAGAAGTCCTGGCGGAAGCGAGCGTCGTTCGTCCCCACGCTCTGCCACCGGGATCTGTCCACGGGGAACGTAATGTGCGGCCGGAACGGGGACATCCGGCTGATCGATCCACGCTACAGCATGCCTGGCGCCGGCGTTCGAACTCCCTCGTTCGGATCCGCCGCCGCGGACGCCGCCGCATTCCTCGTGGGACTCGAGCGCAAGGAGCTCGAACGCGAGCGGGCCGGGCAGCACGCGCTGCGCCTCACGGAACGGTTCCGCTCGTCGGTTGATGCGTGGGTGGCGGTCGGACGCTTCAACGCGTTCATGCTCGACCTGTGCCTCGCGCACGCCTACTCCGTCTACGCCGCCTGCCGCTGCGACTACTGCCTGGCGCCCGAGCGCAAATGGCTGTACGATCTGATGCGCGAGCGATTCGAGGAGGTTTCACGCCGGATCGCCTAATCGCGGTCCGTTTTTCTTTTATGCCCCGACCCAAATTCATCTTCGACCTGGACGGGACGCTGTACCGCTACAAGGGCGGTCCGACGTTCGCGACATCGGAATTTTACGCGGACATCAAGCGGAATATTTTTGCATATTTTGAGACGGAGCTAGGGATCGCGCCGGAGAAGGTTTCGGAAACGTACGACCGCCTGAAGCGCGAGTACGGCGGTCATGTCAGCCTCGCGGTCGAGAAGGAATTTGGCGTCGAACGCATGACGTATTTCGCCGCGACCTGGAACGTGCCGCCGGAAAAATACATCGAGCCGAACGACGATGCGAGGGCCGTGCTTTCCGCGCTCGCCGGTCGTTGTGCCGTGCTGACCGAGGCGCCGAGCGTGTGGGCCGAGGCGGCGCTGCGGTTTTTGAATGTGTACGAATTTGTGCAAGATACGCTGTTCACGGGCGAGCTGGACATCCGCAAGCCGTCGGCGGAGGCGTTTCTCCAAGTCGGCGCCGCGCTCGGCGGTCCGCTCGGCGCGATGTACTCGGTCGGCGACCAGGAAGAGAGCGACATTGTGCTCGCGCGCGCGGCGGGAATGAAGACCATTCGCGTGGGTGGCGAGGAAACGTCCGCCGACTTCCAGGTTGGAAACGTCCGGGAAATTTTGAATCTCTTCTCTGCGTGACCCGCTTCCGTATATGGCATTTTGCCCGTCGTTTTTTCTTTTTGTTGACATAAGGACGGTCGGTTGGTAAAACGCTACCTAGTTCCTTGGGGTGATCCATGTATGAGTCAGGGTCCGTCTACGTGGTCTCCGAAGACCTTCATCTGCTTCTTGACCGGTGGTCGCCGGAACGGCTGGGCACGGTCTTCGACCTGCCCTACGCCGAAATCCGCGCGGAGCTCGACCAGATCCTCGCCTTCGGGGACCACGAGGTCCTGCGGGTCGGGGCCGACGCGATGCGCGCGGGAATGGCGCGTCTGCTCGAGGGCGAGACCCGCCCGGTGGTCTCCGTGGATCCGGTGTACTGGCCCACGGAGCTCATGCTCCAGATCACGCGCTGCGTGGATCCCGGGTCGCTCAGGGGCATCGACGGGTTTCACTCCCGCTTCGGCTTCCCGCACCCCGACGAGCAGGTGGCGGCCATCGTCGTCCAGATGAGCGATCGCTTCGGCGATTCCGCCGGGGAGATCACGCTCGTCGACGACGTGGTGTTCAGCGGGAAGGTGGTGGTCGAGGTCATCCGCCGGTTCGCCGAGCGTGGGATCCGGGTCGTGCGCGTCGTGTGCGGCATCGCCGTGGCGGAGAGCGACGAAAAGAACCCGTTCGTCATGTGTGCCAATCTCGGCGCGACGCTCGACGCGGTGTTTTCCTTCGGCGTCGAGGGAACTCCGCGCGTGGTGGACGAGATCTGCGAGCGCGACTTCTTCGTCTTCTGCCCGATGTGCGGCCGGAGCGCGGTGTCCGACGAGGTCAACCTCGGTTTCCCGTACATCGAGGGATTCGGCGACGCCAGCAGCTGGGCGTCGTTCGGGGAGCACTCCAAGGCGGTCTCGCGGCGGCTCATCGACCTGAACGTCCGGGTTCTCGAGATGATGGAGGCCCAGCTCGGCCGCGACATCACCTTCGGCGACCTCGAGCGCCATCCCGTGCGCGTCCGCCATTCCGAAGTGGACGGCGAATCGGTGCGTCTTCATCTGCTCGCCCACCTGCGGTGAGCCCCTCGCGGTTTCGGCCGCGTTTTTCTTTTGGTTGACATTCGCGCGGATACCCGGTGAAATGCCGGCGCGACCGGATCGGTCGCCGGAGTAGGCATGCGTTCCAAGGGAATCAGCTCGGCCCAGTCTCAGTTTCGCGTCGTGACCGGCCCGGGCGACCCGGACCTTCCCGACTTCGCCCGCCTGTACGAGACGGTGGCGACGCCGCACGACTTCGTGTGGGTGTACCGCGGCCAGAGCATCGTCGACGAGCTCTGGAACGCCAACGCGGGCGAGTTCGTCCAGACGGCGCGCGGCCCCGACGGAAGGATGGTCGGCTACGTCTGCTGCCACCCGCTCGCGCGCGACGTCGAGCCGCGGGTCCACCGGTGGGTGCGCGAGCACGAGCTCCCGTTCCCGGCGGAGGAGGCGGTCATCATCTCCTCCATCGGCACGCACCCGTCCGCGCGGCACGGCGGCATCGCGATGTCGCTCGGCTACGACGCGCTGCGCTGGGCGCTGACCCGCGGGTTCGCGCGGTTCGTGCTGCAGGCGAACGTCGAGGTCGCGCGGCGGCCCGCCGGTCTCGCGGAGCGCCTCGGCGCGCGCACGGTCGCCAAGCTCCGTGGCGCGCGCGAGGACAAGAACCACGTCGTGCTCCTCTACGGCACCGTCCGCGACGCGCTCGCCGGCGACGAGTGCAACCACTGACCCTTCGACTTCGCTCGGGGGTCTTTTTACTTGCCAGCGGCTCGCCAATGGGCTAAGTTCTGTCCGCCTGAAGGAGGGCAACGACATGGATCAGGATCCGGTTCTTTCGCTTCTCGACGAGCTCTGTCGCATCGAGAGCTACACCCCCGGTCCGGGCGAGGAGGCCATGGCGCGCCGGGTGGCGCGGGAGATCAGGGCGCGCTGCCCGTGGCTGACGGTTCGGGAGCGCGAGGTCGAGGAGGGCATCTGGAACGTGTTCGCCTTCAACGGCCCAGTCGAGGAGATCAAGCTCCTGGTCACCGGGCACATCGACACGGTCTCGCCCGCGAGCAACAACGCGGTCGATGAGTACACCGTTCTGGACGGGAAGTACTACGCCCGTGGAGCCGCGGACACCAAGTCCGGCATCGCCGCGTGCCTCGACGCGATGCGCGTCGCCGGCGAGACGCGGAACGTCGCGTTCCTCTTCTACGGCGACGAGGAGAGCGACTTCAAGGGCATGCTGGCCTTCCTCGACGAGATGTCGGGGACGGGCTTCCGTCCCGCGTACTGCCTCTCGCTGTGCGGCGGGTACGGCAAGTCGATGATCGCCTGCCGCGGGTGCATCGAGACGGAGATCACGGTGAGGGGGATGTCCGGGCACGCGTCGCGCCAGGCCGAGGGCGCCAACGCGATCGACGCGCTCCTGGCGGCGATCACGGCGGTCCACGCCGCGGCGAAGCACGCGCTCGCGGAGTACCCCACGACGGTCAACGTCGCGGCGGTCCACGCCGGCTTCGGGCTTCCGGACGATGGGCCGCGCAAGCCGCGCGTCGCGCCCCCGGTCGAGAACCGCGCCAACAAGATCCCCGACGTCGCCTGGACGGTCGTGGACATGCGGCCCGGCGGACCGGAGTTCAACGAGGACGTGGTGCGCGCGGCCGTGGAGGCGGCGATCGCGCGCCACAACGAGGGCATGCCGCACCCCGTGACGTGCGAGATCAGGACGAACTTCGCGCTGGCCGGATACGCGACCGCGAAACACGACGCCGAACCGCTCCTCGCGGCGTTCGAGCCCGTCACCGGCGGCGGGATCCTTCCGCCCACCGACTACGGCTACATCGACGTCGCGATGCTCGCCGCGCGCTACGGGACCCGCTGCGTCTGCCTGTCCCCGCTCGGCGGTCCCGCGCACGGCCCGGACGAACAGGTGGATATCTCGAGTATGGTCGCGTACCGTGACTGCATGGTCGAGCTGCTCCGCCGCCCCGACATCACGGCCTGATCCTTCCCGGAGGATCTCTTTTCTTTTCCGGAAGCCCGTGTTACGGTTTTCGCGGAGAGCACCATGTCCGACTATCGCATCGAACGGACCCGGCCGGAACCGGACGAACTCGACCTGCTCGTCGCCATCTACGTGGACGCCTTCGAGCGGCCGCCCTGGGGGGAGCGACATCGTCCGGGGGACGTGCGCAAGGCGCTCGAGCGGATGCTCGCGTACCCGGAGGCAGTCATGCTCATCGCGTTCGACGCGGACAGCGTGCCGCTCGGCGCGGCGATCGCGTTCGCGGCGGAACGCAAGCCCGAGCTCGAGGCGCGTCTCGCGCGGCCGGGAAGGGGGCTGTTCGTCAACGAGCTGTTCGTGGGCGTGCGCGCGCGTCGCCGCGGCATCGCCGCCGCGCTCGCCGCGGGACTGGTCGCCGCCGCGCGGAACGACGGGTATCGCTACGCCGTCGTCAGCACCTCGGTCCACGAGCCCGCGGTCCGCCACCTGTTCTCGGACCGGCACGGCTTCACCGTGGCGTTCGAGGAGGACTACCGCGGCCGGCACCTGTTGTCCGCCGCCGTCCAACCCACCCGCCGCGTCGTCCTCGTCGGCGACCTCTGACCCTTCGACTTCGCTCAGGGTCTTTTTCATTTTTGTAACAAAACGGCCGGCTCCCCCACGGGCCGGCCGTCGTCTCGCACCCTACATCTTCTCGCAGTCGCACTCGCTCGGGGCCTTCCCGCAGCCGCTGCACACGCCGTTCTCCACGTCCATGTCGCATTTGGGACACTTCTCTTTCTCCATAGCACTTAGGATTAAGAGTTACGAAACCCATGGTACGGGCCGTGATCCCTTCGGGCAAGGTCGGAACGAACCGATTTTTTCATATATCCCGCGGGCCGACGATTTCTTGCGCCGGCCCATCAAAACGGGCTATGATGGGGCCGTTATGTTTTGGACCCTCATCCTCTTTCTCGTCGTCCTGTCGCTCTTGGTGTTCGCCCATGAGTTCGGGCATTTTATCGTCGCCAAGAAGTCCGGGATGAAGGTGGAGGAATTCGGGTTCGGGTTCCCGCCGCGCGCGTTCGCCATTCGGCGCGGCGACACGGAGTACTCGGTCAACTGGATTCCGCTCGGCGGGTTCGTGCGGATCAAGGGCGAGTCCGGCCAGCACCGCGGCGAGACGGACAGCTTCTCGTCGAAGCCGGCGTGGAAGCGGTTCCTCGTGCTCATCGCGGGCGTGACCATGAACCTGGTGCTCGCGGCCGTGCTGCTCTCGGCCGGGTTCATGGCGGGCCTTCCGACCGCGATCGACGGCGACATGCCGGCCGGCGCCGTGGTGGAGGAGGCGAAGATGCGCGTGGTCACGGTGGCCGAGGGGTCGCCGGCGGCGCGCGCGGGGATGGAGGCGGGCGACGAGCTCGTGTCCATGGACGCGCGCACGTTCGACAGCGCCGAGGCCGCCAGGGAGTACATCAAGGAAGAGGGGGACGACGGCATCGAGGTGGTGGTGAAGAAGGACGACGGGGCGTTCGTGACCGTGACGGTCGCGTCCGAGGACAT
>CAYRYG010000049.1:0-10193 GCA_964428465.1 uncultured Gammaproteobacteria bacterium
CCGTCCCCTATGAAACGCACAACCGCCTTTGGGACCTGGTTTTTGATCGCGCTTGCCGCCGCCGTGCTGTGGTACGGCGTGTATTGGTTTGAGCGCGTCCCGCCGGCCCCGGGGCCGGAGGAAGGGTATGCGTTCGTGGAAAGCGGGCCGCGCGACGGGGGGATCCCATCCATTGATACCCCGACCTTCGAATCCGTTGCGTCGGCCGACCAGTATCTGAACGACGGCGGCCTCGGGCTCGACGTCGAGGTGGACGGGGAACGCCGGTTTTATCCGTACCAGATCCTGGTCTGGCACGAGGTGGTGAATGACGCGTTTGACGACGTGCCGGTGCTGGTCACCTACGCGCCGCTTACCGGGACCGGGATGGCGTTTGAGCGCGAGGTGAACGGGGAGGCACTGACGTTCCGCGTGTCCGGATTGCTTTGGAACAACAACTCCGTGCTGCTTGACGGAAAGACCGGGTCGCGATGGATCCAGGCGTATGGGTCCGCGGTGACGGGCGAGATGGAGGGGACGGAGCTCCGGCCGGTCCTGGCGCGGACGATGATGTGGGCCGATTGGAAGGCGGCGTATCCGCGCGGCGACGTGCTCACGCGCGAGACCGGCGCGTCGCGCGACTACACGCGCAACCCCTACGGCAACTACGACGCCACGCCCGCGGTGTGGTTCCCGCTGACCTCGGTCGACGCGCGACTCGACGCGAAGGCGCCGGTGTACGCGGTGTCCGTCGGCTCCGAGCGCGCGGCGTATCCGGAGGACGTCATCAGGCGGGTCGGCGAGGTGCGTGAGACGGTCGCGGGCGTTCCGATCGAGGTGACGTATGACGAGGAGCTCGGGACCGTGATCGCGCATCGGCTGGAACTCGACGGCGACGCGGGAGAAGAGCTCGTCGTCACGCGCGGCTTCTGGTTCCTCTGGTCCGCCGCGTATCCTGGAATTCACTTGTACGAGCTGCCGTAACTATGTCCACGCTGTACGTCGTCGCGACCCCCATCGGAAACCTCTCGGATCTTTCGCCGCGCGCGAAGGACACGTTGTCGTCCGTCGACGCCATCCTGTGCGAGGATACGCGCGTCACGTCGAAGCTGCTTGCCGCGTTCGAGATCCGCAAGACGCTCGTCGCGTACCACCAGCACTCGGACACCAAGCGCGTGAAGGAGATCATCGCGATGCTCCGCGAGGGGAAGTCGCTCGCGCTCGTGACCGACGCCGGGACACCGGCCATCTCGGACCCGGGCGGCATGCTGGTGGAGATGGTCGTCCGCGAGTCGCCGGAAACGGTGATCGTCCCGATCCCGGGACCGAGCGCGATCACAGCGGCGCTCTCCGTGTCCGGATTCCCGTGCGACGAGTTCCTCTTCCTCGGCTTCCCGCCGAACAAGAAGGGACGGCAGACCTTTTTCAAGCGCCTGGCGACGATTGAGAGCACGGTCGTGTTCTACGAGAGCACGCATCGCATCCTGAAGACGCTCGAGGAGGTTCGTAGGGTCGCAGGGTCGGAGGGGCGCAGGATGGTCGTCTGCCGGGAGTTGACGAAGATGCATGAGACGATTTACCGCGGGACGGCGGAAGAGGTGACAAACCAGCTGCAATCCACTAGTATCAAGGGCGAATTCGTGATTGTCCTCTCGCCCGCGCACCTATGAGCCGATATTACCTGACCACCACCCTTCCGTACGTGAACGCGGACCCGCACATCGGGTTCGCGCTTGAGATCGTCCAGGCCGACGCGCTGGCGCGCTATCGCCGCCTGTTGGGCGACGAGGTCGTGTTCAACACCGGGACGGACGAGCACGGGATGAAGATCTGGACCAACGCGAAGGAGGCTGGGCTCGACCCGAAGGCATATTGCGACGGGTATGCCGCCAAGTTCGACGGCCTCAAGGCGGCCCTGAACCTCACCTACACGCATTTCATCCGAACCACCGACCCGGCGCATATCGCGGCCGCGCAGGAATTTTGGCGCCGGTGCGACGCGGCCGGCGACATCTATAAGAAGTCGTACTCCGTGAAGTACTGCGTCGGGTGCGAGCTTGAGAAGACCGATTCCGAGCTCATGAACGGCCGGTGCCCGATCCATCCGAACCGCGACCTCGACCTGATCGAGGAGGAAAACTATTTCTTCCGGTGGTCGCGCTACCAGCAGCCGCTGCTCGATCTGTACGCCGCGCGCCCGGATTTCGTCGTTCCCGAAAATCGTCTTACCGAAATTCGCAACTTCGTCGCCGGCGGCCTGCAGGACTTCAGCATTTCGCGCCTCGCGTCGAAAATGCCGTGGGGTATTCCGGTTCCGGGCGACGAGAGCCAGGTGATGTACGTCTGGTTTGACGCGCTCGTCAACTACATCTCCACGCTCGGCTGGCCGGACGAATCGAAAGAATTTGCGTTCTGGCCCGGCGTCCAGGTCGCGGGCAAGGACAACCTGCGTCAGCAATCCGCGATGTGGCAGGGCATGTTGATGTCCGCGGGCGTCGCTCCGTCGAAACAGATTTTTATCCATGGCTTCATCACGGCCGAGGGTCAGAAGATGTCGAAATCCGTCGGCAATGTCGTGAACCCGTACGACGTGGTTGCCGTGTCGAGCACGGACGCGCTGCGCTACTACTTGCTCGGCGCGCTTCCGGCGTACGACGACGGAGATTTTTTGCAGGCCACGTTTGACGCGGTGTACGCGTCGAAGCTCGCGAACGGCGTCGGGAACCTCGCGGCGCGCGTGACCACGATGGTCGGAAAGTTCTGCGATGGGCGCGTTCCGGAAATCGCGCCCGACCGGTATGACACCGCCTCGTTCTGGAAGACATACGGCGACGCGTTCGACCGGTTCCGCTTCGACGATGTGGTCCGTTCCGTGGAGGAACTGGTCGCGGCGTGCAACAAGTCGGTCGACGACGAGGCTCCCTGGAAGGCCGTGAAGGAAGGGAAGGACGTGTCCGCGTTCATGTACCAGCTCGTCGAGGGGCTCCGGCACGTCGCGATCGCGTTCCTCCCGATCATCCCGTCGGCCGCGGCGCGCGTGCTTGGAGATTTGTCCGTTGATCCGTCCGCCGTAACCTTGCCTGCCGCGGGCGTTTGGGGCGGATTGGCTCCGGGTGGTACAATTGCCAAAGGGGAGCCGCTGTTCCCGCGTAAAGAATAACTATGTTCCTCGTCGACGTCCTTCTCATCGTCATCGTCGGTCTGTTCGTGCTGTTCGGGCTGTTCTTCGGCCTCGTGCACACGCTCGGCAGCCTCGTCGGGACGATCCTTGGCATCGTCATCTCCACGCGGCTCATCGATCCGGCGTTCGAACGGTTCGGATTCCTGTTCGGAGGCGGCGGCGCGGCGAAGATCGTCCTGTTCATCATCATCTTCCTGCTCATCTCGCGGCTGATCGGCCTGCTGTTCTGGGTCGCGGAGAAGGTGCTCGGCGTGTTCGCGATGATCCCGTTCGCGAAGTCCGTCAACCGGCTGCTCGGCGCGGTGTTCGGGTTCGTCGAGGGGGTCGTGGTGGTCGGCGTGGTCCTGTTCTTCGCCCTGCAGTATCTTCCGGACGACGCGGTGAAGGCCGCGCTCGAGCAGTCCGCGGTGGCCGACTTCCTCGTCGCGACCATGGCCGCGCTACAGGTGCTGTTCCCGGAGAGCGTGCGGGTGTTGAGATAGGGAGAAAACGAGGAATCAGGGCGTGGAACTTAAGGAAACAGGAACTGGTCCCTGACCCCTATCGCCGTCAGCCCTGATCCCTGATCCCTAACCCCCTATGCGCTACATCGACACCCACTGCCACGTTCACTTCAACGCCTACCGCGACGACATGGACGAGGTGATCGAACGCACCCTCTCGAAGGGTGTGTTTCTGATCACGGTCGGGACGCAGTCGACCACGAGCGCGAACGGCCTCAAGGTCGCCGAGCGATTCGACGGCGTGTACGCGACCGTCGGGCTGCACCCGAACCACCTGTGCGAGCAGGAGTTTTTTGATGAGCAGGAGCTCGAGTTCAAGGCCACTTTGGTGGCGTCCGGGCTCGACGGGACTAAAGTCCCTGTGAATCGCATCAAGACGCGCTGCGAAACGTTCGACCACGCGTATTATCTTGGGCTCGCGCGGCATCCGAAGTGCGTGGCGGTGGGGGAGTGCGGGCTGGATTATTACCGGCTTCCGGAAAACGTCGACCGGGACGAGGTGGTCGCCAAGCAGAAGGCGACGGTGCGCGCGCATTTTGAGCTGGCGCACGAGGCCGGGCTGCCCGTGGTCATCCACTGCCGCGATGGTTCGACTCCGCTCACCACAGGCGCGCACGCGGACCAGCTGGCGATTATCCGCGAGTTCGTGGACGCGGGGAAGCTGCAGCGTCGCGGCGTCGTGCATTGCTTCACGGGCACGCTCGAGGAGGCGAAGGCCTACGTCGAGCTCGGGTTTTTGATCTCCTTCACGGGCGTCATCACGTTTCCGCCGCGGAAGTCCGAAGGTCCGATCTCACCGCTGCAGAAAGTGGTCCGCGACTTGCCGCTCGAGCACGTGATGATCGAGACGGACGCCCCGTATCTCACCCCGGTCCCGCACCGCGGCGAACGGAATGAGCCGTGGATGGTTGAGTTCGTCGCGGAGAAGATCTCGGAGTTGAAGAGGGTATCGGTGGAGGAAGTGGCGAGAGTGACGGGGGAGAATGCAAAACGTTTGTTTGGGATCTAAAATTAAAAGAGCGGCCACGTGTGACGTGACCGCCTGTGCGCCGCTAGGGCGCGGGCGTCTCCTCCGCGGGGACCTCGGGCGCCGGGGGAGCTTCGTCCTCGGCGGGCTCCTCGACCTTCGCGGCGCCGACCAGCTCGGAGATGGCCTTGCGGCGCAGCCCCGTGTGGTTGGCGTTGTCCCAGTCGAAGGGGACGCCGAGGGCGGTCGCGACCGCCACGGTGAGGAGATCCTCGCCGTCCTTCCGCGCGCGGAAGGCCTTCAGCTCCTCGCCGGCGAGCGCCGCCTCGAGGGTGGTGTCGCCGAGCGCCTCCTCGACCGCGTCCCACTCCGCGCCGCGGATCTCGAGCGCACGCTCGAGGGCGGCCTTGATCGGGGCGAACGCGGTGGCCGCGTTGGCGACCATCTCCTCGACGACCTCCTCGGGGAGGAGCGTTCCGAACCGGGTCTTCACCGCGTCCGGGCCCTTTTCCTTGGCGAGGCGCTCCTGGAGCTTGCGGAGCTCCCCGTGGGAGCTGTTCGCGGTCGCGCCGAACTCGGCGAGGGCGTTCCAGGTCTCCTCGGCGGTGACCTCGACGGACTCGGCCGCCGCCTCGATCGCCTCCGAAGCCGCATCCGGCGCGGCCGCGATCTTGGCGAGCGGGACCGCGACGAAGTGGTCCGCCCGCTCCGTCAGCAGCACGTCGCCCTGCTTCCCCCAGTTCAGGGGGTAGGGGGCGATGAGGCGCTTGCCGGAGGTGTGGTAGGCGTGGCCCTCGACCACCTCGCGCCCGCCGCGCTGCCGCCGGTTCAGCACCGGGAACAGGGTGACCTGCGTCACCATGCGGGTGGGGTCCTCGAAGCGGGTGAACCAGCCGTTCTCCACGGCCTCGTCGAGGTCGAGCGGCAGGGCCTTCCCGGACACCCTGCGACCGTCCACGTAGCGCCAGTGCACCACGCAGTTCATCGGGGTGTCGATCGGCAGGACCGACCGGCCGTTCTCGTCGGTGGTGCAGTTGATGGACGCCGGGAGCACCCGCATCCCGCCGTCCTCGCTCAGCGGCACGGTGGCGCCCTGCACCCGGTCGTAGCGGCTCCACGAGGAGACGCCGTCGACCCGGAACACCGCCTGCCAGTGGCGGCCGTTCTTCCGGAGCGCGCGCTGGCGCACGGGGCCGGGGAGCTGCTCGGCCAGCTCATCGATCACGTCCAGCCGCTCGATCACGTTGTCCGTCCGGGACCAGATGAGGCCCGGGACGACCTCGAGCGACGGGCGCTCGGGGTGGCCGACGTGGTCGAGATTGACGTGGTGGCCGAGGGCCTCGAGGAGCGCGATGTGCTCCGCGAGCATCTCGATGAGTCCCGTGTTGCGGGGCTGACGATCCTGATGCTTCCTTCCCATGTGCGAACTCCTTCGCAGAGAACTTGCTCGGATCCAACGGCGGGATGCCGCGGTCGAGCGCACAACCTATCAGAAAATCGCCCATTTGTCAAGCAGTCCGTGGCTCCGCTCGCTTGACAAAAGGCCCGTTTTCTGGCATACTCCCACCTTCTGTCGCCTGATCCATAGGCGCAGAACGGAGCGTTCGAATGGAGATCACGCAGCAACTCCGCGAGATGGGCGCAGCGCTCATCGCCGGAACGGGATTCGAGGAATCCCAGGCGCCCGACATGAAGGGCAAGGCCTTCTTCGGAGCCACCGCCGACCCCGTCCCGACCCTGTGGGGCGACTTCCTCGTGGCCCTCAACGGGATCCTCGAGGACAAGGCGCGGAACGCGCGGCTCATGAAGATCGTGAAACGCGTGGATGTCCTCGCCGACGACAAGGCGGGAACGGTGATCGGGCGGCTCAAGCACGAGTTCTCGGACCTGACCGACGCGGAGCTGGCGTTCCTCGTCAGCTACCTCAAGGTCTGCCGCGGCGTCGACGCCAAGGCGGACGAGCCGGCCTCGGCCCCCGCGCCGAAGCCGGCCCCGCTCAGGGTCGTCGCCCCACCGGCGGCGATCGCCGCGCCACCGGCTGTGGTCGTCGCGCCTCCCCAGCAAGCCGCGCCCCCCGCCCCCCGCCGGGTCAAGCAGGACAACCTGGGGGCCGGCGACGAGCCGCCCGAGGACATCCTCCCCACCTCGGCGCCCGCTCGTCGCGTCCCGGTCGCCCCGTTCGACCCCGGCGCCTGGGCCGGGACCGACGACGGTCACACGCGCGTCGACGAGCCCGAGGCCGCGCGCTCCCCGGAGATCCGTCGCGCCGAAGTGATCGAGCACGAGGTCATCGACCTCGACGCGCAGCCGGAGAAGGGCCACCACGGCGCCCACGGCGACCACCCGCTCGCGGCCCCGGTCGACACCAAGGGGATCCTGAAGGTGGTCTTCTGGGGGATGGCCGGGATGATCGTGCTCTGCATGGGCTCGATCGGCTTCCTCTACTGGCTCTTCGTCTGAGCCAAGGACACGGGTCCGTCCCTGTCCTTTTTTCTTTTCTATTGACCTTTGTTTCCTCTCCGCGTATACTTTCCGCGCCTGTGGATAGGCAGATTATGGCCTCTGACGCCGCCTACCAACGCCTTGCCATGCGGGTTTTCGCTGATTTCAGCGGAACCATCGCCGTCCCCGCGGTTCTCGCCGCGCTGCTCGGCAAATGGCTCGACGCCCGCTACGGCACGGAACCCAAGCTGCTCATCCTCTGCTTTCTCCTCGCATTTGTGCTCACGGCGTACATGGTCGTCCGAAAGGCAAAGAAGTACGGCAAGGCATATCAGGACCTGAACGGAAAGTAACCTCTCGGCCTCGCGGCCTACGCGCCTGCGAGCCTGGCATATGATGATCCCCCCGGCTGCCGCTGAATCGATTTTCCACATTGGAGCGTTCCCGATCACCAACGCGATGGTCAATGGTTGGATTGCCGTCGCTTTTTTCATTGTCGTGGCGTTCGTCGTGAGCCGCCGGAAGGCGCTCGTGCCGAAGGGGATTCAGAACGTTGCCGAGGCGGCGGTCGAGTTTATGCTCGCGGAGATCCAGAAGGTCACCGGCGACGCCAGGCGCGCGCGGACCTTTTTCCCGATCGTCGCGACCATCTTCCTGTTCGTGCTGTTCTCCAACTGGATCGGCCTGCTTCCGGGGACGGGCTCCATCGGCATCTGGGGGCTGCACCACGGCGAGGTCGAGCTCATCCCGCTCCTGCGTCCGGCCGCGAGCGACCTGAACCTGACGCTTGCCATCGCGCTGTTCGCGGTGCTCGCGTCGCACGTCTTCGGCGTCCGCGCGCTCGGCGTCGTGAACCACGCGAGCAAGTTCGTGAACGTGCGCGGGATCTTCCGCTCGTTCAGGCACGGCCCCATGGCGGTCATCGTCGCGGTGATCGAGTTCGGCGTGGGCCTGCTCGAGATCGTCTCCGAGGTCGCCAAGGTGCTCTCGCTGTCCCTTCGTCTGTTCGGCAACATCTTCGCCGGCGAGGTGCTGCTCACCGTGATGCTTGGCATCTTCGCGTACTTCCTCCCGCTGCCGTTCATGTTCCTGGAACTGCTCGTCGGCGTCATCCAGGCGACCGTGTTCTCCATGCTGACCCTCGCGTACCTCACCGTCGCGACGGAAGCGCACGGGGAAGAGAGTCATCAGGAATCGCACGGATAATGGATAATAGATATTGGATAGTGGCAGCTCGTCGCCAGTATCCAGTCTCCAGTATCTAATATCTAATTTCTATTCTTATGGACGCAGAATCCATCGCGATCCTCACCAAGGGTCTCACCATGGCGATCGGCGGGCTCGGCCCGGCCATCGGTATCGGTCTCATCGGCTTCAAGGCCATGGAAGCGATCGGCCGCAACCCGGAAGCCGCCGGCAAGCTGTTCGTTCCGATGCTGCTCGGCATGGCGTTCGCCGAGGCCGTCGCCATCTACTCGCTCGTCGTGTCTTTCACGCTGTAGAAAGTAGCAAGGGGGAAGAAGCAAGGAGCAAGGGATGGACCTTGTCCCTTGCTTCTCAACCCTTGACCCTTTCTGAAATATGTCCTCCGAACCAACCAACATCGAAACAACCGAGGTCGTGGAAGAAACCGGCGTGCTCGGCACGCTTGGGATTGACGGCGGCATCTTCGTCGCGCAGCTCGTCAACTTTCTCATCGTGCTGCTCGTGCTCTGGAAGTTCGCGTACAAGCCGATCGTGAAGATGCTCGACCAGCGCTCGGAGCGCATCGAGAAGAGCATCAGGGACGCGGAGCACGTGGAGAAGCGCGTGGCCGCGCTCGAGGACGAGCGCAAGGAGATCGTCGCCGAGGCGCGCGCGGAGGCGGCCAAGGTGATGGAGCTCGCCCGCGCGGACGCGGAGGCGATGAGGACCGACATGGTCGAGAAGGCGAAGCGCGAGGTGGAGCGCGTGGTCGTGAACGGGAAGGCGCAGCTGAAGGCCGACCAGGAGGCGATGATGCGCGAGGCCCGCAAGGAGCTCGCGGACATCGCGGTCTCGGCGGCCAAGCGCATTCTCGCCGACGGCGTCGACGAGAAGAAGTCCGCGTCGCTCGCCGAGGAAGTGGTTAGGAAACTGACGTAAAGGCATTCAGGCAATAGGCTTTAGGCCGAGAGGGATTCCTCGCGGCCTCGCGGCCTAACGCCTCGCGGCCTATGAAAATATCAACCAAACAATGGACGGCCGCGCTCGAGTCCGCCTGCGAGGGGAAGGCCCCGAAGCAGGTCGAGGAGCTCGCCGGCGACTTCGTCCGCTTGCTCGCGAAGCGCGGGGAGCTCGGACGGGTACGCGAGGTGATTCGGCGGCTCACCACCACGGTGGTCGCGGAGTCCGCGCATTCGCTCACGCCCGCGATGCGCAAGGCGATCGAGGACGCGGCCGCCGCGCCCGTCAAGGAGATCGTGAACCCGGAACTGATCGGTGGGATGCGCCTGCGCATTAACGACCGCGTGCTCGACGGGTCGATCGCGGGACAGCTCGACCGTCTCCGCCGCGCACTGTCCGAGTAGCCATACCAGATACTAGATACCAAATACCAGATACCCTATGGCGACAAAAAACGACATCATCGAAGCGTTGAAATCCCAGGTGGCCGCGTTCAAGGCGGAAACCAAGGAGGAGAAGGTCGGCACCGTCCTCTCGGTCGGCGACGGCATCGCGCGCATCTCCGGGCTCTCGGACGTCCAGGCCTCGGAAATGCTTGTGTTCCCGGGCGACGTGTACGGCGTGGCGCTCAACCTTGAGGAGGAGACCGTCGGCGCCATCGTGCTCGGCGAGGCTACCAAGATCAAGGAAGGCGACACCGTGAAGACCACGGGCCGCATTTTGTCCATCCCGGTTTCCGACGCCATCGTCGGCCGCGTGGTGGATCCGCTTGGCATCCCGGTCGACGGAAAGGGAAAGATCAACGCGACGGAAACGTTCCCGATCGAGAAGCTCGCCCCGGGCGTCATGGCCCGCAAGGGCGTCGGCGTTCCGCTCCAGACCGGCATCAAGGCGATCGACGCGCTCATCCCGATCGGCCGCGGCCAGCGCGAGCTCATCATCGGCGACCGCCAGACCGGCAAGACCGCCATCGCCA